>DASXJY010000174.1:0-24621 GCA_036497115.1 Solirubrobacteraceae bacterium
CTGGTAGCTGCCGCCGATCTTGTTGTAGAGCACGTGGTTGAAGGGGTGAAGCCAGGCGTCGACGCGGTCGTTGATGTGGTGGATGTGGGCGCCGAGGTACCAGGCCCCGATCGCGAACGCCAGCAGTCCTACGACCACGAACGAAAGCCGCCCGGTGGCCACGTAGAGCATCGACAGCAGCGCGCCGTAGAACATCAGCGAGGAGCCGATGTCGTGCAACAGCAACAGGATCACCATCGCCACACCCCAGATCACCAGCACCGGGCCGAAGTGCTTGATCGGCGGAATCGTCACCCCCAGGATCCGCCGCGCCCCCATCACCATCACCTGGCGGGTGTCGCGCAGGTAGCTGGCCAGGAAGATGACCAGGCCGATCTTGGCGAACTCGGTCGGCTGGAAGATGAACACGCCGGGGATCCGGATCCCCAGGTAGGCCCCGTTGACCTGCGCGCCCAGGCCGGGCAGGCGCGGGAGCAGCAACAGCCCCAGAGACACCGCCACGATCGTGTAGCGGTAGCGCTCGAGCTTGCGGTAGTCGCGAAACGCGACGATCGTGACCGCGAACAGGATCAGCCCCAGCACGAACCACTGGGCCTGCTGGCGGGCCAGGGTCGAGTCGATCCGGTAGATCATCACGATCCCGAAGCTGGCCAGCAGAGCGACCAGCGGGAACATGTAGGGGTCGGCGTGGGGGAGCGTGATCCGAATCAGGATGTGCCCGGCCAGGCACAGGCCCAGGAAGATCGCGCCGTAGGTGAGCGAGATGTTGGTCAGCGCGTTTGAGCGCTGGATGAACACCCCGGCAAAGCCCGCGGTGACCAGCAGCGAGGCCGGAATCAGACCGAACAGCTCGCGGTTGCGCGCGGTCATCGGGTGAGCTGGCCGAGCTCGGCCGCGTGGACCAGGCTGATTGCGTCGGCCTGCGAGCGAAGCTGGTGGTTGAGCAGGCCCTTGCGGCGCGCCACGGGTACGGACTGCAGCGGAATCCCGGAGACGTAGAACTGCTCATAGAGCGCGATCCCGAGCGGCAGGTCGTAGGGGAACCCCCGGTAGACGGTGACGATCCCCTGGGCATTGGTGCCGACGAAGAACAGCTGACGGCTGGCCAGATAGCCGCCCCCGCCGACCAGGAACAGCACCACCACAACCGCCACCACCGCCGCCACCGGCTTGGCGAAGCGCTCCGGGCGCCGTTTGCGCCCGCCCGCGGGGGGCCGGGTGGTCCGTCCCTGGGTGCGGGCCAGGCGCGGCGTGGCCGCCGGCGGGGTTCGCGGCCCCGGCTGGCTGCGCGGGGCCGTCATCGTGGCGCCAGCGGCCCGTGCCGTCGCCGAGCGTCCGTCCGGTGTCCGGTCACCCGACGGCGAGCGGGCCTCCGGATCGGTCGAGCCCGCCGGCGCCGGCTCGAGTCCGACGACCGTCGGATCGTCACCCGGCGCCTCCCCGCCCGCGTCCTCCAGACGGAAGATGACCACGGTGATGTTGTCGCGCCCGCCGGCCTCGTTGGCCTCGTCGATCAGGCGCTCAGCGGCGCGGTCGAGGTCTGACGCCTCGCCCAGGATGGCGGCGATCCGCTCTTCGGTGATCATCGATGTCAGCCCATCGCTGCACAGCAGCACCACGTCGCCGGGACGGGCCGGGTAGGTCCAGGTGTCAACCTGGACCTCGGCATCGACCCCCAACGCCCGGGTGATGCTCGAGCGCTGCGGATGTTCAGCGGCCTGCTGCTCGGTCAGCTTCCCGCGCCGCACCAGCTCGCCGACCAGCGAGTGATCCTGAGTCAGGCGGCTGAGTGAGCCGTCGCGCAACAGATACGCCCGGCTGTCGCCGACGTGGGCGATGGCCAGGGCGGAGTCGTCGAGGTATACGGCGGTCAGCGTGGTCCCCATGCCGGCGCGCTCGTGCTCGGAGCTCGAGATCTCGTAGATCCGGCGGTTGGCGTCCTTGGCCCGATCGGCCAGACGCTCCTCGGGGCTGCCCTGCGGCGAGAGCTCGCGCTGGAAGGCCTCGACGGCCATCCGCGAGGCCACCTCGCCGGCCTGGGCGCCGCCCATCCCGTCGGCCACCACGAATAGCGGCGAGCGCGCGAAGGCGCTGTCCTCGTTGTCGCGCCGCTGGCGTCCGGTGTCGGTCTTCCACGTTGTCTGGGCGACTCGCAGCATGGCGGCTTATGACACTCCGGGGACCGTCATTGCAGGTAGGAGAACTCGGAGTCGCCGATGCGGATCCGGTCGCCCTCGTGCAGCGGCTGGAGGCCGTTGAGCGGCTCCTCGTTGAGGTAGGTGCCGTTGGTGGAGCCGAGATCCTCGATCACCACCACCTGACCTTCCCGCGAGATGCGCGCATGACGCGAGGACGCGAACGGATCTTCGAGCCGGATCTCGACATCTCCGCGTCCCAGGGTCGCGCCTTCCATCAGGTCGTAGGCAACGCCGCTCTCGTGCCCCGGCGCGTGCTCGACCAGCAGCCGCGGCTCGAACTCGTCGAGGCCGGCCAGTCCCGGCGAGGCCGCGTCGTACATCCCCGTGGCGTCCGGCGTTGGCCCGCGGTCTGACTGAAACACACCGCCTCGCCCGCGGCGCAGGTCGCGCAGCGCGCTCCACGCCACCCACATCAAGAACAGGTAGAGCACGATCAAGAAGCCGTACTTCAGTCCTACCGAGACAGGCTCGAGCACCGCTGAGGGCTCCTTACTCCAGCTCGAACTTGATTACCGAGGTTCCGAGCTCGATTTCGTCGCCCGGCTTGAGCACCTCCGACCCCTCCACCCGGCTGCCGTTCAGCCGCGAGCCGTTGGTCGAGCCCAGGTCGGTAAGCACCCAGGAGCCGCCGCGCGGCCGGACCTCGGCGTGGGTCCGGGAGACGTTGGGGTCATCCAGCATCACGTCGCACTGCCGGCTGCGCCCCAGCGTGGCCCCGGCCGGCCCCACCACCAGCCGTTTGCCGCCGGTCAACAGCAACGCGGTCTCGGCTCGGTGGCGCGCCCGCTCCTCGAGCGGCTCGGCCACCCGGCCGGCGGCGCTGTAGACCATCGTCCGGCCCGATTCCTCGGCCACCGGTTCGGCCTCCTCGTCCTCCGGTCCCGGGCTCACCACCCGGGTCTGAATCCCGAATTCGCCCAATCCCAGCCGGTCGTCGGTCTCGAACTCCACCACCGGACGGGACATCAGCACCAGCCGCTCGCGGCGGGCGTGCTCGAGCAGGTAGCCGGTCAGCTCGCTGGCCAGCGCACCCTCGTAATCGGCGAACCGTTCCCGGTCACGCGGGGACAGGTAGACGCGGTACTCGTTGGGGACATAAGTGCGCGAGAGGGAGATTGACTTGTGCTCCTCCATCTCGCGCGCCAGCTTGCGCGCTATCTCGACCGGACGGACCTCGGACCTGAAGGCACGACTGAACGTCCCCTCTACGAGGCCTGCGATCTTGCTCTCGAGGCTTCTGAGCACACTCATCGGGCGCCCCTTGGGGCGGTTCCATGCTACGAGAATCCGGCCTCGGACCCACCCTCCAAACACCCTCTGGCACGCCACGCCGCAAACGCCGACGGGGTCAGCGCCACCGCGGCGCCCACCACCGCCCCCGCCGTCGCGGTCGGCGCGGCCCGCAGTCCAGCGCTGCCGTGGGCCGCTGCGACCGCCACGCCGGTGGCCGAGACCAGGGTCGCCGACCAGACCACCGCCCTGATCGTGTCAAGCGCCAGCGAGCGACAGCGCACCAGCCAAGGGAGGATGGCGGCGGCCAGCGCCCAGATAGGCGCCGGCGCCAGAACCCCCGAGGTGACGATCGGGGTGAGGGCGTGGTGGATCGTGTCGTAGGGCGAGGCGGCCCATGCGGAAAGCGGGTGCGCGCCCGGGATCTGCGGCAGGTAGAGGATCCGATTGGCCAACGGGGCGGCCAGCACCAGCCAGATCCAGCCGCTGAATCCGAGCGCGGCGCGCTGCCAGATCGTGCCCGCCCGACCCGCCAGCGCCGGCCACGCGCCGGCCAGGCCCAGCAGCCCCAGCGCTGGGGCGCCGGCGGCCAGGGGCCAGGCGGTGGGACGGCGGATCATCGCCAGGACGGGAACGAGGACCGCGGCGGCGATCAAGAGCGCGATGCCGGGGTGGTCCTGGGCCACCGCGAGGGCGCAGGCCGCCACCCCGATCGCCAACCACCCGATGCGCGGCAACAGCAGCGTCAGCCCGCCGGCCAGTGCCGCCAGCGCAAATGCCGGGGCCGGCGACGGTGACAGCGGGACGATGGCGAGCCAGCCCGCGGTGGCTGCCGCGGCCAGGGCCGCCAGTCCGCGCCCAACCCAGATCTCCTCCGAGGCGGGCTGGCGTCCGCTGCTGGCCCGCTCGCTGGGGGCCCGCTCGCTGGCGGCTTCGGCCCCAGCCGGCGGATCGGGTTCGCGTTCGGCCAGCTTCGGCGCCAGCCGGGTCAGCCGCGCCGTGCGCTCCAGCGACAGCGGCTCGCCGACGACGCCGGGCTCGTCGCCCACCTCCGGCTGGCCCGCCACCAGGCTGGCTCGCAGCTCCCCGATCGTGCCGCGCTCGCGAGGACGGGGTCTGAGGGCCAGGTCGATTCCGCTGCCGAGCTGCCGCGGGAGGTCGCGCCGCTGGCGGCGCAGCGGCGGCAGGTGGGCTCCCAGCCGCCTGGCCCGCTGGGCGGCGGTGCTGATCGAGACCGGGTTGATCCCGGTCAGCGCCTCGTAGAGGACGAGCGCCAGCGAGTAGACGTCGGCTCCGGCTCCGGCTTCGAGCCCCTCGGCCTGCTCGGGGGCCATGTAGGCCAGCGTGCCGACCACGTCGCCGGTCCGCGTCAGCGAGTCACCGCCGATGACTCGGGCCACCCCGAAGTCGGTCAGCTTGGCCAGCTGCGCCGGGGTGACCGGTTGCGCGGGCACCAGGATGTTGGACGGCTTGACGTCGCGGTGGACCACGCCCTGGGCGTGCGCGTGAGCCAGTGCGTCACAGAGCGCGATCCCCACGGCGACGATGTCGCGATCAGACAGGCGCCCCTGGTCGAGCAGATCGTCGAGCGTGGTCCCCCGAACCAGCTCGGAGACGAGATAGGCACCGTCGTCGTCAACGGCCGCCTCATACAGCGTCACAATTCCGGGGTGGGCGAGGCGAGCGGCGGCGCGAGCCTCCCGCTCAAAGCGCCCGCCGACGATCCGCTCGCGCGGCAGGATCTTGACCGCGACGTCTCGCTCGAGGCGCTCGTCGCGGGCCATCCACACCGTGCCGAACGCGCCGGCGCCCAGCCGGCGGTGCAGTCGGTAACGCTCCAGAACCAGGGGCGGCGGAGCGGCGGAGCGGCGCGTTCGGCCGCCCTGGCCATCGCGGGCCCGGGCGGTCGACGCTTCACTCGGGCTCATGGAAGGGCTTTTCCACACGGCGGGGGCGGTCCCTGCGGCCGGGGACCGATAGTCCTCGCCGCAGGTTTGGGAGCGTTCTGCCCGAGGGTATGCCGATTCCAGCCGTCGCGGTGGTCATACTGGCGTCTTCACCAGCCCTGCAAGGAGCTATCCCGCTTGTCGTTCTTCGACGACACAGACGAGCCTCCTACCCCTCCGACCCGCACCTCCCCCCGTATATCACCGCGCCGACGCCGGCCATCGGGGACCGGCCGTCGCCCCCCATCTGGGACCGGCCGCCGTCCCCCTGGGGACCATCAGGCGATTCAGGCCCGCCGAGCGGTGGCCGCGGTGGCGCTGCTGATCGTGATCATCCTGATCGCGCTGGGCGTGCACAGCTGCCAGGTAAGCGCTCGCAACAGCGGCCTCAAGGACTACAACAACAACGTCAGCTCGCTGATCCAGGAGTCGGGCCAGACCTCGACCAGCCTGTTCCGCGACCTGGCCGCCGGGGGCGGACAGGGCAACGGCACCAACCTCCAGAACCAGATCAATCAGACCCGCGTCGACGCCGAGTCCCAGCTCAATCACGCTCGCGGCCTCGACGTCCCCGACGAGGTCAAGCCCGCCCAGCAGAACCTGCTGCTCGTCTTCCGGATGCGACTGGACGGGATCACCAACATCGCTAACCAGATCCAGCCGGCGCTGGGCACCTCGACCAGCAAAGACGCGGTCAACTCGATCGCCGCCTCGATGGCCCGGTTCTACTCCTCCGATGTGCTCTACAAGAGCTACACGGCGACTGAGATCGCCAACGCGCTGCACGGCGCGGGGATCGCGGTCGGTCCGCCCAACGGCGAGACGATCGCCGGGCGCCAGTTCCTTCCCAACGTGCAGTGGCTGACCCCGAGCTTCATCGCCACCACGCTCGGCGCCTCGGCGGCGAGCGGTGTTAGCGGCGGCAAGGTCGCGCCAGGCCTGCACGGCGATTCACTCGATTCGGTCAGCGTGGGCGGAACGACGTTGCAGACCGGATCCACCAACACGATCCCGGCCAGCCCGGCCCCGACCTTCCAGCTCAACTTCACCAACGCGGGCACCAACAGCGAGACCAACGTCATCTGCAAGGTGAGCGTCACCGGAACCAACGTCAGCGGCCAGACGGTGGTCCCGAAGACGACCGCCGGCGAGAAGACCAGTTGCAAGGTGACGCTGAGCTCCAGCCCCTCGGCGGGGACCGATACCGTCGCGGCGACGGTCGAGCCGGTACCGGGCGAGAAGAACAAGTCCAACAACTCGCTCTCCTTCCCGGTCACGTTCCAGTAAGCCGCTCCTTATCCTTTCTGCGGTGCATGACCTGACGAGCACCGTCGGCATCGTCGCCCTGGCCGCAGCGGCCGTGGCGGTGGTGGCTCTTTTGATCAGCGCTGGCCTGGCTATCCGCCTGCGCCGGGTCCGCGCCGACCAGCGCCGGGTCCTCGGGGACGGCCGCCAGGACCTGGTCACCCACGCCGCCACGCTGCAGTCGCAATTCGAGGCGCTCAACGAGTACGTCCAGGACGCCGGCGACCGGCTCGAGGCGCGGATGGGCGTGGCCGAGCAGCGCCTCGACGGCGCTATCGCCTACCGCGCCCTGGTCCGCTACGACGCCTACGGCGAGATGTCGGGGCGCCAGTCGACCTCGCTCGCGCTGCTCGATGCCGGCCGCTCCGGAGTGGTGCTGTCCTCGATCCAACACCGCGACCAGGCCCGCCTGTACGCCAAGCAGGTCAACTCCGGGCGCGGTGAGCTCGAGCTCTCGCCAGAGGAGAACGAGGCCATCCGCCTGGCCCTGCAAGGGGACCACGTGGCCCCTGAGAGTGGATAGCCGCCGCTGCACGCCGGGGCAGGCTGGCGTCGTCGGAGCACCTTGATGCGGGTCGGCTACTTCGGCCCCGAGGGGACGTTCACCCACGAGGCGCTGCTCGCGGCTGGCCTCCAGGGAAGCGGTTCGGACCAGGTGGAGCAGGTGCCCCTCCCGACGATCTACGACGCCGTCATGGCGGTGCACGACGGGATCGTGGACCGGGTCCTGGTCCCGATCGAGAACTCGCTGGAGGGCTCGGTCAACGCCACCCTCGACACGCTGGCGATGGAGACCGAGGACGTGGCGATCCTCGGCGAGGTGGTGCATCCGATCCGCCATTGCCTGATCGCCCGCACGGCGATCGAGCTCGAGGACATCGAGGTGGTGATCTCCCACCCCCAGGCCAGCGCACAGTGCGCCCGCTTCATCCGGACCAGGCTGCCGCAGGCTCAGGTCCGCTCCGGAGGCTCGACCGCCGAAGCGGTGCGGTCGATTGCCGCCGAGGAGCGGCCGTGGGCGGCGCTCGGTAACCGGGCCGCGGCCGCCCGATACGGGTGCGTCGTGCTCCGGGCCGGCGTCGAGGACGTGGCCGGAAACGAGACTCGGTTCGTCTGGCTGGGGCCGGTGGGAGCGCCGCCCGGGGGGCCGGCTGGGCTCGGGAGGGCGGCGGATCGGGGATCAGTCGAGTCCCCCGCCGCAGGGGCCGGGGGTCTTGGTGACGAAACGGTGGCCGGGGGTCTCGGTGACGACGCGGTCCAGCTGGGCCCCTGGAAGACAGCGATCGTGTTCTGGGGCGTCGGCTCGGAGGCGCCGGGGTGGCTGGTCGCGTGCCTGTCTGAGTTCGCCGACCGCGGGGTCAACCTGACCCGGATCGAGTCGCGCCCCCGCAAGCAGGGCCTGGGTCGCTACATGTTCTTCGTCGACATGGAGGGGCGGGATACCGAGCCTCATGTCGCCGCCGGCCTGGAGGGCCTGAGAGCCCACGTGGAGGCGCTGCGGGTGTTGGGTTCGTTCCCGGCCGCCTGAGCTGGAGATAACGGAATGCGTCGAGCCGCGCCGCTAGACTGCCGCGTGCGAAGCCATGGCCATTTCTGTACCACCTGCGCCACTGGGGTCCGCGCCGCTTTCCGAGCACCAGCGGCGCGGGCGAGAGGTTGGCCGGGTGCTCGTCTTGAACGCGACGTACGAGCCGATCAACGTCTGCACCGTGCGCCGTGCCGTGGTGCTCCTGCTCAAGGACAAGGCGGAGGTCATCGAGCATGCTGACTGGCAACTGCACTCCGCCACCACGAGCTTGGCGCGGCCAGTCGTCATCCGTCTCGTCAGCTACGTACGCATCCCGCGGGACACGCACCGGCGCAAGATCACCCGCCGCGCCGTCTTTGCCCGCGACGACTGGACCTGCCAGTACTGCGGGTCGCGCTCGAACCTGACCGTCGATCACGTGGTTCCGCGCTCTAAGGGGGGCACCTCGAGCTGGGAGAACATCGTCGCCTCGTGCGCTCCCTGCAACCGTCGCAAGGGCAACGCCCTGCCCCGGCAGGCGGGGATGAACCTCACCCGGGCCCCGAAGACCCCCAGCCCCCACGTCTTCATCCAGGTCGCCTCGCCGACGATTCCGCCGGCCTGGCGGGCCTATCTCGCCGCCTAGCCGCGGGCGCCCGTGTCCGCGCGGTTTTGCGGCCTGGCCGCCGGGGCGGCGCTACGCCGTGGCGTAGCGCTGAGCCGACCGGGCCCGAGCCTTAGCCGCCTCGATCTCTCGGTTCTTCGGCGCCGCGGCAGTGGTGAGGCTGCCCAGGAGCTCGATCGACACCGCGGTCACGGCCCGGACAGCCGCGTCGAAGGCCTCCTGGTTGGCTTGCGAGGGCTTGGTGAAGCCGCTGATCTTGCGTACGTACTGGAGCGCCGCCGCCTCGACCTCAGTCTCGGTGGCCGGGGGCTCGAAGTTGTGAAGGGTTCTGATGTTTCGGCACATGCCCTCAGAGTAGTGGAGCCGGCGCCGGACGCCCCCGCGCGCGAGCACAACGCGCGGAGGGCGCCGCCTGAGACGACGCCCTCCACAAACTACGGCTGCTTGTCCGCGATGAGCTTGTACTTCCGCCGGAGGGACTAGTGCCGGCGCTCATCAACGACGGTGTCGCGGGGGGACTCCGCTAAGCGGGGTCAGCCTCCGACCTAGCGGCCGGACACCTCCAGGGTCCCGCAAAAACTGTCAGACAAGTTCGGACCACCTCCTTTCTCTGGTACCACCAGATTATCGAATCCGGAACCCGGAACTCGAGCAGCGATCACCACCGGGCGGTGAGCGGGTCGGCGAGCGGCCGCGGAGGCCTCCCAACCGCCGCTATCAGCGGCTTGGCGAGCCGCCAAGAAGGCCTCCGGACCGCCGCCATCAGCTCCGTGGCGGAGCCTGGACCGCCCAGCCGTTGCCGTCGGGATCGCTGAAGAAGACAAAGCTTCCCCAGGGAAAGTCCTGAATATCCCCGACCTCGATCCCTCGGCCGCTCAGTTCCGCGTGAGCCGCCTCGATGTCATCGACGACAACCTGCATCCCCTTCAGCGACCCCGGAGCGGAGTCGACGATCCCCTCCCCGATCGAGATCGAGCACGCCGACCCGGGCGGCGTCAGCTGGATGAACCGGATCTGCTCGTTCACCCGCTGATCGGTATCGACGTTGAAGCCCAGCTTCTCGGAGTAGAACGCCTTGGCCCGATCCACGTCGCTGACCGGAACCGGCACCAGCTCTAGCTTGAAATCCATCTGGTGATCCTCCTTGTCGGAACGGATGATTCTGTTCTGCAATCTGCCCAGCTTAGCAGATCGGAACGTTCCGTTCCGGTAACTTTTTGGCTTGGGGAGTCGGCGGACGGGATCCGGCATCGGAGGACGTCCGCGTGTCGCGCTTATCCCCGTAGCCCGCCGTCGCACGACGCCGCCGGGGCGCGCGGTCCGCGCCGCCGCCGGCGGCCCGGGGGATCAGTCGTCGCTGCTGGGAGCGGTGCCGTCGGTGTCGGTGTCGGCCGCGTCAGTATCGACCGCGTCAGTATCAGCCGCGTCGAAGTCGGCCGCATCGGGGTCAGCCGCGTCAGTATCCGCCGCGTCCAGCGGAAGCTGGTCATCGGCCACCGGAGCCGCCGTAGCGGCCTCTGATTCGACCACCAGCGCCACTGCGCTGACCTGGTCGTCGTCGCGGATGTTCATCACCCGCACACCCTGCGAGGACCGGCCGTAGCGGTTGATCCCTCGCACCGAGGTGCGCTGGACCATGCCGTTCTGGGAGATGAAGACCAGCTCCTGGTGCTCGCGGACAACCAGCGCCCCGGCGAGCTGACCCTTGTTCTCGGTCAGCGTGATCGTCTTGACGCCCATCGTTCCGCGGCCCTTGACGGGATAGTCGGGGATCGGCGTGCGCTTGCCGTAGCCGTTCTGAGTCACCACCAGCAGCTCCTGGTCGTCGCGCGCGACGTCCATGGCCAGCACCGCGTTGTTCTTCTGGGAGACATTCATTCCGCGGACACCGCTGGTGTCGCGGCCCATGGCCCGAACGGCATCCTCGCTGAACCGCGCCGCCTGACCCGAGCGCGAGACCATGATGATGTCGTCGTGGCCGCTGGTCCGGCGCACCGCGATCAGCTCGTCGTCGTCGCGGATGTTGATCGCGATGATCCCGTCTGCCTTGATCGGCGTGTTGTAGGCGCCGAACGCGGTCTTCTTGATGATTCCCTTGTTGGTCGCGAACACCAGGTACTTGCCCTCGTTGAAGTCCCGGGTGGCCAGCACGGACTGAACGCGCTCGCCCTCACGCAGAGGGAGGAGGTTGACCAGGGCGCGTCCCTTGGCGGTTCGCGAAGCCTCGGGCAGCTCGTAGACCTTGAGCCGGTAGACCTTGCCTCGGTTGGTGAAGAACAGCAGGTAGTCGTGCGTCGAGCAGACGAACAGGTGCTCGATGTAGTCGTCGTCCTTCATGTCCATCCCGGTCACGCCGATCCCGCCGCGGCGTTGCTGACGGTAGGTCGAAAGCGGCAGCGACTTGATGTACCCCGAGTGGGTGATCGAGATCACCATCTGCTGATCGGCGATCAGATCCTCGATGTCGATCTCGCCGTCGGCGTGGGTGATCTCGGTGCGGCGCTCGTCGCCATAGGCGTCGGCGATCTCGCGCAGCTCATCCTTGATCAGGGCGTTGACCTTCTCCTCGTCGCCGAGGATCTCGCGCAGCTCCTTGATGCGTTCCACCAGATCGGCGTGCTCCTGCTTGATCTTGTCGGCCTCGAGCGCGGTCAGGCGGCTCAGCGTCAGCTGAAGGATCGCCTGGGCCTGTACGACCGTCAGGTCATAGCGCTCGATCAATCCCTTGCGAGCGGTCTCGGGATCACGCGAGCTGCGGATCAGCTCGATCACCTCGTCCAGGTGGGCGAGGGCGATCAGCAGCCCCTCCAGCACGTGGGCTCGATCCTCGGCCCGGCGCAGCTCGTACTTGGTGCGACGGATGATGACGTCGCGCTGGTGGTCGACGTAATGGCCGATCACTTCGCGCAACGACAGCGTGCGCGGCACGTTGTCGACCAGCGCCACCATGTTGACGCCGAACGTCGTCTGCATCGGCGTGTGCTTGTGCAGCTTGTTGAGAACGACCTTGGGGAGCGCGTCGCGCTTGAGCTCGATCACGAGCCGCATTCCGTGACGGTCTGACTCGTCGCGCAGGTCGGTGATCTCCGACAGCTTCTTCTCGATCACCAGGTCGCGGATCTTCAGGATCAGCCCGCCGTCGCCACCCTTGCGCACCTGGTAGGGGAGCTCGGTGACGATGATCGCTTCCTTGCCCTGGCCGATCGGCTCGATGTGGGCCTTGGCCTGAACCCGGATCCGCCCCCGGCCGGTGGCGTAGGCGTCGCGGATCCCTTCGCGCCCGAGGATCGTTCCGGCAGTGGGAAAGTCGGGCCCCTTGATGTGCTTCATCAGGCCCTCGACGTCAATCGAGGGATCCTCGATGTAGGCGATCGTGGCGTCGATGACCTCACGGAGGTTGTGGGGCGGGATGTTGGTGGCCATCCCGACGGCGATCCCGGAGCCCCCGTTGATGAGCAGGTTCGGGAACCGTGCCGGCAGCACAGTCGGCTCGTTGCGGGTCCCGTCGTAGGTCGGTACGAAGTCGACCGTGTCGGCATCGATGTCCCGCAACATCTCGGTGGCCAGCCGGTCCAGGCGCGCTTCGGTGTAGCGCATCGCCGCCGCCGAGTAGCCGTCGATGTTGCCGAAGTTGCCGTGCCCGTCGACGAGCGGATAGCGCATCGAGAAGTCCTGGGCCAGGCGGACCAGCGCGTCGTAGATCGCGCTGTCGCCGTGGGGATGGAACTTGCCCATCACCTCGCCGACGATCTGCGCGCACTTGACGTGCTTGCGGTTCGGCTGCAGGCCCAGCTCGTTCATCACGTGGAGCACGCGACGGTGCACCGGCTTGAGCCCGTCCCGGACGTCGGGCAGGGCGCGCCCGACGATGACCGACATGGCGTAGTCGAGATACGCCGAGCGCATCTCCTCCTCGAGCCCGCGGGGCTCGATGTTGCCGCCGTCGAGTGTGTCGATTGCTGACATCGCAGTCTCTTCCTACACGTCGAGATTGGTCACGAGCCGCGCGTTCTCCTCGATGAACGCTCGGCGCGGCTCCACCTGATCGCCCATCAGCATCGAGAACACGAGGTCTGCCGACGCCGCGTCCTCCATCGTCACCTGGACCAGGGTCCGAGTCGCCGGATCCATGGTCGTCTCGCGCAGCTCATCGGCGTCCATCTCGCCGAGGCCCTTGAAGCGGTAGTAGTCGATCCCCTTCTGGGCGATCTCGAGCACGGCATCGCGCAGCTCCTCGAAGTTGCCCGCGTCGGTCCGGCTCTCGCCGAGGTGGATCGTGAATGGAGGAGTCCCGACCAGCGCCGCCAGCTCAGCGTGGACCTCGACCAGACGGTGGTACTCGTTGGCATCCAGCGCCGCGCGACGGACGTGGTGTGTGGCGGCCAGCCCGGTCTTGGCCTCGACCGTGCGGATCACGACCTCGTCAGGATCCTGGCCGATCATCTCCAGCTTGTAGGCATGCCCGCCTCCGTTGTGCTCATGAGCGGCGACGTGGCGGATCAAGGTGTCGGCATCGGCGATCTGCTCCTCGAGCAGCCGAGCCTGCTGCATGAACGCGACGACGCTGTGGCCGTGGGACGCCCGCAGCGCCGAGGCCCAGCCCTCGTAGCGGTTGAGCAGGCGCGAGAACTTCTTCCACCGGGCCTCGGTGAGCTTGAACTGGTTGTTGTGGCGGTCGTAGATCTCGAGCTTCTCGAACTTGTCGCCGAGCAGGATCTCCTCGAGCTCGGACTCGCGCTCGATGTAGCGAGGCGTGCGTCCCCGGGTCAGCCGGTAAAGCGGGGGCTTGGCGATGTAGACGTAGCCGGCTTCGATCAGCGGCTGCATCTCGCGGAACAGGAGCGTCAGCGCAAGCGTGCGGATGTGCGCCCCGTCGACGTCGGCGTCGGTCAGCAGCACAACCTTGTGGTAGCGGGCCTTCCCGATGTCGAACTCGTCGCGTACTCCGGTCCCGATCGCTGTGATCAGCGCCTGGATCTCGGTGTTGCCGAGCACCTTGTCGATCCGGCTCTTCTCGACGTTGAGGATCTTTCCCCGCAGGGGCAGGATCGCCTGAGTGCTGCGATCCCGAGCACTCACCGCCGAGCCGCCGGCGGAGTCTCCCTCCACCACGAACAGCTCGGCCAGCGATGGATCCTTGACCGAGCAGTCGGCCAGCTTGCCCGGCAGCGTGGAGTTCTCCAGGGCCGACTTGCGGCGGGTGAGGTCGCGGGCCTTACGCGCCGCTGACCGCGCCTGGGCGGCCTGGACCGCCTTGCGGATCACCGCCCGGGCGTCCTGGGGATTCTCCTCCAGAAACTCCCCGAGCCGGGAGTTGACGATCGAGTGCACGAACCCCTGCATCCCCGGGTTGCCGAGCTTGGTCTTGGTCTGACCCTCGAACTGGGGATCGGTGAGCTTGGCCGAGATCACGGCAGTCAGCCCCTCGCGGACGTCCTCCCCGGTCAGGTTCTCGTCCTTTTCGCGCAGCTCGCCCTTCTCGCGCGCGTACCGGTTCAGGGCACTGGTCAGAGCGGATCGGAAACCACTGAGGTGAGAGCCACCCTCGAGCGTGTTGATGTTGTTGGCAAACGAGAACACGGACTCCTGGTAGGAGGAGTTCCACTGCATCGCCACTTCGAGCGCACCCTCGTCGCTCTCGCCCTCGAACGAGATCACCTTCTTGTGGATGGGCTCCTTGTTCTGGTTGAGGTAAGCGACGAAGTCGACGATTCCACCCTCGTACTGAAACTCGGCCCGGTTGCCCTCACCGCGCTCGTCGACGATCGTGATGTGCAGTCCGCGCGTCAGGAATGCCGTGTCGCGCATGCGCTCCTCGAGCGTCTTGAAGTCGACCTCCAGGCTCTCGAACACATCGGCGTCGGGCAGGAAGGTGATCGTGGTGCCGGTCTCCTTGGTCGGCTCGCCGCGCTTGAGATCCGCCAGCGGATGACCACGCTCGTAGCTCTGAGTAAAGACGTAGCCGTCACGGCGAACCTCGATGTCCAGTCGCTCCGACAGCGCGTTGACGACGGACACGCCGACGCCGTGCAGGCCGCCGGAGACCTTGTAGCCCCCGCCGTCGCCGAACTTCCCGCCGGCGTGCAGAACGGTCAGCACCACCTCAACGGCGGGACGCTGCTCCTTGTCCATCACCGCCACCGGGATCCCGCGGCCGTCGTCGGCGACGGTGACCGAATTGTCGGGATGGATCGTCACCGAGACGGCGGTGCAGTGTCCGGCCAGCGCCTCGTCCACGGAATTGTCGACGACCTCGTAGATCAGGTGGTGAAGGCCGCGCGGTCCGGTGGAGCCGATGTACATCCCCGGCCGCCGGCGGACCGCCTCGAGCCCCTCGAGCACGGTGATGTCCTGCGCGTCGTAAGTTGAATTCTGGCCAGCGCCCGTCCGGACGCCATCGTCGTTCGCCACGATCCTCCGATGGACGTTGAGACGCCCCGGTCCCGCGCCGTTGCAAAGCGCTCCGGGGCGTCGAATTGACTGTTGTCAACAATAGCACATAGGGCGGCCAGAACCGCCCCCTGCGGACCAGGGTTTTGCCTGCAAAATGGCGGAAAAGATGCGCTCAGCGAGCCGCTTCTACCGCGGCCGTCCGACGGCGACACAGCGCAGCCTCTGAACCTCCCCCCGGGCCAGTGCTCGATTGAGCCGTGCGACGATCTGGGGAGCCATCAGATCGAGCTCCTGTGCCCATACCGAAGCCGCGCACGAGACCGTCACCACGCCCCCTCGCTCCGCAGTCGGCGTCGCCTGGGCAGCGATCGTCGGCCCCACGACGGCCGGCCACGCCCGCTGGACCTCGGCCAGCACAGTGGCCGGCGAAAGCTCGTCGGCCAGCCGGCCGAATGCCACCGTCATCTGGCGCGGAGCGCGGCGGTATCCGGTCATGCGGCGACCGCTTCTCCAAGGACGGTACCCGCGGACACCGCCAGCCGCTTTACGCCCGACGCAGTGGCGCTCGGCACCTGTTCGGAGTCGGTCGCGGTTATGACCGACTGGCCACCACTTGCTCGCAGGAGCTCGACGAGCGCGTGGCGCCTGTGGCCGTCGAGCTCGCTCATCACGTCGTCGAGCAGCATCAGCGGGGGCATGCGGCGCCGCTCGGCGAGCGCCTCGCGTTCGGCCAGCAGCAGCGCCAGCAGGGCCAGCCGCTGCTGCCCCTGAGAACCGTAGGCCCGCAGCTCACGGCCCGAGCGCTGGGCAGCGATGTCGTCGCGGTGGGGGCCGTGTCCGCTGAACCCGCGCTCCAGGTCGCCGTCAGCGCGCTCGGCCAGCTCCGCGCGCAGCTGGTCGGCGTCGGTGGCGCGAGAGCGTGGCCGGTAGGCGATTGCCGGTTCGCCGTCGAGGCCGAGCTCGCCACAGATGCGGGCAAAGGCCGGGGCAATGGCCCCCAGGGCCGACCGCCGGTCGCTCATCAGCTCAATCCCATGCCCAGCGAGCTGCGCGTCCCAACTGGCCAGAGAGGAGCGGCTCCCCGATCCCGACCGGATCCTCGCGATCAGCGCGTTGCGCTGCGCGAGCGTCTGGGCATAGGCCCGCCGGGTGGCGACCCGGGCTGGCCACAACGCGGCCACGAACTGATCCAGGTGAGCTCGCCGCAGTGCCGGTGCGCCCTTGATCAGCTCCAGCCGGTCGGGCATGAAAACGCTGACCAATGGCCGCTCAGGGGCGTCCGCCAACCGCTCCACCGCAGCGCCGTCGACCCGCATTCGCTTGGGCTCACCGGGGACAAACCCGACCGCCAGCTCGTGAGCGCCATCGTCAGCCTCGGTTGCCACCACCACGCGGGTTGCCTTCTCGCCGAAGCGGATCACCTCACGCTCGTTGCTGGTCCGGCACGAGCGGCCGGTACACCCGAAGTACAGCGCCTCGACCAGGTTCGTCTTGCCGGCTCCGTTGGGCCCGGTGATCACGGTCAGGGTGGGCCCGAACTCCGCCGCGACGTTGGTGTAATTGCGAAAGTCACGCACCGTGACGCGCACGACGCGCACCCGAGCCTCCCCTAGACGTTGAGCCTGATCGGCATGATCAGGTACCGAAAGCGGCTCTCGTCGGCAGCTTCAATCAGACCCGGCCGCAAGGGGCTGATGAGCTTCAGCAGCACGTCGCCCTCCTCGATCGCCTCCAGGCCGGCGCGCAGGAACTCGGGATTGAAACCGATCTCGAGCGGCTCGCCCTGAAACGACACCGGGAGCGATTCAAGGGCCTCCCCGACATCCGGCGTCTGGGCGGAGACGGTGAGCTCCCCGGGACCGAAGGCCAACCTCAGGGGAGCGTTCTTCTGCGCCAACAGGCTGATCCTGCGCACAACATCGGTGAACTCACCTCCGGCCAGCCGCAGCTCGTGCTCGAAGCTCTCAGGCAGCAGCTGGCGGTAGTTGGGGAACTGACCGTCGATCAGCCGTGACGACAGGACGACCCGGCCCAGTGTGAACAGGACCTGGTTCTGGCGGACACTCACGCTCAGCGGATCCTCTCCGGCGTGCATGACCAGGCGGGCCAGCTCCTGCAGCGCGCGGGCCGGCACGTTGACCTCGAAGCCCGATGTCAGCGGCGCCTCCAGGATTGTCTCCTTGACGCTCAGGCGATAGGAGTCCGTCGCCACCATCCGCAGCTCGCGCTCGGAGGCTGAGACCAGGATGCCGGTCAGCACGGGGCGAGTCTCGTCGCGCGAAGCCGAGCCGGCGACCTTGAGGGCCGTGGAGACGAAGGCTTGCGCCGAGATATCGACCGCCGACTCGGGATCCGGCTCGGGAAACGGAGGGAAGTCGTCGCTGCGCAGGGTGCGGATGTGGAAGGTCGCGTTCCCGGACACGATCTCGACATCCTGTTCGGCTGAGCGCAGCTCGAGCGAGACGTCTGACGCCGGCAGTGACCTGATGACGTCGAGCACCAGGCGGGCCGGAAGCACGACGGCGCCCTCGCGGGCAACGTCGGCCGCGAGCGGAACGCGAAGGCCGACGTCCATATCGGTGGCGCGCAGCTCACAGCCGGAGCTGGCGGCCGCCAGCTGCACACCGGAAAGCGCCTGGATGGCGCTGCGCGTCGAGGCGACCCTGCTGACGGTTTGCAGCTGGGCAAGCAGAACGTCGCGCTCGAGAGAGATCTTCACGATGAATACCTCAGGAAGGAATTAGAAGTCATAGGGCGAACACAAGCTGTGGAGAAGTGCGCGGTCGCCCGCACGTAGCGGGCAAGTTGTTGAGCACGGCGGACAGGCAAGTCTGTCAATAGTGCCGGTCGGCTTGACGGTTGCGCAGCTGCCGCTCGATCTCAGCAAGCTGATCGACAGCTTGTTGATCGTTGTGTAAACGCTCTGAGACTCGTTTGCACGCGTGCAGCACCGTGGCGTGGTTGCGCCCTCCGAAGGCCTTTCCGATCACCTGTAGCGAGACGCTGCTGTGGTCCCGGGCCAAGTGGATGGCCAGCTGGCGCGGCCAGGCGATCCGAGCCGCTCGTGAAGGCGAGACGAGCTCTTTGGGGCTCAGGTCGTAGTAGTCGGCGACCGTCCTTTGGATCGCTTCGATCGAGAGCGAGGTCGGACCGCGGGGTGGGTACATGACGTCCATCACCTCGGTGGCCAGCGCGAGATCGATCGGCCGCTGGGTGAGCGAGTGATGCGCGACGACACGGATCAGCGCGCCCTCCAGGGCACGGATGTTGCTGGTCACGCGTTCGGCGATCAGGTCCAAGACCGCGGCGTCTGCGATCCCGAGGTGGTCCAACTCGGCGCGCTTGCGGAGGATGGCCACCCGAGTGGCGTGGTCCGGCGGCTTGATGTCGGCCACGAGGCCGGCCTCGAAGCGCTCGCGCAAACGCTCTTCGATTGCCACCAGGGCTCGGGGTAGGCGGTCGCAGGTGAGGACCAGCTGGCGCCCGCGCTCATAGAGAGCGTTGAAGGTGTGGAAGAACTCCTCCTCAGTCTTGACCTTGCTGGCCAGGAACTGGACGTCGTCGATCAGCAGGACGTCGGCGTCGCGGTAGGCGCGCTTGAACGGCTCGAGCGTCCTGGCGCCGAGCGCGGTGACGAAGTGGTTTGTGAACGCCTCGGCGGTGGTGTAGCGCACCGTGGCGCCGCCGCCGAAGGCCGTGACGTAGTTGCCCACCGCGTGGAGCAGGTGGGTCTTGCCGAGGCCTGGCGGGGCGTGGAGAAAGAGTGGGTTGTAGGCCTGGCCGGGAAGTTCGGCAACCGCCAGCGCGGCGGCATGGGCCAGGCGGTTGCCCTCCCCGATGATGAACTGATCGAAGCTGTAGCGCGGATTGAAGGCAGTGCCGACACCCGACTGGGCTGGCTCCATTGAGCGCTCGGCGGTCCGCGTGGCGCTCTCTTTGGGGCCATCGAAGGCAACCCGCGTGCCGGCACCGAGGATCTGCCTGGCGCACCGCTCCAAAATCCTGCCGAAGCGATCCGAGACCCATCCCTGGGTCGCCGCCGGAGCCTTGAGCAGGAGCAGCTCGCCGTCCCAGCCCTGGACTTCGATCGGGTCGATCCAGATGTCATAGGCGCTCTCGCCGACCAGGCGCTTGAGCTCGGCGCGGATCGTTGGCCATGCAGGCATGGGCTCGGGTTGCGCGTCCAGCGCCAAGCGACTCCTCCCGGGGAGCATCGAAGACCGTCTAATGAGGGGCCGGGCGGAAACCGCTCGGAGGCGGCGAATATACCAACGGCGATCGGGCTCCTGGGGGGCCTTGACGCAAAGCGCGGGAAAAAGTGAACGAGGCGTGGCCAGGATGTTTATGGTGCTCCACAGAGCCCTCGCAAAGGCACTTCTGGGGCGGCCAGACCCTGTGCGTATACTCACTCCTTCCCCGTCTCGGTGGTCCCCGGTTCGGGCTGTGAACGATGAAACGCACCTATCAGCCGAAGAAGCGCAAGCGCGCACGCGTCCACGGGTTTCGCGCCCGCATGCGCACCCGCGCGGGTCGCTCGACGCTCAAGCGCCGGCGCGCAAAGGGACGCAAGCGCCTGACGGTCTGATGCGTCTCGCGCCTGGCTCCGGGCAGCGGCCAGGGCGCGGACGGCTCTCGCGCAGCGCGGAGTTCGACCGGGTGTTTCGCCACGGCCGCTCGCACGCTGGCCGAGACCTCGTGCTGTACGTGTTCCCGCGCGGAAGCGAGGAGGGCGGGCGCCGCCTCGGGCTCTCGGTCTCCCGCAAGGTTGGCGGAGCGGTCGAGCGCAACCGTGTCAAGCGGTTACTGCGCGAGGCGTTCGCGGTGGAGGGAGGTCGCCTCCCCGGCGGCACTGACGCCGTGGTGGTCGCTCGCCGTGGCGCGCGGGAGTTGGCCGAGCGCGAGGGCTTGGCCGGGCTCCAGAGCGCCCTGGCTGAATTGATCGCCAAGGTCCCCGGGTCCGCGCCGACCCCCGGAGATAGCCACGAGGCGACGCCGTGAGATACCTGCGGGCGCTGCTCGTCCTGCCGATCCGCGCCTACCAGCGAGTGGTCTCGCCCGCCATCGGCCCGCACTGCCGCTACTACCCCTCCTGCTCGGAATATGCCGCGCAGGCGGTGCAGAGATACGGCATACTTCGCGGCCTCGTCCTCGCTGGCTGGCGGCTGCTGCGCTGCAACCCCTGGAGCCACGGAGGCTTTGATCCGGTAGAGGAGCAGCGACTGTTCAAGTCGCGAGCTCCCGCGCCCACCGCCTGACCGCATGCTGCTCGTCCCCGCAAACATCTTCCAGCCGCTGATCGATGTCTTCGAGGCGGTCCTGAAGTTCTTCCACAACAGCGTGGGGGTCCCGTGGGGTTGGTCGATCGTGCTGCTCACGGTCGTCGTTCGGGCCTGCCTGCTTCCGCTGACCATCAAGCAGTTCGGTTCGATGCAGCGCCTACAGCAGCTGGCGCCGGAGATGAAGGCGATCCAGAACAAGTACAAGGACGACAAGCAGCGCCAGCAGCAAGAGGTGATGAAGTTCTACAAGGAGAACAACGTTCATCCGCTGGGCTCGTGCCTGCCGCTCGTGGCCCAGCTTCCGGTGTTCATCTCGCTCTTCTACATGCTGCGCCAGAGCCTGCGGCTCGACATCTGTCCGCAGGTGCAGCCGCATCACATCGTCAACGGCGTATCGGTGATCGACAAGTCGCACACGGTCCCCTGTGGCCCCAACCACGGCGCGGGGTTCCTGTTCATTCCGGACCTCACGGACAAGGCCACCGGTGCGGTGCTGGTCGTGCTGATCGTGCTCTACGTGGGCACGCAGCTCGCGTCGAGCCTGATGATGTCGAGCGCGACGATGGAGCCAACCCAGCGCAAGATCATGCTGGTGATGCCGCTGTTCTTCGTGATCTTCATCATCAACTTCCCGGCCGGGGTGATCGTCTACTGGATCACCACCAACGCCTGGACGATGGGCCAGCAATATGTGATCCGAAGACGGATCGGCCCCACGCGCGCCCCGCCCGCCGCGGCCGCGGGGGCGGGCGCGACGAGCGTCGTGCCTACATCTGGACGCGGCTCCCCCCAGCAGGACAGCAAACCGGCGCCTTCAGCGGCCAGCGATGGCAACGGCGCGCCGCAGGGCGGCTTGGCCGGCTTGCTTCGTGGCCGGGGCAAGGCTGCCGAGCAAGAGAAGGCCGCGGTGGCCACCCGCTCGGGGCCTCCGCCGCGCCCGCCGCGTAAGAAGAAGAAGCGCTCGGGACGCCGGAGGTAGCGGCGTGGCGGGGCAGGAACAGAAGCCCGCCGCGCTGGTCCGCGAGCTGCTCGAGCGAATCGCGGACACCGCCGGTATCGCCGCGACGGTCGAGGTCCGTGAGGACGCCGAGGGCATCGCGGCTGAATATGCCGGCGAGGACCTGGGCCCGCTGATCGGGCATCACGGTCAGACAATCGACGCCATCCAGCATCTCGCCTATCGCTTCGCCACCCGGGCCGAAGGCGACCGCAAGCCCGTTGTGGTCGATGCCGCGGGCTACCGGGAGCGCCGAGCCGTCACGCTTCGCGCCGCCGCAGACCAAGCCGCCGAGACGGCGGTCAACCACCGGCGGGCGGTCCCGCTCGAGGCGATGAGCGCGCTCGAGCGCAAGGTGATCCACGAGCACCTGAAGGCTCGCCATGACGTTGAGACCTACAGCGAGGGCCAGGAGCCTTCCCGCCGGCTCGTCGTCGCGCCGTTGGTTGACTGAGCGGTCGCTCGCGCGCCGGCCGTTTCGCGTGAAACTCGCCGGCGCTTCACTGTGAAACGGGCCGAGTCGTCAGCGTGGATTCCGTTTCACGTGAAACGTTCCTCTGATCGCAGGCATGGATTTCGTTTCACGTGAAACAGGCGCGGCCGCCGACGAGCTAGCCGCGATCGCGACCCGGTTCGAGCTATCCGGCCCGGCCGCCGGGCAGCTTGCCTCACTCCTGGACCTCCTGGCCGGTGACCCCCTGGCTCCCACGGGGGTGCGCGAGCCCTCCCAAGTGCTTAGAGATCATTTGGCCGATTCCCTCGTCGCGCTCGAGCTGCCTGAGGTTCGGTCAGCCTCGTCGATCGCCGATCTCGGCGCGGGCGCCGGCGTCCCGGGGTTGCCGCTGGCGATCGCCCTGCCGACGGCTGAGGTCGTGCTCGTCGAGAGCAACGCGCGCAAATGCGAGTTCATCGGGCGTGCGATCGCTGAGTGTGGCGCCGGCAACGCCTCCGCAGCCTGTGTTCGCGCCGAGGCATGGCCCGAGGGCTTGAATCGGTTCGACCTGGTGACAGCGCGCGCCCTGGCTCCGCTTCCGGTCGTGGCCGAGTATGCCGCGCCGCTGCTGCGGATCGGCGGGTGGGCGTTGGTCTGGCGGGGCCGCCGCGATCCGGCCGAGGAGGCCGCCGCGGCCAGCGCCGCGCACCAGCTCGGGCTGCGGCTGCTCGACCCGGTGCAGGTTTGGCCCTACCAGGGGGCGAACAATCGCCACCTGCAGCTTCTAGTTAAACATGCACCAACTCCTGCCAGCTTTCCCCGCCGGCCGGGCATGGCTCGTAAGCGCCCGCTGGGCGGGGGATCCAGCCGGCACCGAGCCGGCTTGCCCGCGGGACCTGGAGGGGGCGTCTGACCGCGCTCGGCGCTAGCTTGAAGCCACTCATGGGGACCGTGTACGCGATCGCCAACCAGAAGGGCGGGGTGGGCAAGACGACGACTGCCGTCAACCTCGCCGCTTGCGTCGCCGAGGCCGGCTACGAGTCGCTGCTGGTCGACATCGATCCCCAGTCCAACGCCACGCTGGGTCTCGGCATCGACAAGTACACCGAGCCCACCGTGTACGACGCGCTGGTCGGCGATCTCCCACTGGCCGAGGCGGTGGTGGTGACCGATATTCCCCATCTGTCCGTCGTTCCGGCCGGTCCCGACCTGGCGGGGGCGACGATCGAGCTGCCTCGCCTGGCCGGCTCGGAGAACCGGCTGCGCGATGCACTGGCCCCAGTCAGACCCGGCTATGCGTTCACCTTGCTGGACTGTCCGCCGTCGCTGGGCCCGCTGACCGTCAACGCTCTGGTCGCCGCCGACCGGGTGATCGTCCCCGTGCAGGCCGAGTACTTTGCCCTCGAAGGGCTGGCCGGCCTGCTCGACACGCTGTCACTGATTCAGCGCGAGCTCAACCCGCGCCTGACGGTCGCCGGCATGCTGCTGACGATGCACGACGGACGCACCAAGCTCGCCCAGGACGTCGAACGCGAGGTCCGCGAGCACTTCCCCGCCCTCGTCTTCGACACCGTTATCCCACGCAATGTCAGAGTCGGCGAGGCGCCCAGCTTCGGCAAGCCGGTAATCCACTACGACCCGCACTGCGCCGGCACCGACGCCTACTTCGAGCTCGCCAAGGAGGTGGCGGCACGTGGCTGAGCGCCAGCGCGGAATGGGCCGTGGGCTGGCCGCGATCCTCTCGGTGGCTCCCCGGGACGAGCCCGAGGAGCTGCGTCAGATCCCGACCGAGCTGATCTCGCCCAACCCGTTGCAGCCGCGCCGCAGCTTCGAGGAGGAGCCGCTGCTGGGGCTGGCCGAATCGATCCGGCAGCGCGGCGTCCTACAGCCCGTTCTCGTCCGACCGCTCCCCGGGGGCACGTTCGAGCTGATCGCCGGCGAGCGCCGCTGGCGGGCCGCGCAGCTCGCCGAGCTCGACTGCGTCCCGGCGATCGTGCGCCACCACGACGACGCCGCGTCGGTGGAGGTGGCCCTGATCGAGAACATGGCCCGCGAGGACCTAAACCCGATCGAGGAGGCCCGCGCCTGCGCAGCGCTGACCGAGGAGCTCGGCCTGTCCCGGGAAGAGGTTGGGGCACGGGTCGGCCGCAGCCGGGTCGCGGTCTCGAACCTGATCCGTCTGCTCGACCTGCCCGACGACGCGTTGAGGCTGATCGAGGCCGGGGACCTGAGCGAGGGCCACGGCCGCGCGCTGCTCACCGCCGGCGATCACGACGAGCGCCGCCGCCTCGCCCGCGCAGCCGTCGATGGCCGCTGGTCGGTCCGTGAGCTGGAAGAACGTGCGCGCCGCGCCAACCCCGACGACCCCGCGCCGCGCCGCGCCAGACCTCGCCGGCGGGCTCTTCACCCCGACCAGGAAGCGGCGGCGCTTGAGATCGACGACGCCTTCGGCGCCGCCCTGGGCCGCGAGGTCGAAGTCACGGCAACCGCCAGCGGCTACCGGGTTCACCTGAGCTTCGAGTCACTCGACGAAGCCCTCGAGCTGGCCCAGAGGCTGACCGACCGGCGAACCTAGGAAGGGCGGACGGGCTTGTTGGGGCCTTGACGGTTGGGAGGCCTGGTCTGGGACCCGCCTCGAGCTTGACTTCACGCTGAGCAAGGCTCGCCGAGCGTGGGAGCTCGTCCGCCCGCACGGACCGCCGGCTCGG
>DASXJY010000175.1:0-14886 GCA_036497115.1 Solirubrobacteraceae bacterium
GAGCTGTTGAGCCGATGAGCCGTGAGGAGTCCCGATGAGTGACCAGACCACCGAAACCGAGCCGATCTACGACCCGGTCACCGATACCCCCGAGCACTACCTTCGGGAAGGTCCAGAGGCCCATCCGCCGCTCGACTACCCGCCTTATAAGTCGACCGCGCGGCGCCACCCCAAGCAGCCTCTGGTCTACCTGCCGCACTCGGTGACCGAGATCACCGGGCCGCGGCTGGGGGAGGCGCTGGTGCTCGGCGAGCATGACAACGACCTCACCGTCCAGCACGAGAGCGAGCCGATCGGCGAGCGGATCACCGTGACCGGCCGGGTGTTCGACACCGAGGGCAAGCCGCTTCGCAACACCCTGGTCGAGATCTGGCAGGCCAACTCCGCCGGGCGCTACCGGCATCGCTGGGACCGCTGGCCGGCGCCGCTTGACCCCAACTTCTCCGGGGCCGGCCGCTGCGTGACCGATGGCGAGGGGCGGTACCGATTCCTCACCATCAAACCGGGGCCGTATCCGTGGGGAAACCACTACAACGCCTGGCGGCCCGCGCACATCCACTTCTCGCTGATGGGCCGGGCCTTCGTCCAGCGGTTGGTCACCCAGATGTACTTCCCGGGCGACCAGTTCTTTCCCTATGACCCGATCTTCAACTCGGTAGCCGACGCCGAGGCTCGCCAGCGGATGATCTCGCGTTTCTCGATCCATGGCACCGAGCCCAACTGGGCCGCGGCCTATGAGTTCGACATCTACCTACGCGGGCCGTCGGCGACGCCGTTTGAGGAGGAGCATTGATCTTCGCCACGACTCCCTCCCAGACCGTGGGCCCGTACTTCGCCATCGGCCTGCCCTGGCCCGAAGGTCCGAACGTCGTCCCCGACGGCACCCCCGGAACGATCACGATCTCCGGCACGATCTACGACGGCGCCGGCGACCCGGTCCCCGATCATCTGCTCGAAACCTGGCAGGCGGACCCAGAGGGGCGCTTTGCCGACCTTCACGACCACGGCCAGACGACCGAGGTGGAGGGCTTTCGCGGCTTTGCTCGCTACGGGGTGGAGGATGGCGACGGGACGTATGAGATCGTCACCGTCAAGCCGGGCGCCGTCCCGTCTGCGGATGGCACGATGCAGGCGCCCCACATCGACGTCTCGGTGTTCGCGCGCGGGATGCTCAACCGCTGCGTGACCCGGATCTACTTCGCTGACGAGGACCAGGCCAACGCCGCCGACCCGGTCCTGGGGCGAGTGCCGGCCGAGCGGCGACAGACCCTGATCGCCCAGCCCACCGCCGACGGCTACCGCTTCGACATCCGCCTGCAGGGATCTGGCGAGACGGTCTTCTTTGCCGTTTGAGCCGGGACTGTTCGGTGGAATCTACGCCCGCGGCGAAACGGCCGCGCAGCTCGACGACGCGGCCTGGCTGCGAGCGATGCTCGACGTGGAGGCCGCTCTGGCCCGCGCCTGCGCCGACCAGGGGCTGATCCCCGCCGCTTCGGCGCAGGCAATCGCGGCGGCGTGCGTGCCGGAGCGCTTCGACGTCGTCGAGCTCGGCCTGGAGGCGGCGCGCAACGCCAGCCCCGTGGTGGGCCTGGTGCGAGCGCTGCGCAACCTGGTCGGCGAGCCCGCCCGCGAGCACGTCCACGCCGGGGCCACCAGCCAGGACGTGCTGGACTCCGCACTGATGCTGATCGCCCAGCGGGCGCTCGAGCCGCTGCTCGTCGACGCCGCCGCGGCCGCCGACGCCGCCGCGCTGCTGGCCGATGCGCACCGGCGGACCCCGATGGCCGGCCGGACGCTGCTCCAGCAGGCGCTGCCGGTCTCCTTCGGGCTGCGAGCCGCGGGCTGGCTGCAGGGAATCGACAGCGCCCGGGCGCGCCTGAGCGAGATCCGGGGTACGCAGCTGGCGGTTCAAATGGGAGGTCCGGTCGGAGCCAGGGCGCCGGCGATCGCGGCCGCGGTGGCCAGCGAGCTGGGGCTGGCAGCGCCGGTAATGCCGTGGCAGGCGATCCGCGTGCGGCCGGCGGTCCTGGCCGACGCGCTCGGAGTTCTGGCCGGGGTGCTGAGCAAGATCGCGCGCGACGCCACCCTGCTGGCCCAGCAGGAGGTGGGTGAGGCGGCCGAAGGCGGCGACGAGACTCGAGGCGGCTCGAGCGCGATGGCCCACAAGCACAACCCCGTGGCCGCGGTCTCGCTGCTGGCCTGCACCAAGCGGGTCCCCGGGCTGGTGGCCACGGTGCTGGCTTGCATGGAGCAGGAGCACGAGCGTGCCGCCGGCGCCTGGCAGGCCGAGTGGGGGGTCCACACCGAACTGCTGGGGTTGGTGGGGTCGGCTACGAGCTGGGCCCGGGAGCTCCTCGAGCACCTGGCGATCGATCCGCAGCGGATGGCGGAGAACCTCGAGCGGCTGGCCCGGGCCGGTGTGGATCAGGCTCGGGCGCCGCTTGAACACCTCGACGGCGCCGAGGAGCTGATCGATCGGGCGCTGGCGATGCACCGTTCGCAGCGGGGGTCAGGGTGAGCCGGGCGGTCGAGCTTCACTGCGAAATCAGCGGCTCGCCGGACGGGCCGGCGCTGGTGCTGGGCGGATCGCTGGGCACGACGCTGGCGATGTGGCAGCCGCAGGTGTCAGGGCTCGCCGCAGCGGCCAGGCTGATCTGCTTCGATCACCGCGGCCACGGCCGCTCGCCGGTCCCCCGCGGCCCATACGAGATCGACGACCTCGGCCGCGACGTGTTGGCGCTGCTCGACCGCCTCGAGCTGGAGCGGGTCACCTACTGCGGTCTGTCGATCGGCGGGATGGTTGGGCAGTGGCTGGCGATCAACGCGCCGCAGCGGATCGAGCGGCTGATCCTGATCTGCACCGCCCCCCACCTGCCCCCGGCTTCGACCTGGCTGGAGCGGGCGCAGGACGTCCGCTCGGCCGGCACGCCGGAGATCGTCGCCGATGCGGTGATCGGGCGGTGGTTCACGCCACCGTTCACCGCGCGCAATCCGGAGCTCGTGGCGCGCTATCGGGCGATGATCGTCGCCACCTCGGCCGAGGGCTACGCGGGGTGCTGCGAAGCGATCGCCGGACTCGATCTGCGAGCTGGGCTGCCCGCCATCACCGCGCCGACGCTGGTTATGGCCGGCGCGCAGGACCCGTCAATTCCCGCCGAGCACGGCCGGGCCATCGCGGCCGCCGTTCCCGGCGCTCGCTTCGAGCTGCTTGACCCGGGTGCCCACCTGGCCAGCGTGGAGCGTGCCGCCGACGTCAACGAGCTGATCGCCTGTCATCTGGAGGGAGGACCATGAGCGAGGATCCCGCCTACGAAGCTGGGATGAAGGTCCGTCGTGAGGTGCTCGGCGACGAGCACGTCGATCGTGCCATCGAGCGCACCACCGAGTTCACCGAGCCGTTTCAGGACTACATCACTCGCTCGGTGTGGGGCGGTATCTGGACCCGGCCCGGATTGGCCCGGCCGGTGCGAAGCGCCGTGACCCTCGCCGTGCTGACCGCGCTGGGGCGCGAGCACGAGATCGCCATGCACGTCCGAGCGGCGATTCGCAACGGCCTGAGCGAGGCCGAGATCGGCGAGGTGCTGCTCCACACCGCGGCCTATGCGGGTGTCCCGGCCTCAAACGCGGCGTTTGCCATCGCCCAACAAGCATTGGCCGAGGCTCGAGCCGGCGGCGGAGCGCCGGGCGGATCCGAAGACCCGCCCGGCAGCTGATCGCGACCAGTCCGGTCTGGATGGTTGATTCCACGACCCCGCGTGCCGGATGAATCCGGATTATCTACGCCGGGTCAGCGTCCTCGGACTCGCCCATACCTCCAGTATTGGCTTCGTCCTGCGTCCTTGACCGGCTTGATCCCCGGATCCCCCGGCAATCACGCGGCCGCGGAATCAACCATCTAGCCGCGGCTGCGCCCCATTCAGGCGCGCGATTTGGCCGACCGGCGCTCGGCCACGGCAGCCAGCAACACGCTGAACTCGAACAGGAGGTACAGGGGGAGCGTCTCCAGCAGCATCGTCACGGCGTCGCCGGGCAGCACTGCGGCGACCAGCCCGCAGGCCAGAACGGCGTAACGCCGGTTGTGCCTCAGTTGCCGTGGGGTGACCAATCCGGCGCGGGTGACAGCGATGATCGCCACCGGAACCTGGAACAAAAGTCCCATCGCCAGCAGCGTGGTGGCGGCGAACTTGTAGTACTGGTTGGCCTGGACGAGGACGTTGAACTGATCGCTGTTGAAGTTCTGAAAGAAGTGAAGGGCCGCCGGTAGCACGACCAGGTAGCCGAAGGCGACGCCGGCGGCAAACAGCACCGGGATCGCCGACACCACCGGGAGCATGTGCCGGCGCTGGGTGGGGCTGAAGGCCGGCATCAGATAGCCGTAGGCCTGCAGCAGCACCACCGGCAGCGAGAGGATCAAGGCGAAGATCAGCGTGACCATCAGCGTGCTGGTGAACGGCTCCCCGATCCCCAGGGTGACCGGGCGATCGCCCGCTGGAGCCACCGACAGGCGCCTCACGTCACGCTGGAGGCTGCTCTGCACCCGGGCCAGCGAGGTGGCCGTGGCCGCGGGTTGGGGCTGGCTGCGCAGCACCCCGACGACCGTGTCCAGCTGCCGGGCCACGTCGCGGGTGCTCCGCTGGACCGCGTAGGTCGCCCCCAGCGGTCCGTGGCCGTCGCGTACCTGCTGTTGGGTCTGGTGGGCCAGTGGCCGGTTGACCAGTTTGAGCAGCGCCTGGTTCTGCCAGAAGCAGATGCCGAACGCGACCGCCACCGCGAGCAGCGAGACGATCAGCCGTACCCGCAGCTCCTCGAGGTGGTCGACGGCGCTGAGCGCAGCGCCGTGGTGGATAGGCCGCAACCTGGATAGGGCGACCGCGCCCGGCATCGTCATGACTGTTCTCGGTAGTCGGCGAACGGGATCTGAGTCAGGCGGCGGGCCGGGCCGGGATCCGCTCGGCCTCGGGCTCGGGGCCGACCTTGGGCAGCTCGTCGATCCGAGCCGGAGCCGCCTCGAGGTGCGCCGCGGAGTCCTCACCGCTGATCGATTCCTTGAAGCCGCGCAGCCCGTGGCCGAGTGACTTGCCCATCTCGGGCAGGCGCTTGGCGCCGAACACGAGCAGCAGCAGCACGAGGATGAAGGCGAGGTGAATGGGGTTGTCGAGTCCGAGCATTCGATCTCCGATCGATTGGTTTCGCTGGCCCCTGTTCCTACGGACGCGGCGGTGAGCTGGATCACTGCCGCTCGGCCGGCTATCGGTCGATCGCGGGGTGTGTTGGGCGGGGCTGCCGGTGCGGTGCCGGGCGGGTGCCCGAGTGACCCCAATCAAGACCTGCCGTGCCGTTGTGCGGTGCGGAAGGGCTGGGACGGTGGACTGGCCGGGGGGTGTGCCGGGCCTGTGACGGTGTGGGCCGAGATCGCCACAGAAAGCGCGGTCAACTCCCAATCCTCGCCCCCGCTGGACCGATTGGGACGTTTGCCGACTGGGAGTAAGCAAACGTCCCAATCCGCCGCCGGCCGGCATGCATTGGGACGTTGCCGCCCGGCCGCCCCCCGCGACCCGGGCCCTCCCCCAAGACCATGCCGCAGCTCCCTCTACGGCGCCTCAGGTCAAGCGGGCGGTGATCACCGGCGGGTGCGTGGGGACCCTGCTGCCGCCGGCGGGCTCCGGCGTGACCAGGACCAGGTTGACGCCGTGAAGGTCGCCGGGGACACCCACGTCGCCGTCGCCCTTGGCGGTGACGCTGAACAGGGCGGTGGTCGGCTGCGGGGCGCCGCTGCCCCGCTTGAGCCAGACCTCGTAGATCTTGCCCGCCGGCGGCGGCTGGAGGTCGTGGACGACCAGGTCGGCGCGGCCACTGTGGATCCGGACCTGCGCAGTCCCGGTCGAGCCTGTGACCTGGGCTTTGAAGACCCGTGTGGGGGCCGAACCCGAGTTGAGGGCGATCACTCCAACTGCGATCACCACCGCCGCCACCAGCGCGGTCAGGGCGAGGGCGGGGCGAGACAGCGCAAACCACCCGCGGCGGGCCCGGGCCGGTCGCGGCTGTCTGCCTGCGGCGACCTTGGGCTCCTGATCGATCGCCTGGAGCACGTTCTTTCGCAGCGACTCGGGGGCTCGGTGCTGCTCGGCGGCCAGCGGCAGCTCTTGCACCACCTGCTCGAAGGCGGCCAGCTCGTCGCGGCAGATCGCGCACTGCTCGAGGTGCCGGCGGAAAGCGTCGACCTCGCCCGGCTCGAGCGCGCCGAGCGCGTAGGCGGCGACATCATCGCCGCAGTCGCGACCGGTTGGCTGGGTGTCACCCGGTCCGGTCATAGCGCCGCCTGCGCCGGATCGCCCAGGGCGATTCTCAGTTTCGTCAATCCCAGGCGCATCCTGCCCTTGACGGTACCTGCCGGCAACTTGAGCATCTCGGCGATCTGGCTGTGGGAGAAGCCGCCGAAGAAGGCCAGCTCGATCACCTGGCGCTGCTCGGTCGGAAGCTCTCGCAGCGCGGTGCGCACCTGGTCGGCCTCGGCCCGGCGCTCGACCTCGACTTCGGTCCGCTCACTGGCCGGCATCCGCTCCGCCAGACCGTCGTCGGCCACGTCACGGCTGGTCCGGACCGCATCGCGCCGGAAGGCATCGATCGCCCGATGGTGGACCACGCTCAGCACCCAGGAGCGAACGCTGCCGCGCACCCGGTCATAGCGAGCGCCGCTTCGCCACAGGGACAGGAAGGCCTCCTGCACGACCTCCTCGGCCAGTGCCCGCCGGCCGCACATCCGGTAGGCGAGCGAGAAGGCGGCGTCACCGTGGCGGTCGAAGATCACCTCGAAGGCGGGCGGATTGCCATCGTGCACGAGCTGCATGAGCTCCTCGTCGGCGAGGCTCAGGAGTCTCGATTGCGATTGGCTGCGGCTACGAGGCGATCTGAACACAGCTGGTCTACCTGATCAGGGGGCCGGCTTTGGCCAGCGCCTGCTTCTTGGTGAGGAGTTTGTAGTACACCGGTTCTACGGCGGGGGCGTGGGGGCGGATCACCGAGCGATCCGCGTCGAGGGCGACCGCGGCGGCCAGGGAGAGAGGATCAGCGGTTAGAGGAAGGCCGCCGGGCGAAGAAGCGGTTTTCGATCCGGCCGATCCCGGCGATCTCGACTGCGACCACGTCTCCGTCTGAGAGCAGCAGTTGCGGATCGCGCCGAAACCCGACTCCGCCCGGGGTGCCGGTCAGGATCACGTCCCCGGGCTCCAGGGTGGCGAACTCCGAGATCGTGCTCACCAGCGTGGCGACGTCGAAGATCAACAGCTCGGTCGAGGCATGCTGGACCTGCTGGCCGTTGACGAAGGTCCGCAACTCGAGGGCTCCGGGGTCCGGGACCTCGTCGCTGGTCACCAGCGCGGGACCCAGCGGGGTGGAGTCATCCCAGGCCTTGCCCTGGAGCCACTGGTGTGTCCGGTATTGGTAGTCGCGCATGGTGACGTCGTTGGCCACGGCGTAGCCGCCGATCGCCTGGCCGGCCTCCTCCGGCGAGGCGCGCCGGACCGGCCGGCCGATGATCACCGCCAGCTCTCCCTCGTAGTCGATCGCCCCCGACTCCGGCGGGCATTCGATCGGGTCAAACGGACCGGTCAGCGTCGAGGCGAACTTGGTGAACAGCACCGGGTAGTCGGTCTGATCACGCCTGGTCTCGGTCAGGTGGGCCAGGTAGTTGAGCCCGACGCAGATGACCTTGGCGGGGTGTGGAATGACCGGACGCAGACGGAGGCTCTCCAGGGCGACGGCGTCAGCGCGATCGAGCGGCGGATCGCTCAGCAGCGAGCTCGGCGTCTGGGCCCCCAGCTCCGCGACGCCGCGCAGCGGGATTGCCTTACCGTCCTCCAGGGCCACCGCCTGGTCAGACCCGTCACGGACGACCGAGGCAAAGCGCAACTATCGATGCCCGTTGACAGCGTCGTTCGGGGGCAGGCTGACTCGCTGAAGCTCGAGCAGCTCCCCGGGCGGATCGCCTGACAGCAGCCACCCGTCGCGGACGGGACGGACCTTGCCCTGCCGGGAGAGCTCGCTCAACGAGCTGGTGACGGTGGGCCGGCGCGCTGCCACCAGATCCGACAGGACACTGTGAGTCAATCCGAGGGGCAGGATCACCCCTTCGGTTCCGACCCGGCCCCAGCGCTCGGCCAGGTGCCAGAACAGTATGTGCAGACGGACGTTGACCCGAGCCTGGTGCACGATGGCCATGTTGATGGTGAGGTTGCGCGATCGCTCCAGGGCGCGGCCGACCAGGTAGCCGGTCAGGGGCGGGAAGGCGGCGAAGCGACGCTCGACGTGCTCGTCGAGCAGGGCCAGGCGCATCGGCTCGAGCACCCGCCAGCCGGTCGTCTGGGTCAGCGTTGGTGAATCGCTCTGACCCTGCCAGGGGCGCAGCAGATCCCCCTCGCCGAGCAGCTCGGCACCGAAGCGGCCATCGATCCCGACCCGGCGGATCAGCAGCCCTTCGAGGACCAGCACCCCGATCCCATCGTGCATCGCCGTCGCCGTCTGGATGTTCCAACGCCCTCGGGCGAGGGACATGGTTCTGGCCACGCATTCCTCGATTGCCCGCTCTCGCTCCGCCGGGCCCACCGCCTCGGCGAGCTCGGGATCTTCACGCAGGACTTGGCAGACGGTCAAAGCTGAAAGGGGGTGACAAGCACCGGACGGGTTGGGAGCAGGACGGTCTAGTAGGGAAAACCGGTCAGGAGCCTGACCGGCCGGCGGGGGCTCTCGGGTACCCCGGTAGGTCTGATCCTACGCCCGCCCAGGTGGAGGCACGCAGCGCAGGCCGCAATCCTGCCTTTTCGCCCCCGGGTATCGTGCCCTGCGGTGGCCACCCCGCGAATCCCAGTCATGCCCTCCGGCGCCCAGCACGAGATCCGCCACGGTGATCAGCGAGCGTTCGTGGTCGAGGTGGGAGGCGGACTGCGGTCCTATGTTGCGGCCGGCGACGACGTGCTGGACGGTTATGGCGCCGATGAGCAGTGCAGCGGCGGGCGCGGGCAGCCGTTGCTGCCATGGCCAAACCGGCTCCGCGACGGCCGATATCAGTTCGACGGCGAGTCATTTCAGCTGCCGCTGACCGAGCTCGAGACACACTCGGCCATCCACGGCCTGGTTCGCTGGGTCAACTGGACGGCGGCCGATCACGGTCCGTCGCACGTTGTGATGGAGCATGTTCTGCATCCCCAGCCCGGCTGGCCGGGCACGCTGGCGCTGCGGATCGAGTACGCGCTGGGCGAGAGCGGTCTGACCGTGACCACGTCGGCGACCAACGTGGGTTCACGCGATTGCCCCTTCGGGGCCGGCCAGCATCCCTACCTGACGCTCGGCACGGCGACGATCGACTCGCTGACCCTGCAGGCGCCCGGGGCCAGATACCTCGAGACCGATGAGCGCGGCATCCCGACCGCCTCGCACCCGGTGCAGGACACCGAGCTTGACTTCCGCTCCCCGCGGGAGATCGGCCCGGCCCAGCTCGACCATGCCTTCACCGATCTCGAGCGCGGATCTGACGGGATAGCCAGAGTCCAGCTCGCCAATCCCGGCACCGACCGGCGCCTCACCCTGTGGGTCGACGACAGCTACAGGTATCTGATGCTGTTCACCGGCGACACGCTGGCCCCGGCTCGGCGGCGGCGTGGGCTGGCCATCGAGCCGATGAGCTGTCCGCCCAACGCGCTTCAGTCAGGGGAGAACCTAATCCGGCTGGCCGCCGGCGACACGTTCACCGGGCGCTGGGGCGTCGAGCCCTCGCGCTGAGCCTTAAGACGATGGTCCACAACCGCAGCTCAGAGCTTGAGCCGCGGCGTCGCGATGACGATTGGTGACTGAGCGACGCTGGGCGCGCGGAGCCCGATGGGTCGCATCGGCAATATGAGACTGGCGCGCAAACACCCGGTGCTCTCGGCGGCGGTCGCCGCGCTGGCGGCCGGGGTCGCCTTCGAGTCCTCGCAGTCGGTGATCGGGTTCGGCGGCCAGGCGCTGAACGGGTTCGCTGACGACTGGATCTATACCGCCGTCGAGGTGCTCGCTGTCGCTGTCTGCTTGGCCAGAGTGCTGCGAAGACGCGATGACCGGGCGGCCTGGGCGTTGATGACGTTTGGACTGGTGATGTGGACCGCGGGTGATCTGACTTGGACTTTGTGGCTCGACAACGTCGCCAACCCGCCCTACCCATCGATCGCCGATGCCCTGTACCTGGCGATGTATCCGGCGATCTACGCCTCGTTGATGCTGCTGATCCGCTCCCGGCAGGGCGACACCGGCGCCGCTCAGTGGCTCGACGGTGGCGTCGTCGGACTGACTGTGGCCGCTATCGCCGCGGCGCTCACCTTTCCCGCCGTGGCGGGCGGTGGCGGTCGGTTCATCGCCGTTGTCGTAAATGTGGCCTATCCGGTCGGCGACTTCGTGCTGCTGATCTTTGTCGCGGTCGCCTACTCGCTGGCCGGATGGCGTCCGGGCCGGGCCTGGCTGCTGGTCGGGCTCGGCGTGACCGTCTCCGCCGTCGCCGACATCGTGTTCGTCTACCAAGCCGCCAAGGGCACCTACGCGGCCGGAACGCTGCTCGATGCGATGTGGCCGGCCGCGATGGCGCTGCTCGCGGTGGCCGCCTGGATGCCGATGCAGGGGCTGCGGCGCGGCACGGTGGACGCTCCGCACACGATCGTCCTGACCCTGCTGGCCGCCACCTCCGCGCTGGCTTTGCTGGTCACGGCGGCATTTCGGACCGTGACGCCGCTGGCGGTGGGACTGGCGGCGGGTTCGCTGGTGCTGGCCAGCGTGCGGGCGGCGCTGACCTATCTCGAAAACGTCCGGATTCTCCGTCGCAACGCTCGCAACGCCCTGACTGACCCGCTGAGCGGCCTGCCGAACCGGCGGGCGCTGATGGAGGATCTGGAGCGGGCGTTCGCGGCGGCCAAGGAGGGCCCAGCCGCGACGTTGGCGTTCTTTGACCTCAACGGCTTCAAGCGCTACAACGACACCTTCGGCCACGCCGCCGGGGATGCGCTGCTGGCCCGGATCGGATTCGCTCTGCGCCGGTCGATCGGCGACTCGGGCCGGGCCTATCGGTTGGGCGGTGACGAGTTCTGCGTACTGCTCGACGGCCGCTTCGCGCGCCACGACCCCGTGATCGGCGCCGCGGCGGCGGCGCTGGTCGAGCGAGGCAGCGCATTCACGGTCAGCGCCTCGGTGGGGCTGGCGATCGTTCCCGACGACGCCCCCAGCGCGGGCGGCGCTCTGCAGCTGGCCGACGAGCGCATGTACGCCGAGAAAGCATCCAGCAGCGCCAGCCGCGCCCAGGCCCGGGACGTACTGATGCAGCTGCTGAGCGAGCGCACGCCGGGGCTGCACCAACACGTCACCAGCGTGGGGACGCTGGCCAACGCGATCGGGATCGGGATGCAACTCGAACCCGAGGATCTCGACGTCCTGCTGCGGGCGGCCGAATTGCACGATGTCGGCAAGCTGGCGATCCCCGACCAGATCCTGGAGAAGGCCGGGACCTTGACCTCGTCGGAGTGGGACTTCATGCGCCAGCATCCGGTGATCGGCGAGCGCATCCTGAACGCCGCTCCGGCGCTGCGCCCCGTGGCCCGGCTCGTTCGCTCCAGCCACGAGCGGTGGGATGGTGCCGGTTACCCCGACGGGCTGGCCGGCGACCAGATCCCACTGGGTGCGCGGATCGTCTCGGTCTGCGACGCCTTTGAGGCGATCACCTCAGATCGGGTCTACCAGCCAGCGCGCAGCCGGGCCGTGGCGATCGCCGAGCTGCGACGGGGGGCGGGGACCCAGTTCGACCCGGTTGTCGTGGACGCGGTATGCCACCACCTGCAGGCGACCGAGAAGGTGGTCGCCACTGGCGCCGGGCCGCCGCCGACGACTGGATCGGGCCAGGCGTCGGTGGGGGCGCTGGGCTGACGGCGGGCGGCAGGCCGGCCACCGGGAGCCCGTCCGGAGCTGCCCCGGATCTGCCCCGGATCTGCCCCGGATCCGAGGAGGTCGGCGTAGAATCGCGCCGTACCCGAGGGAAGGAAAACGTGATGGGAGCAGGCGAAGACGCGGTCGCCGCTTCGTCCTACGCGCGGGGTTCCGCGGCCACGCCCCTCCTCGAGGTGACGATCGGGGCCAACTTCGATCAAACCGTGGAGCGGTTCGGCGAGCGAGAGGCCCTGGTCTCCTGCGCCCAGCAGGTGCGCTTCACCTACCGCGAGCTCGGGGCTGCCGTTGACCAGCTTGCGAGCGGATTGATCGCGGCGGGTCTGAGACGGGGCGACCGGCTCGGCATCTGGAGCCCTAACTGCGCCGAGTGGACGCTCGTGCAGTACGCCACCGCGAAGCTCGGCGTGATCCTGGTCAACATCAACCCGGCCTACCGCACCTCAGAGCTCGAGTATGCCCTCAGGCAATCAGGGTGCCGGATGCTGATCGCCGCGCAGTCGTTCAAGACGTCCGACTACCGGGCGATGGTGGCCGAGGTACGCGGGGGGCTGGGCGAGCTGGAGCGGGTGGTGTTTCTCGACGGCGATGACTGGGACGAGCTGGTGGCCGGCGGCACCGAGGTGCCTGGGCAAGAGCTGGCCCGCCGGGCCGCCGAGCTGGCGCCCGAGGATCCGATCAACATCCAGTACACCAGCGGGACCACCGGCTTTCCCAAGGGGGCCACGCTCACCCATCGCAACATCCTCAACAACGGCTTCTTCGTCGGCGAGGGCTGTCACTACAGCGAACGGGATCGCGTCTGCATCCCGGTGCCGTTCTACCACTGCTTCGGGATGGTGATGGGCAATCTGGCCTGTACATCGCACGGGGCCGTGATGGTGATCCCCGCCCCGGCCTTCGATCCGGTCGCCACCCTGGCGGCGGTGGCGGCCGAGCGGTGCACGTCCCTGTACGGGGTGCCGACCATGTTCATCGCCCAGCTCGATCACCCGCAGTTCTCGGATTTCGACGTGAGCTCGCTGCGCACCGGGATCATGGCCGGCTCGCCGTGCCCGGTCGAGGTGATGAAGCGCGTGATCGAGCGGATGCACATGAGCGAGGTGGCGATCTGCTACGGGATGACCGAGACCTCACCGGTGTCGACCCAGACGGCGGCCGACGATCCGCTCCAGAAGCGCGTGGGCAGCGTGGGGCGCGTCCAGCAGCACCTGGAGATCAAGATCGTCGATCCGGTCGGCGGAGAGACCGTGGCCCGGGGCGAGAGCGGCGAGCTGTGCACCCGGGGCTACAGCGTCATGACCGGGTACTGGAACGATCCCCAGCGGACCGCTGAGGCGATCGACGCCGACGGCTGGATGCACACCGGAGACCTGGCCACGATGGACGGCGAGGGCTACGTCAACATCGTCGGCCGCAGCAAGGACATGGTGATCAGGGGCGGCGAGAACGTCTATCCCCGGGAGGTCGAGGAGTTTCTCTACGGCCATCCGGATATCGCCGACGTCCAGGTGATCGGCGTGCCCGACGAACGCTACGGCGAAGAGCTGATGGCCTGGATCATCCCTCGCGGTGACGCCACCGTCGACGAGGAGAGCCTACGAGCGTTCTGTCAGGGCAAAATCGCCCACTACAAGATCCCGCGCTACGTCAAGCTCGTCTCGGAATTCCCGATGACCGTCACCGGCAAGGTGCAGAAGTTCAAGCTGCGCGATCAGGCGATCGTCGAGCTCGATCTCGGCGACCCGGCGGCGATGAAGACCGCCTGACCGCCTCGGGAATGAAAACTTCGACCGGGGCGTCCCCGTTAAGACAATGGTGTTCAGACCCCGGAGACGCAATCTGTGACCCACAGCCGTGTCCTGATCGTGGCCCACCGCACCGCTGCCAGCCCGCAGTTGGCGGCGAGCGTGGCCAACCGGGCCGCCGCGGGACCGTGCCAGTTCACGCTGCTGGTGCCGGCCTGTGCTGAGGTCAGCCCCGGCGTGATCGACCGCGAAGGCGGGAGAATCGCCGAGGCCGAGCGCCGGCTGTCGAGATCGCTACCGCTGCTGTCTGTGGCGGCGGGTGCGGAGGTGGTGGGCGTGGTCGGGGCCCGCGATCCGCTGGCCGCCGTTCAGGACGCGCTCAGCCTGCTTGGATTCGACGAGGTGATGGTGTCGATGCTCCCCGCCGGGATGTCGTCCTGGCGCCGGCTCGATCTGCCGGGCCGGCTCCGCAGCCTCGGCATTCGCGTGACCGCCGTCACCGGCTCGGACACCGGCGTCACCCCGTTGCCCGCCGCCTGAGCTCCGGCTCACGGCGACGGACACCGACGCGGGCTGGGTGTGAGAGGAGAGCCCGCGCCGGTTGGCCGTCGCGTGAGCCGCGCGGCTCCGCACGATTTGGTCAGTACCCCGGATATGTGGGAGGCGGGGGCTGCATCGGCGGCGGGCTCGAGGGTGACGTTCCCGACCCGCTGCTCTGCCGGCTGGACTTGACGACGTGCCAGACCCCTTTGAAGGTGGCGATGCCTTCGCCGCCGGCCGCGTTGCGCTTGGAGTCCATCGAGAACGTGTACAGCGGATGGCCGTTCAGCGTGACCTGGTTGAATCCGTTGCGTTTCCAGATCCCGAGCCGGCCCTTGAGCGCCGATGCCTTGGACAGCTTCTTGGCCGAGGAGGACTTGACCGTGACCGGTGGCCAGAAGCCCAGGCAGCCGTTGTCTTTTCTGCACTTGGGATGCTGCTTGCTGTCCCCGCTCAGGGTGTAGATGACAAAGCCCCTGGAGTTGGTCGCGACGTTCTCGGTCGTCTTGTCGTGGGTGTTGAAGTTCGTCACCGTGGCGTTCTTGCCGACGTTGAGCGTGAACGTCTTGGCGATCGCGTACCCGGCCAGCGCGGTCGTCGCAAAGCCGGCAACGACGGCGGCCAGGATCAGGGTCCGGCGCCGCAG
>DASXJY010000176.1:0-7099 GCA_036497115.1 Solirubrobacteraceae bacterium
TGGCGCGCAGGGCTTCGGCCGCCTGCATCACCTGCATACCGACCGCCTGCTGTCGCTGTCTGAGGATCTGCCCGCGGTCTCGGTGGCGGTCGACAGCCGCGAGCGCATCGAGGCGATCCTCGACGACGTCCGCGCGCTCCAGGGCAAGGGGCTGATCACGCTGGAGCGGGCCCGGTTGCTCACCGGGCAGCTCGAGGGCGGCCGGGTGGGCGAAGCGCAGCCTGAGGCCACGAAGCTCACGATCTACCTCGGCCGCCAGGAGCGGGCTGACGGTCGCCCGGCCTTCCTGGCCGTCTGCGAGCTGCTGTATCGCTGCGGCGTGGCAGGCGCGACGGTGCTGCTCGGAGTCGACGGGACTCGGCTGGGGCAGCGCAGCCGCGCGGCGTTCTTCAGCCGCAACGCTGACGTGCCGCTGATGGTCATCGCGGTGGGATCCTCAGGCCGGATCGCCGCCGCGCTGCCCGAGCTCTCCCGGATGCTCGCCCGGCCGGCGATGACACTGGAGCGGATCCGGATCTGCAAGCGAGACGGCGAGCTGCTGGACCGTCCCCAGCTGCTCCCGGGAACCGACGAGCGTGACCGCTCGCTGTGGCAGAAGCTGATGATCTACGGCTCCGAGAGCGCCGAGCACCAGTCGGGCCGCCCGCTGCACCTCGAGCTCATGCGCCGGCTGCGAGCCTCCGATGCCCTGGGGGCGACGACCGTCCGCGGCATCTGGGGCTTTCACGGTGACCACCCACCCCACGGCGACCGCTTCCTGCAGCTGCGCCGCCACGTCCCCGTGGTGACGATCGTGGTCGATAGTCCGCAGCGCATCGCGGCTTCGTTTCAGATCATCGACGAGCTGACCGGCCACCGCGGGCTCGTCACCAGCGAGCTCGTCCCGGCCCTCAGCGCGATCAGCGAACACGAGCGCCGCGGCGGCCTGCGCCTGGCCCGCCACGATTACTGATCAAGCCGCTCGGGCGAGGCACGCCCCCTACGTCGGGGAGCCCACGCCCAGCGCCGCTCGTGCCGCCGCCCGCCCGGTCCGAACCGCGCCCTCCATGTAGCCGGCCACCCAGTGATCGGACCCCGCCACATAGAACGGCGGTTCGTGGGTGGCGTGCAACGGCCCCACGCGGCCGAGGTCGCCCGGCGCCCAGCTGGCGATGTAACCCTGCGTGAATGGATCGACTCCCCACGCCCGCTCGATCATCGCGTCCGGTGAGCGTGCCCGCTCGCCGTACAGCGCGGCCAGCCCGTCGAGCACGGCCTGGCGCCGCGCCTCGGCCGGCGCGGCCAGGAAGGCCGACAGGCGCTCGGGCGGGACCAGCAGTGACAGCACGGCGCCCGCCTGGGGCCAGGTGGAGCCGAACAGCCACTCCGTCTCGGCGAGGCCGTTCTGACCCGTGCCCTGCCAGAAGGGATCTCCGTAGGCGACCACCACCTTGGCGGCCAGGGCATGGCGCTGGGCGCGCAGCGAGCGCAGTCTGGCGTCGCTGAGCCCGTCGATCCGCACGGCCCGCAGCGGGCCCGCCGGCAGCGTGCAGACCACGGCCTCGGCGCGCACCTCCTCGGCACCGTCCAGAGCGATCCGGACGCCCCCGGAAGCGGCGATTTCGATCGCCGTGGCCACCGCGCCGTAGCGGATCGTGTCGCCCAGCTCGGCGGCCATGCGCAACGCCACCGCGGCCGATCCGTCGGTGACCCGGAGCCCCTCCCACTCGGCCAGGTCGTAGAAGCTGTCGCCGGCCAGGGTGGCGTGCTTGCGCAGCTCGGACAGCAGCGACGTCCGGTCCGGCGCATCACAGGACAGCGACAGCGAGGCCAACTCGTGGCGGCGGCGCACCGCCGGCAGGGCCCCTTCGGCCCGCAACCAGGCACCGAGGCTCAGCTGGTCAAGGGCCGAGAACTGGGGATGGCTCCAGGGATCGTCGGCGTCCACCATCTCCGCCAGGCGGGCAAACTCCCGTTCGATCCGCCGCGCGTCGGCGCGCTCGGCCTGGCTCATCCAAGGCGCCTCGTCACCGACGAACACTCCCTCGCCCAGGCCCCAGCTGATCTCGCCGGGATCGACCACGTAGCTGGGCTCGACGGCCAGCTGCAGCTCGTCGACGAGCTCGCGATAGGAGCGATGCTCGCGACCGAACACCTCGCCGCCGGCCTGAACGGTGCGCCCGTCGTCCAGGGTCACCGCCTCGACTCGCCCTCCGGCGCGGTCACGGGCTTCGAGAACCAGCACCTCGGCTCCGCCCCGAGCCAGGTCACGAGCGGCCGCCAGTCCAGCCAGCCCGGCCCCGAGCACCGCGACGTCGATCACCTGACTTCACCTCCCCCTAACGAGTTCAGGCTTGACAGCCACCTGCCCGCTGCGTAGTTTTCTGAATGGCGATTCAGTATACGGCCGAGGGCAAGGCCGCAGCATCTGAGGAGAGATGAGTCCCCGACCCAAAGTCGATCACCTGCGCAAGCCGCAGATCGTTGCCGCCGCCGCGGATGTCCTGTACGAGCGGGGCCTGTTCGACACGCGCATCGGCGACATCGCCGAGCGGGCCGGCACCAGCTCGCCGACCATCCTCTACTACTTCGAGTCCAAGGACCGGCTGCTCGAGGAGGCCGTCGACCAGGCCGACCGTGACTTCTACGAGCGCCTGTACGAAGGCCAGGACCAGTTCAAGCGCGCCAGTGACAAGCTGGTCAACCTGATCGAGGAGACCAGCCTGGGTCCGGGCGGCCTCAACGACTACACGCTGTGGATGGAGATCTGGGTCCGGGCCCGGCGCGACCCCACGGTGAGGCGGTCCTATTTCCGCCTCGATCGCCGGCAGCGCAGCCTGATCGCCGACATCGTGCGCGAGGGCCAGCGGGAAGGCGAGTTCGACCCCGATACCGACGCCGATGACTTCGCGCTCGTGCTCAGCGGCCTGCTCGACGGTCTCGGCGTACAGGTGACGCTCGGTCAGCCCGACGTGACCCCCGAGCGAATGGTGAAGCGGTGCCTCGGCGTCGCCTCGCGTGAGCTGGGCTGCGAGCTGCGCCACCAAAACGAAGTTGTGAAGTCCAAGCGAAGAGGAGCCAATCGATGAGCAACGACGCGGCGGGGCCGTCCGATCCCAGACCGGGAGGCGGCAGCACTCGCAGGACCTTCATCAGGCGGGCCGGCACCGCCGCGGCCGGCCTCTCGGTTCCCGGGCTGCTGGCCGCCTGCGGCAGCACCGCTCCCCAGGGCAGCAGCGCCAACAGCAGCGCCCACAGCAGCGCCGCCGGCCAGGGCCCCGGCGGCCTGGCCCTGGCCCGTCCCAACAGCCCGGTGACGCTTCCGATCTACCCCGACAACAAGGCGATCGCCTCGGGGCTGACGCCGGAGAAGGGGCCGCTCCAGCTCTACAACTGGATCGAGTACATCAACAACGACGTCGTCAAGGCGTTCGAGAAGAAATACAACGTCAAGGTCCAGATCAGCACGTTCACCACGATCGATGAGGCCGTGGCCAAGATCGGCTCCGGACAGGTGCAGTTCGACGTGTTCGTGCCCGAGCTCGTCCACCTCGAGCGGCTCGCCGTCGGCAAGGTTCTGCAGCCCCTGAATCTGAACTACATCCCGAACCTGAAGGCCAACGTCTGGCAAGCGCTCAACAGCCCCTGGTACGACGTGGGGTCCCACTACACGGTGCCCTACACGATCTACACCACCGGGATCGGCTGGCGCAACGACAAGCTGCCGGGCTTCAACCCGGCCAAGCTCGCCAATCCGTGGAACGCCCTGTGGCAGCAGGGGCCGAAGATCTCCGGCCGGGTCGGACTGCTCGACGACCAGCACGAGGGCCTGACGATGGGCCTGCTGCGCAACGGCGTCACCGACGTCAACACCGAGAACCCAGCCCAGATCTCCGCGGCGCAGAAGGCCCTCTCGCAGCTGGTCTCGAGCGCCAACCTCAAGTTCGACACCAACGAGTACCAGCACCTCGCCGACGCCAGCCTGTGGCTGCATCAGGCGTGGTCGGGCGACATGGCGGCGGCCCCGTCCTACGCGCCCTCCGGGACCAAGCCGTCCGCGTTCTCGTACTGGTGGCCGGCAAACGGCCGCGGCCCGATCGACAACGACACGCTGGCGATCCTCAAGGGCGCCAAGAACCCGGTGCTCGCGCACCTGTTCCTCAACCACGTCCTCAACGTCGAGCAGGCGTTCAGCAACTACAGCTACATCCTCTACCAGCAGCCGCTCAACGCGATGACGCCGTCGGCGGTGGTCAAGAAGGGGCTGGTGGCGCCCAACCTGCGCAACACGCTGATCCACGAAGCGCAGTTCCGCAGCGGCTTCGTCCAGGGTCCGCTCAGCCAACAGGGCGAGACGCTGTGGGAGAACGCCTGGGCGGCAGTCAAGTCCTCGTGAGCGCGACGACGGTCGATAGGCAGGGCTACTGGCGCTCGTTCGCGCTGCCGGGCGTCGGCTGGCTGCTGCTGTTCGTCGTCGTCCCCGCCTATGCGGTACTGGCGATCGCGATGGGGCACGTCGACCTCCTGCTGCAGCCGGTGCCGGCCTGGAACCCGGCCACGTGGAACCCGGGCTATCTGAGCAAGGCGTTCTCCGGCTCGCTGCCGGGGGGCGAGTACTGGCCGGCGGTTCGCAACACGCTCGTCTACGTCGGCGTCTCGCTGGGTCTGTGCTTTGCCATCGGCTACCCCGTCGCCTACTACGTGGCCCGCCACGCCAAGCGCTCCAAGGGCCTGCTGATCATTCTGCTGGTGATCCCGTTCTGGGTCAGCTACCTGCTGCGGATGCTGGCCTGGATCGGTCTGTTGTCCCCCGACGGCTACGTCAACCAGATCATCCAATGGTTCGGAATCTCAAACCCGCCGGACTGGCTCAACGGCAACGCCTACTCGGTGATCATGGCGCTCGTCTACGGCTACATCCCGTACTTCATCCTGCCTGTGTTCGCGGGACTTGACCGCATCGATCGCAGCCAGATCGAGGCCGCGCGAGACCTCGGGGCGACGCCGTTTCAGGCCTTCCGCAAGGTCACGCTGCCGCTCAGCCGCCCCAGCATCCTCGCCGGGTGTGCGCTGGTGGCGCTGCCGATGTTCGGCGACTACTACACCAACGACCTGATCTCGGCCTCGCCGCACACCAACATGCTCGGCAACGAGATCAACCTGTTCGTCCAGGGCGGCTCGCAGAAGAACCTCGGCGCCTCGCTGGTCATCGTGCTGATGGCGATCCTGGCCGTCGGCATGGCCTACTACCTGTACGCGACCGCGCGCGACGCCAAGCGACTGGCATGAAACGACTTCGCAACCCCTGGGGGCGGCCCCGCTTCCTGGTCCTCGAGACCTGGGCCTACGTGGCCTGGGCCCTGGTTCCGGTGGTCGTCGCGATCATCTTCTCGTTCAACGCCGGCAAGTCGCGCAGCGTCTGGCAGGGGTTCTCGATCCGCTGGTGGTGGGGCGACCCCAACCTGTCGATCTTTCACGACCCGGAGTACACGCACGCGCTGGTGCACAGCCTCGAGCTGGCCGCGCTGGACATGCTGATCGCCACGCCGCTCGGAGTCCTGCTGGCGCTCGGACTGGCCCGCTGGCGCGGCCGCGGCTCCGGGGTCGCCAACTCGCTGATGCTGGTCCCCCTGGTCACTCCGGAGATCGTGATGGCCGTGTCGCTCCTGGTCGTCTTCACCCAGCTTTCGATCGTGCCGTTCGGGCAGATCCACCTGGGCACCACGGCTCAAGTAATCGGCCAGGTCACGTTCTCGCTCTCCTACGTGGTGGTGATCATCCGCAGCCGCCTGGCCTCGATCGGCCCCCACTACGAGGAGGCCGCCCGGGACCTGGGGGCCACGCCGTTCGCCGCCCTGCGCCTGGTGCTGGTGCCGCTGTTGATGCCGGCCATCCTGTCCAGCATGCTGATCGTCTTCGCCCTCTCGATCGACGACTTCGTCGTCACCCAGTACATGTCGTCCAACTCCTCGACCACCACCATCCCCATGTTCCTTTACTCAAACGCCCGCGGGGGCACCAGTACCCCGGCGCTGAACGCGCTGGCCACCATCCTGGTCTTCACCACACTGCTCGGGGTCGGCATCGCCTACCTGACCTACACCGCGCTCGGCCGCCGCACCTCGACCAGTGCCGGCGGTGCGAACTCGCTGCGTGAGCTGTCCGGAATCGAGGCGACTACCTGATGGCCGGCGACGTCCAGCTGCGCCAGCTGAGCAAGCACTTCGACGACGCCGTCGCGGTCGATGCGATCGACGCCGAGATCCGGGCCGGGGAGTTCTTCTCGCTGCTCGGGCCGTCGGGGTGCGGCAAGACCACCACGCTGCGGATGATCGCCGGGTTCGAGCGCCCCACCTCCGGCGTAATTCTGCTCGACGGAGACGATGTGGCTCAGGTCCGGCCCCACCGCCGAAACGTCCACACGGTGTTCCAGAACTACGCGCTGTTTCCGCATCTGAACGTGTTCGACAACGTCGCCTTCGGTCTGCGGCGCCAGAAGGTCGCCAAGGCCGAGGTCGGGCGGCGAGTCGAGGAGGCGATCGAACTGGTGGAGCTGCAGGGGTTGACGGCCCGGCGCGCCCAGCAGCTCTCCGGCGGCCAGCAGCAGCGTGTCGCTCTGGCCCGGGCTCTGGTGCTACGGCCCGCCGTGCTGCTGCTCGACGAGCCGCTGGGAGCGCTCGACGCCAAGATCCGCAAGCAGCTGCGAATCGAGCTCAAGGCGCTGCAGGAGGAGGTGGGGATCACCTTCGTGTTCGTGACCCACGATCAGGAGGAGGCACTCAGCATGAGCGACCGCGTGGCGGTCATGAGCGCCGGGCGCATCGAGCAGATCGGGACGCCTGCGGACGTCTACGAGGATCCTGCCACCGTGTTCGTGGCCGACTTCCTCGGCGTCTCGAACCTGATGGATGGCGAGTCCGTGGCCTGCGTCCCCGGCGAGTGCACCGTCAAGGTCGGCGATTTCACCCTTCGCGCTCGCAGCGGCGACGTCGATGCCCGCGGTCCGGTGAAGCTCGTGGCCCGTCCTGAGCGGGTTGTGCTGCTGCCTCACGGAGCCGACGAGCCCGCCGAGAATCGTCTGCCGGGGATGGTCGAGCGCACCGTCTACGTCGGCGCCACC
>DASXJY010000177.1:0-8374 GCA_036497115.1 Solirubrobacteraceae bacterium
CTGCGGCATCGGCCAGTTCGATCGTCGGCTCACCGGGAGGCTTGACGAACCGCTCTACCTCGACACCCGCGTCCTGAAGCGTTTCGATGGCGCTGGCAACTCCCGCGTTGCCGTCTTCTAGACCAGCGTCGGCCATCACCACAGCGCGCCGGGCGCCGTAGCCGGCGGCGACCGATCCAAGCTGCGAGGCGGTTCGGTCTCCGAAGCGGATCCGGACCGGCAGGTGATTGGAGAATGCGGGCACGCCGACCGGCTCGCTCATGGCGTGCTCACCACCGGCTTGGCGGGCGGCGCGGTCACGACGACACCCGAGTCGGACCGGTGGTCGTGCAGAGTTTGTCCTTCACAACGCAGCACCCCGGCTTCACCCGCGACCGCAGGGTCGGATGGTCCATTCTGCAAATCAACGGCCACTTTAGGCATTCCGCCGATCAGAACAAAGGCCCCGATCACCGCGGCGGCGTTGCTCGCCGCCCAGCGCTCGCCCTCTGCCCGCCGGGCGTCAGTCGCCGGGCGCCCGAACCTCGTCAAGGAGATCGGCCACGGAGTCGACGGTGCGGGTAGCGCGGTAGGGATAGCGCTCGGCATCCGGATGTTCGGTGACGCCGGTGAGGACCAGGATTGTCTCCATGCCGGCCTCCAGCCCGGACACGATGTCGGTGTCCATGCGGTCTCCGATCATGGCCGCCGTCTCGGAGTGAGCGTCGATCGCGTTCAGCGCCGAACGCATCATCAGCGGGTTTGGCTTGCCGATGAAATAGGGGTCGATGCCGGTGGCTCGGGTGATCAGGGCGGCGACCGAGCCGGTGGCCGGCATCGGACCCTGCAGCGAGGGCCCGGTCGGGTCGGGGTTGGTGGCGATGAACCTGGCCCCTGTCTCGATCAGCCGGATCGCCTGGGTGATCCGCTCGAAGCTGTAGGTCCGCGTCTCTCCCAGCACGACGTAGTCGGGGCTGGCGTCAGTCAGCGTGTAACCGACGTTGTGCAGCGCCGTGGTCAGGCCGGCCTCGCCGATCACGTAGGCCGAGCCTCCGGGCCGCTGATCCTCGAGGAACCCGGCCGTGGCCAGCGCCGAGGTCCAGATGCGATCCTCGGGGACCTCGATGCCGCTGTTGCGCAACCGAGCCGCCAGGTCACGCGGGGTGTAGATCGAGTTGTTGGTCAGGAGGAGAAATGGAACTTCGCGCTCACGCAGCGCCCCGATGAACTCATCGGCGCCCGCCACGGCGTGCTCCTCCCGGACCAGCACGCCGTCCATGTCCATCAGCCACGATCGGATCTCGCGTCGCTTCATCGCCGGCTAATGGTTGCGCACAATGGTCCCGGCCACATTCTTCGGTGCGGCACGGCCGTGGGCGGCCTCATCCGGAGCAAGCTACGGTAGGTGTCATGACTGAGCGCGAAGCCACTTGCAGCTGCGGGCAGCTCCAGCTCGTCGCGGAGGGGGAGCCGGTCCGCGTTTCGGTCTGCCACTGCCGGGCCTGCCAGCGCCGGACCGGAAGCGCCTTCGGGCTCCAGGCCCGGTTCCCGCGCGACCGCGTGCGAATCACCGGGCGCCGCACCGAATTTGCCCGCAGCTCCGACGAGGGCGAGGCCAGGACGTTCTCCTTCTGCCCGGAGTGCGGCGCGACCGTCTACTACGTGCTCGGTTCGGCTCCGGACGCAATCGCGGTCCCGGTCGGTGCGTTTGCCGACTCCGATTTTCCGCCGCCGCAGTTCTCCGTCTGGGAGTCGCGCAAGCACGGCTGGGTCACGCTGCCAGCGGAAATCGCGCATCACGACTGATCGGACCGGGGCCTAGGACCAATTACCGATGGCGCTTGGGAGCGCGCGCTCCTAGCCTGGGGAACATGCGAGCTGACGGACATCTGACCTCCCCGCGGCCAACGCGCGCAGCTGGCGCCGCCAGCGACCAGTGCAATGGCTGAGTCGGTCCGGATCTTCGCGGTCACCGGCGACGAGGTGGTGCGCTTCACCCTGACCGGTGCCGACGCCGGTGGGGCCGAATCGGTTCTCGACGACGTGGCCCCGCAGTGCATCGCCGTTGACCCCCGTGACCCAAACCGAGTTTATGTCGGCACCTTCGACGACGGGCTCTACTCAAGTGACGACGGCGGAGAGACCTGGCGGGCCGACGACGACGGCCTCGACGGGAAGCGCGTCCTGTCGGTGGCCGTCTCGCCGTCGCATCGAGAGGCGGGGATCTCGGTGGTCTACGCCGGCACCGAGCCCAGCAACCTGTACCGCTCCGAGGACGGAGGGCGACGCTGGCAGCGGCTGCCCGCCCTGGACGCGCTGCCCAGCCGGCCGAACTGGTCGTTCCCGCCCCGGCCGTGGACGCATCACCTGCGGACCATCGCCCTGCACCCATCCGATCCCGATCGCCTCACCGTGGGGATCGAGCTCGGCGGGGTGCTGCGCTCCCAGGATGGCGGGGCTTCGTTCATCGACCACAACCCGCAGGCCCACAGCGACGCCCACCAGTTGCTGACCCATCCCCTGGCTCCCGAGCGCGTATACGAGGTGGCCGGCCAGGGCATCGCGCGCTCCGAGGACTTCGGCGCCACCTGGGGAAGGCTCGAGCAGAACCTGGATCGCCACTACGCCTGGGCCCAGGCGATCGGTCCCGCCGACCCAGACCTGTGGTACGTATCGATCAGCCGCTCGCCTTTTGCCGCCCACGGCGACGGCGACGGCCAAGCCCGGCTGCTTCGCTCCAACGGCAACGGCTGGACGGATATCGCCACCTGGGGCAGTTCCCCAGCCCTGCGGCGGATGCCCTACGCGCTGATCACCGTGCCGGAGCGCCCGGGCCTGCTCCTGGCCGGCCTGCGCGGCGGATCGCTGCTGATGACCGAGGACACAGGCGAGAGCTGGACTGAGCTCGAGCTCGAGTTGCCAGATGTCGTCGACCTCGCCACTGGCGCATCGCTTTAACGTCGATCGCGACGGGGCGCTGATACGTTGCCGGGATCGCGGAATATCGCAGCCAGCAGCAGAAGTCATCGATCGACAGGGCGATGCAGGCGTTTGCCAGGACGCGGGCCGGCGGCTGGCTGTTCGTCAACGTGTTTCCGGTCATCGACAGGTGGCTGATCCCCCGGACGCGGGGGCGGCTGAAGGTGGCGATGGGCCAGCCGATCCTGCTGCTGCACACCCTTGGCGCCAAGTCCGGGCAGGCTCGCACCACGCCACTGCTCTATACGCCGCACCACAGTGACTTCATCATCGTGGCCTCGAAGGCGGGGGCCCCGCACCACCCGGCCTGGTTTCACAACCTCCGTGCCCATCCCGACGATGTCGCGGTAGAGGTTGGCGGCCGACGCGTGGCGGTGCGGCCCCGTGTCGCCGAGGAACCCGAGCGCGGCGAGCTCTGGCAGCTCGCCAACGACAACTACAACGGTTTCGAGAAATACGACCAGCGCGCGGGCGGACGGATCATCCCGGTCGTCGTGCTCGAGCCGCGCTGACCGGCGCCGTTGGTCTCCACTCCGAGCGCCTCGGAGCCAACCGCTCGGCTAGGAACGCGATTCCGCTGTCACCCGCACGGTCTCGAGCTGGGGGTCCGCCGGGTCAGGCAGCACCATGCCCGCGCGCAATCCGCTTCGTAGGTAGTCGATCACTTCGCGGTTTATCCGCTCTCCGGGAACGATCGCCGGGATGCCCGGCGGGTACGGGGTTACCTGCTCGGCGGCGGTGCGCCCGACCGCATCGTCGACCGGGACATCCTCGACGGGACCGAAGAAGGCATCCCGGGGCAGCGCGACGCTATCGAGCTCGAGCGCGCGGGGGGCTGGGAGCCTGACCGGATGCGGCTCGGGCAGCCCGGGTGCCGCCGCCGCCAGACCCTCCAGCGCGGCCCGCAGGCGCTGTGCCGTGGCGTGGTCGTCGGCCATCGAAAGGGTGGCCAGGATGCGGGCATGGTCGCTGAGGCCCACATCGACCCGCTCGTGCTCGCGCAGCCAGTCGGCGGCCTGGTAGCCACTGATCCCGAGCCCGCTGACCTCGATCAGGATCTGCAGTCGGTCGAGGTCGTGTGATGCCTCGCTGTGCAACAACTCGTCCTCAAGCACGCGGAGCCCGGGGATCTCGTTCAGCTCACGACGCAGGTCCCTCGCCAGTCCCAGCGCCGCGTCAAGCAGCGCCTCGCCATCCTGCACCATCTGGCGTCGCCAACCGTCCAATGCGGCGTAGAGCAGCACGTTGGGGCTGGTGGTCATCAGCAGATCGGCGCAGGCCGAGATCCGCGAGGGGTCGATCAGATCGCCCTGCACGTGAAAGACCGAGCCCTGCTCAAAGCCGGCACCCATCTTGTGAACCGAGACCACGCACACATCAGCCCCGGCATCCATCGCCCAGGTGGGCAGCCGGGGATGAAACGGCAGGTGGGCACCCCAGGCCTCGTCGATGATCAGCGGACGTCCGCGCTCGTGGCAGACCCGCGCGATCCCGGCGATGTCCGCACACGTCCCGTAGGGAGTGGGGCTCACCACCAGCGCCGCGGCCGCGTCCGGATGGCGATCCCAGCCATCGGCGATCTGCTCGGGCGATGGCGGGTGAGCCAGGTGCAACTCGCCGTCCCAGCGCGGACGGACCCAGCACGGCCGAAGGCCCGAGAAAACGAGTCCGGCGACCACTGACTTGTGGGCGTCGCGACCCAGCAGCAGGTCGCCCTCATGTCCGGCCACCGCCAGCATCGCTGCCTTGACCGACAGCGAGCTCCCGCACGTCGAGAAGAAGGCGTGCTCAGCGCCGACGGCCTCGGCCATCAGCTGCTCGGCCTCCGTCAGGTAGCCCCCGGATGAGGAGCGGTCGTCGAGCCCGCCGGAGGCGAGCAGGTCGTCGCGGAACGGATCCGTTCCCATCACCTCGGTCACTCGCGGGTCGGTCCCGCGCCCTTGGCGATGGCCGGGCGGAGTAAAGCCATAACGCCCGGCTTGGTGGTACTCGGCCAGCGCATCAAGCACCGGCGCCCGCTGCTGGTTCATTACCCCCTACTAGCCGCGCCCGCCGCTTTTCACACACCGCGACATCGGCGGGGACAGGCAAGGCCGCCAGGTCGCCCGCTCGCAGATCGAGCCCCAGGCGGCGGGCCCAGATCACTGGGACCTGGCCCGCCGCCGGGGCGGCTCCCGGGCGTCAGCGGGCCGGTACGTCAAGCCGCGCTCGCTCGCGCCCTCCTGCGCCAACCGGGATCGAAGGGCCGGCGGGCCGCGGCCGCACTGCGGCGGGCTCTTCTGGCCAACCGTCCAGCTCGCGCAGCGGCTTGTTGTAGGTCTCGCGAGCGGTGGCCACGCCGATCGCCGCCAGGGTGCTCGCGCCCAGGACCAGGGCCGCCACGGGCACCCACCCGTCGGTGCCCTTGCCGGCTATGGCGGTGGCCAGCGTCGGGGCCAGGCCGCCCAACGCGAACCCGATCTGGGTTCCGATCGCCACGCCCGACAGGCGCACCCGGGTCGGGAACATCTCGCTGTACAGCGCCGGCCAGATCCCGTTCTGCGCGCTGTAGACAATCCCTGACATGAGAATCGCCGCCGCGAAAATCAGCCCGTACTCGCCGCTGGCGATCGCCCCCAGGTAGGCGAACATGAGCGCGCCGCTGCCCAGGGCGCCGAACAGGAACACCGGCTTTCGTCCGATCCGATCGGCCAACTTGGCCCACGCCGGGATCGCCCCGAACGCGACCACGTTGGTCACGATTGCCACCCAGAGCATCGTTGTGGAGTCAAGACCCACCGTGTCAACCGCGAACGACAGCGCGTAGACGGCGAAGATCGTGCTCACCGTGGATGCCAATGCGCCCAGCGTCACTCGCAGCAGATCCGGGAGATGATTGCTCAGCAGCTCGGCCAGTGGCACCTTGGAGAGACCAACCTGGGCCGCCTTTTCAAATGCCGGCGTCTCACTGAGCCGGCGCCGGATGATCAGACCGGCGACCGTGACCACGGCGCTCAACCAGAAGGGAATCCGCCAGCCCCAGGTCAGGAGCTGATGCTCGGGAAGCGAGCTGATCGGCAGCCACAGGGCGGTGGCGATCACCAGCCCGGCTTGGGTACCGGCGAGCGTGAAGCAGGTGTAGAAGCTGCGCTGATGGTCGGGAGCGTGCTCGAGGCTCAACGAATTGGCCCCGGCCTGCTCCCCCGACGCGGCAAGCCCCTGCAGGAGCCTCAATACGACCAGCATCACTGGTGCCCAGACCCCGACGTCGGCATAGGTTGGTAGACAGCCGACGAGAAATGTCGCCACCCCCATCAGGGTGACCGTCAGGACCAGGACCCGCTTTCGGCCGTACCGGTCGCCGAGATGTCCCATGAACAGCGCCCCGACGGGTCGGGCAACGTAGGCCACGCCGTAGGTGGCCAGAGACAGGAGCGTTCCCGCCGTGGGGCTGGAATCGGGGAAGAACACCTTGCCGAAGACCAGCGCCGCCGCCGTCCCGTAGATGAAGAAGTCGTAGTACTCGAGGACGCTGCCGATGCAACTCGCCAGTGCCGCCTTCTTCGGAGTCTTCTTTGCCTCGCCGAGCCCGCCCGGGCCCGGATCATTCGTTCCTGTGGCCACCGTCTCCCTCTCTTTCTGCTTGTGTAATCCCACCGCTGTGGTGCGCGAGTACGGCCGGCGCCCTCACCGGAGCTCGCTGCGCCGCCATGCGCACCGGTGCATTCACCGCCCCATAGCTGTCGTAGCTCCCTCGTCGCTCGACGACCTCGAAGAACAGACGGTCGCCGACGATCGGCGTGTAGAAGTGCAGGAACTCGCCGCCGGGGACGCGGTCGTAGAGGACGTCGAGCTCGCGCATCAGCTGGATCGCGCTCGGCTCGAGGTCCAGGCGGGCGGCGAGGTCGTCGTAGTAGTTGCCCGGTATCGAGAGGACCTCGAGGCCCCGCTCCCGCATCTGCCGCGCGGCCCCGAAGATGTCGCTGCAGGCAAAGGCCAGGTGCTGTCCAGCCGCCGGCAAGGCCGCGTCGTGGCCGAGCACCGGGACGTTTAGCGCGAGCCGGACGCTCCCGTCCGGGCTGGCTACGGCGCGGCTTCGCACGAGCCCGTCGGGGGCGGCAAGCTCCAGACTTTGATTGGGCTCGAGACCGAGCACGGAGCGATAGAAGAGGGCCGCCTCGTCGAAGTAGTGAAACGGCTGGGCCAGCGCAACGTGATCGAGGCGTCCGAGGCTGCTCGGGACCGGCCTGCCAGTCGGCACCAGAGGCTCGAAATCTCCAAGCCATCCTCCTGCACCCGACTGCTCATCGCTGCGACAGAAGAAGATCGAGGTCCCGTCGGGGGCGGCCACCGCGGACAGATCAGCCTCGCCGGCTCCGCGGCGGCGGGGGAGCCGCGGCGCCAGCAGCGATTGCGCTCGCTGGGCGGAGCGGCCGGGGTCGGCGGACTCGACCCCTATGGCAGCGATTCCGGACGCCACGGGAGCGCCGGCGTTGAGCAATATCCGGACATCTCGCTGCTGCCATAGTGCGACCGGCTTGGTGCGGTGCTGCGCCGCTGGGGCAAAGCCCATCGCGTGCAGCAGCCGCTGTGTCTCCCCGACCGACGCCGGCTCGACGGCAAGCTCCACGAAGGCGTACCCGCGCAGTGACGGCGGCGGGGGCAGGCGGCGTCCGTCACCGGTTCGTGTCGATTCCTCGAGGGTCAGCAGTGAGCGCATGGCATCGACCGCCATGCGCTCAGGGTCAGCCTGGCGAAACACGTCGTTGAACACCTCGAGCGACAGCGGCCCGGCGTAACCGGCTTCCAGCACCCGGCCAGTGAACTCCGGGAGATCAAATCCGCCCTGGCCGGGGAAGGAGCGGTAATGGCGGCTCCACTGCAGCACGTCCATGACAAGGTGCGGCGCGTCGGCGAGTTGAACGAAGAACAGCTTGTCGGCGGGGATCTCGCCGATCGCCTCCAGGCGGGTCTGGCGCGACAGGATGTGAAAGCTGTCCAGGCAGACCCCGAGGGCGGGATGGTCCGCGGCCTGCACGATTCGCCACGCACGGTCGTACTCGCTGACATGCGTGCCCCAGGCAAGCGCCTCGTAGGCCACACGTAGGCCACGCACCGCAGCCCGCTCGGCGAGCGTGTGCAGCTGCTGCGCCGCCAGCCCATCGTCGTCGATTGCCTGCTCGGAGACGTTGGAGCAGACGAGGATCAGGTCGGCGCCGAGCTCTTGCATGACGTCGAACTTCGCCTCCGCGCGCTGCAGGTTGTGCCCAAGCTGGTCGGTTGAGACGCCCTCGAAGTCGCGGAACGGCTGATACAGGTCGATGCTCAAATCAAGCTCGGCGGCCCGGATGCGGATCTCCGCGGGCGACAACCTCGACCCGATCAGGTCAGGCTCGAAGAGCTCGACCCCGTCGAAGCCGGCGTGAGCGGCGGCCGC
>DASXJY010000178.1:0-14895 GCA_036497115.1 Solirubrobacteraceae bacterium
AACGCCGAGACCAGCCCCAGCAACAGCAGGATCGCGCCGGTGGTGAGCCAGCGCGGCAGGCGCTCGAACCGGTCCGGGGGGTGGACGTCGGGGACCTGGGGTGCCTGCAGGAGCGAGGACAGCGGCCGTCGGGGAGTGGCGGTGGTCATTTCTGGGAGTGGCTCGGGCGGTCCCAGGGGCCGAGTCCGGAGGCTAGGAGACCTTCTGGTAGAGCACGGCGCTGTCGGCCACACAGCACGCGCCGCGGTAGTTGTGCGGCGCCACGGCGACCGCCTTCAGCGTCCCAGCGGCGACGTCGGCCGATAGGAGCGCTCCCCACTGGGCCGAGCGGCGCCGCACCAGCTGCGTCCACGGAGCCTCCCAATTCTGGGCGCCCTCGGTCAGCGGGCGCACGTACAGCAGCTGCTGTCCGGGTCGAAGTCCCGCCACCAGCGCCCCCAGCGTCGCCTGGGGGTCTGTCTGCTTGAGCCGGTGAAGGGCATCGACCCAGTTCATGAAACTGGGGTTGGCAACCCCGCCGGCGGTGTTGGCGTAGCGCAGCCCGGCCGGGAGGTAGTACCAGGCCAGCGTGGTCTGCTCGGGCTGGCCCACGACCACCAGGTCGCCCTGGTGAAGCCGGGGGGCCAGCTCGCCGGCCACGTCGCGCATGTCGCTCTTGTACTGCGGGGTGAACGACTTGGGATTGGCCAAGAACACGATCGCGACGGCGATCGCCACCAGCCCCAGGATTCGGGCCCGAGAGCAGCCCCAAGCGACCAGCAGCAGGATCGCCCCGAGCACCGGCGCGAAGTAACGGGACGCCCAGGCCGGCGTGACCTGCGAGGAGAGCCAGGCCAGCCCCAGCGTGGCCACCGGGAGTGCGATCAGCACCCACAGGGTGGTCCACTCACGAGTCCGGCGGCTCCGGGCCACGAACAGCGGCCCCAGGCCGATGGCGGCAGTGAACAACAGCGCCATCGTGATTCGGTCGCCCCCCAGCAGGTTGCGCGAGATCTGGACCGGCGCTCCGAATCGAGGCGCCGAGTCCCACGGGGCCGCGGTGTGGGCGACCTGGTAGAGCAGGTTGGGGACCCACGGCAGGTACAGGATCCCGGCGCCGATGAACGCCATCGCGGCATCACGAATCAGGCCGCGACGGTCATCGCTGGACAGCCACACCGGGAGCAGCGAGATCGCTGAGCCGGCAAAGAAGAAGACGCCCCAGGAGTGGGTGTAGAGCATCATCGCCAGCGCGGCTCCGAACAGCAGCAGATAGCGGCGGCGCCGGTAGACGAAGCCGTGGACGAAGCCGGCCGTGGCGGCGAGCCCGAGCAGCCCCATCAGCTCGTACATCCGGGTCTCCTGCGCGTAGGCGGTCAGCCAGGCGTTGAACGCGAACAGCAGCGCCGCCATGATCCCGGCGCGGCGGCCGAACAGGCTCCAGCCCGCCCACCCCCCGAGCGGAATCGTCAGCACCCCGAACAGCAGCGAAAGCGAGTGCGTGGCGCTCTCGCTGGACCCGAACGCGCTCATCCAGACATGCAGCAGCATGTAGTAAAGGGGCGGGTTTCCGTCGTGGCGCAGGACGCCGGGAATCTCCCCCAGGGGGTGCAGGGCCACCCCGGTGGTGATCGCCTCGTCCATCCAGTACTGGCCGCTGAGGTAGCGCGAGCGCATGAACGCCGACAGCGCCATGAGCAACAGCAGCCCACCGCCGATCCACAGCCAGGCCGGGATCCACTGGACCCAGGCCGGCAGGCGCGGGGCGTTGCCCGGACGACCTGAATCGTCGGGTGAGCTCAGTCCGGGGGGCTCGGGAGCGGTGACTGTCGCCATCAGCGCGAGCGGGTCGTGGTCATCGCGTCACCGAGCCTACCCGGAGCAATGGGTGAAGAGTCTGAACGGGCCGCTGCTGCCGGCGTAGGTGTAGTGGACACCAGGCCAGGAGTGGACGATCGGCAGCAGCGCCAGGTTGCGCGATGCGCGGGTCTGCAGGATCACGTTGGGAGCCGGACCGGGCGGGGTCCCGGAGGGCGCGGGGCCCAGCACCCGCAGCGTGTGGACCCCCAGCGTCCAGGCCACCATCGGCACCTGAAAGCCCTCGGTCATCACCGTGCCGCAGCGCAGCACCTTGGCCGGCCCGCCGTAGCGGTCGATGACGTCGGCGGCGCCGTCACGCAGGCTGGCCTGGTAGACGAGCGCCCGGTGGGTCCGCTGGACCAGCCCCACGTCGTTGCCCACCCACGGCGGAAGCAGCGCGAACAGTGCGCCGAGGACCGCCACCGAGGTCCACACGGCGACGCCAACGCCGGCACTCGCCGGCTCGCGCCCGCGGTCGAGCAGGCGCCCGGCGGCCCGGCCGAGCGCGAGCGCGGCCCAGCCCCAGGCCACCGCACCACAGACCTCGATCAACGCCGACCCGATCACCAGGTAACGGTTGTTGCCCGAGAAGCCGGCCTGGGTAAGGATCGCGATGACCACGAACCAGACCACTCCGGTGACGCCGGCCAGCGCCGCCGTGGCTTGGGCGCGAATCTCCGGGGGGGCGAGCATCCCGGGCCGGCCGTCGCGGCGCCAGCGCCGGGCCAGCACGACGCCCACCACCAGCACCATCGCCGCCGCCGCCACCTTGATCCGCAGCAGGATGGTCGGCCAGGCGGCGTCCTTGAGCTCGGAGCAGAACGGGCACTTGGCCAGAGCCAGGCTGTTGGAGCGCACGTGCTGGGCGCGGCTGACGCCGCGCAGGAAGTGCCCGGAGCCCCAGTACTCGGGCAGGAACCAGAGGATCGGGATCAGCACGAACAGCCCGATGACCAGCTTGCGGGCTTCCGGGTCCTTCCAGAACAGATACAGCCCGTAGGGGCCCCAGAACAGCCAGATCTCCGGGCGGTCCAGCGCGGCGAGGAAGCCGATCGCGAAGGCCTGACGGGGCTTGCCGGCGAGATGGCGCTCGAGTGCGATCAGCACCACCGCGGTGGCCAGTCCCTCGGAGTAGCCGAGCGCGTTGTTGCTGATGAAGCCGCTGGAGAACGTGATCCCGATCACGGCCACCAGCCCGGCGAGCAGGGCGGGCCCGAAAGCGATCGATCGTTCCAGGCGGGCCGCTGGTTTGACCGTGGCGACGGCGATCTGGCGGGTCAGGCTGTAGGAGAGACGAAACAGCATCACGACCGAGGCAAACGCCCCGGCGCGGGCGACCACCAGCCAGAGGTCGGGCTGGGCCTTGCCGAACAGGGCGAAGATCGTCGTGAAGACGACCGGCAACGGCTTCCAGGTCGGGCCACCGGTCGTCTGCAGGTTGACGTGGACGATCTCCCGGCCCCACACCAGCCACGCCCAGGGGTCGTAGCTCGGCGTCGACGGGATCAGCAGCGACAGCCCCCCGACGACCAGCGAGACGACGATCAGCGTTACGTAGAACTGCCTGGCCGACGGCTGATACCAGGGGGTATCGCGCGCGGCCGGCTCGGCGCGGACCGTCGGCGGTGCGGCCGCCGGGAAGTCCGCGGTCGAGGCAGAGAGCATGTGGGCGAGCGGTCGTCGGGGCACGATCTTGGAGCTGAGGGCTTTACGCCGCCGGAAACGCAGCTTGGCTGACCATGGCGTGCGGGACGCGCAAACGGGCAGCCGCGGGGCCATTGTAGAGCGCGATCGGGCGGCCGAGCCGCCGATTCGGCTTAGCCGCGATCCCAGCCCGCGCCGGGCCGAGCGGCCCCCGGCGGGCACTCGGTCACGCCAGGCCGAGCTTGCGCTTCAGTGTGATGATCCGGCGGTAGCAGGCGGCGGCCTCCGAGTGCCTGATCTGGCCGCTGGCCAGTGCCGCCCGCAGCCGGCCGAGCTCACCCGGGGCCGAGTCCGTGAACAGCAGGATGTCCGCGCCGGCGGCCGCCGCCAGCACCCCCGCGGTGATCTCGTCGTGGCCGGTCGGCGTACCCAGCGCGTCGGTGATCGTCACGCCGCCGAAGCCGAGGCGCCCGCGCAGCAAGCCGATGATCGGTGGCGAGAGCGCAGCCACCGTCCCGCTCGAGTCGTAGGCCGGAAAGCCGGCCACCGACAGCATCACCGCGTCGAGCCCGCGCGGGATCATCGCCCGGTAGGGCTCCAGCGCGGCGGCGCGCTGGGCGGCGCTGGGGTGCAGCTCCTGGCGCTTGAAGTCGGTGTCAATCGGCGCCGAGCCGAGACCGGGGAAGTGCTTGGCCGTCGCGGCCACACCGCGCGCCTGGCTTCCCAGCGCGAATGCGGTGGCGTACCTGGTCACGGTGCTGGCGTTGAACGAGAACGCCCGACCCTGGCGCCAGACAAAGGCGCCCCCGTAGGTAGGCACGTCCGTCACCGGAGCCAGGTTCATGTTGATCCCCCAGCGCTTGAGCACGCTGGCCGTGGCGCGGCCCTGGCCGGCGGCGACGGAGACCTTTCCGGTGTGGACCATGTCCGGAGGCGAAAGGGACGGCGGCGCGGCGGGCAGGCGCTTGACCTGGCCGCCCTCCTGGTCGACGGCGACCAGCAGCTTCGGGTTCCCGCCGGCGCGGGCGGCTCTCTGCAGCGCCCCGGTCATGGCCAGGGTCTGGGCCCGTGACGCGAGGTTGGGTGCAAACAGGATCACCGACCCGATCTCGCCGCGCCGGACGCTGCGCAGTAGCCCGGCACTGGGCGAGGTGCCCGAGAAGCCGACCATGATCCGTTGACCGAGCAGCTTGGTCACCGCGCCGGGGACCGAAATCGGCTTGGCGGATCGCGACCTGGCTCGGTCCGGCACGCGAGATGGACCCGGTACTCCGGTCCCGCCCGAGTGCTGATGGGTCTTCACGACCACGCCGGTCACACCGAGCGCCGCGAGCACCAGGACAAGCGCCAGGCGTCCTACCCCGAGACCCCCTTGGCGACGCAGTCTTCGACCTTCTGCAACAGCGCGTTCGAGCCCTGGTTGGGATACAGCAGGGCGGCGCCGATCACCTCGGCGGATTGCACCTGACCGACGATCTGGAGCCCCTGGGCGTCGCCCGGCGTGGGCTCGAAAACGACCCTGGGGCCAGCCGGATAACTACCGACCTGCAGCCCCGGGTTACCGCCGACCTCGATCTTGGCGACCGGGACGTGTTGCTGCGACAGGCACTTGATGTGCGTCTTGCGCGGGTCGTCGACCGCCTTGTGGCTCTTGGTCTCGGCCTTCAGCGTGCCGGCCTGTGGCTTGGCGGCGGTTCCACACGCTGAGAGCGAGATCGCGGCCAGCCCAGCGGCCAGCGCGAGCTTCGCGGGGGGCATGGGTCCAGAGGGTAGAGGATGATCTGCGTCGGTGATCACGTTCGCTGCCCTGACTGGACCGTTGCCCAAGGCCGGCGTGGTGATCGTCGCCGCACTGGCGGCGCTGTCGCTTCTGGCGCCGCGACCGCGGGCCCGGGCGTTGGCGATGCTCGGCGCTCTGGTCCTCGCCCCGGTGCTGCTGTTGAGCGACATCTGGGATTCCCCGCAGCTGCGGCTCGTTCACCGCCACCCGCTGCCGGCGCTGGTTGGCGGCCTGGTGGCGGTGGCCCTGCTGGGAGCTCTGGCGGTGGTGATCGCGCGCCGACCGGGGTGGCTGGCGCCGCTGGCGGTCCTGGCGCTTCCGTTCCGGGTCCCGATTCAGGCCGGCGGCAGCACCTCCAACCTGCTCGTCCCGCTGTATCTGGTGGTGGCGGCAGGTTCGCTGGCCTTCATCGTTCCGGTGCTGCTCGAATCAGCGGGGCGATCAACGCCTCGCCCCGGCTCGGCGGCGCGGCGCGACGCCTCGGGGGGCTGGGCGGTGTGGGTGGGGCGGCTGCTGGCGCTGTACGTGGTGCTGTACGGGATCCAGGCCGTCTACTCGCCGGACTTCGAGAAGGCGCTGCAGCAGATGGTGTTCTTCTACGTGCCGTTCGCGTTGCTCTACCAGCTGCTGCGCGGCGTGACCTGGACGGCGCCCCTGATTCGCCGCTGCCTGTTGCTGGTGGTCGCGCTGGCGCTGGTGTTCTCGGTGATCGGCTTTGCCGAGTACGCCACCAAGACGATCATCCTCAATTCCAAGCTGGTCGTCGCCAACGACCTGCACACCTACTTCACCGTCAACTCGGTCTTCTTCGACCCCGACATCTTCGGGCGCTTCTTGGCCCTGGTCATGGTGCTGCTGGCGGTGGCGCTGCTGTACCCCCGCCCCCCGCGCGAGCAGCTGGCCGCCGTGGCGGCGCTGGCGGTCCTCTGGGCCGGGCTGGTGCTGACCCTGTCGCGCTCGAGCCTGGGCGCGCTGCTGGTCGGCCTGGCCGTGCTGGCGGCCCTGCGCTGGAAGCCGGGCCGGGCGCTGGTGGTGGTGATCGCGGTGCTGGGGTTGGGAGCGGCCGCGGTCGCGATTTCGCCGACCACGTTCGGGCTCAACCAGGGGATCAACGGCGCGTCCAGCGGCCGGGGAGGGCTGGTCAGCGGCGGGATCGGACTGTTCGGAGACCGCCCGGGCTGGGGTTACGGGTCGGGGTCGTTCGTCAAGGAGTACCGCGCTCACCACCGGGCCACCGCGACAACCCTGTCGGCTTCACACACGATTCCGGTCACGATCGCCGCCGAGCAGGGTCTGGTCGGGCTGCTGGCCTACGCGGCGCTGGTGATCGCGGCGATCGTCTGTCTGCTCCGCCGGGCGCGCGGCGATCCCGTGCGCTCCGCCGTGGCCGCCGCCTTCGTCGCGCTGGTGTTCCACACGATGCTTTACGCCGACTTCCTCGAGGATCCGGTCACCTGGGCGTTGCTCGGCATCGGTGTGGCCTTGGCCACCGCTGCGCCCCGCCGCCGCGCGGAGGCCGACAACGCCGAGCCGACGCCGGCCCGGACGGTGGCCGCGGCTAATCCTTGACCGCGTCGGCGCGACGCTGGGCTGCCGCTTCGGCGATCCGCAGCAGCAGGTCGTGCAGCAGCTCGCGCTCCTCGCCGTTCAGCGGCGCCAGAAGCTGATCTTGAGCCTCGGCGGCCACGGCCGAGCTCCTGGCCAGCGTCTCGCGGCCCTGGTCGGTGATGTAGAGAGCGTGGGCCCGGCGGTCGTTGGGATGGGGGCGCCGCTCCACCAGGCCCTGTGACTCAAGTTCGTCGATCGTCGCGACCATCGTGCTGGGATCCATTCCGATGCTCTTGCCGAGCTCCTGCTGGGTGACCGTGCCCTCGGACGCGAGGACGTTGAGAGCGCCGAACAGACGGGGAGTCAAGCCGAGACCCTCAAGCCGAGCGCTGAAGTAGCGCTGGGCGAAGAACCCGATCCGGCTGATCAGGTAGCCGGTATGTCGTACCAGCGCAGAATGCAGCGCGGGCGGTCCCGGGGGGGCGGGTTCGGTCATGGCCACCATTGTATTGGCCAATATTGACCCGTAGCAATAGTTCGTGCTACAAACGATGCGTCTGGTCAACAAACTGTGGAGTGGACCTCTGATGATGCCCGCCGTGACCCGCTGGGTCCTAGCTCACAAACGGATCGTGGCCGCGTTCTGGATCGCCGTCACCGTGGTCGGAATCGCCACGGTGGGGCAGGCGACCAGCGTGTTCAGCAACCAGTTCAGCGTTCCCGGTCGCGAGGGCTACGAGACCAACCGCGCGATCATGCGCGCCTACCACCAGGGCGGGCGCAACGCCCCGATCGTGCCGGTGGTGACGCTCCCGGCTGGGACCTCGGTGTCCTCCGCGCAGGTTCGTTCCGGGCTTGCCGAGGTGGAGCGCAAGCTCCATGGGGCGATTGCGGGCCTGCGCACAGCGTCCTTTGCCTCCACCGGATCACGCGCCTTCGTCGCGGGCGATGGGCGCACCACGTTCGTGCTGGCCTATCCACCGCCTGATAACGAACAGTTCGGCAACAACACGCAGGCGGCCAAGAAGGCGATCGCCGCGCTGGCCGGTGACCGCGTAGCGGGGGCGCCGGTTCACGTCACCGGCGTCGATGCGCTGCAGAACCAGACCGGCGGCAGCGGTGGACCGGGTGTCCTGCTGGAGTCAGTCCTGGGTGGCCTTGGCGCGCTGGTGGTGCTGGCCTTCGTGTTCGCCTCGCTGCTGGCGTTCGTTCCGATGGTGATGGCGATCGTCTCGATCATGTCGACCTTCCTGGTCCTCTGGGGCGTGGGGTCGCTGACCGTGGTGTCCTCCGTGGTCGAGTTCCTGGTCGCGCTGATCGGACTCGGAGTGGCGATCGACTACTCGCTGCTGGTGGTGGTGCGCTGGCGCGAGGAGCGAGCCCACGGCCACGACGGTGACGAGGCGGTGGTCCGGGCGATGGCCACCGCGGGGCGGGCGGTGGTATTCAGCGGCACCACGGTGGCGATCGGGCTGCTGGCCATGATCGTGCTGCCGCTGCCGTTCCTGCGCTCGATCGGCTACGCCGGGATGCTGATCCCGCTGATCAGCGTGATCGTGGCCTCGACGCTGCTGCCGGTGGTGCTGGTCAAGTTCGGAAACCGCCTCGACTGGCCCCACATCCGCTCCGATGACCAGGCCAGCCGCTCGTGGACGCGCTGGGCCCGGCTGGTCGTGCACCGGCGCTGGTTCGCTGCCGGCGCGGCCGCGGTGGTGCTGGCAGCGCTCGTCGTAACCGCCACCGGCCTGAAGCCCGGACAGGCAGCCGTGAACACCCTGAGCAAGCAGGGCGACGCACACGTCGGGCTGGTCGCACTGGAGCGCTCGGGGCTCGGGCCGGGGTCTCTGACCCCGATCGAGATGCTCAGCCCGGCGAGCAGCGCGGTGCCGGCCGCGGCCGCGACCGGCCGCGTGGCCGGGACTCACGGGGCGGTCGCCCCGCCCGGCGCCCAGTGGCGGCGTGACGGGACCGCCGTGGTCGACGCCTTTTCGGTCGCCGACGGATCGACCTCAGCCGGTCAGCACACGATCGACCGCGTCCGCGAAGCCGCCCACGGCCTCGGAGCTGGGGTCCGCGTCGGCGGGGTGGGGGCCGAGAATCAGGACTTCGTCGACGCCATCTACGGCAGCTTCCCATTGATGATCGCGCTGATCGCGGTGCTCACCTTCCTGTTGCTGGCCCGGGCCTTCCGTTCGCTGCTGCTCCCGCTCAAGGCGGTGCTGCTCAACGTGATCAGCGTCGCGGCGGCCTGGGGAGTGATCACGCTGGTGTGGCAGCAGGGCTACGGCTCGGACGCCATCTGGGGCATCTCGGCCACGCACTCAGTCGACGCCTGGATACCGCTGATGGTGTTCGCGTTCCTGTTCGGGCTCTCGATGGACTACGAGGTATTCATCCTGGCCCGCATGCGCGAGGAGTATGACTCCAGTGGCTCCACCGACAACGCGGTGGTGCGCGGGATCGGCCGCACCGGCCGGCTGGTGACCAGCGCGGCGCTGATCCTGTTTTTGGCCTTCGCCTCGATGGCCTCGGCCCCCAACACCACGGTCAAGGTCTTCGCCACCGGACTTGCCGCCGGGATCATCCTCGACGCCACCGTGATCCGGGCGCTGCTGGTGCCGGCCGTGGTCTCGCTGTTCGGGCGCTGGAACTGGTGGCTGCCCAGGTGGCCGGCCAAGCTGCTGCGGGTCGAGCCCTCGCTGCCGCCGCGGCCGGCGGGAGCCGTGGAGGGAGGGGACTGAGGCCGGGTGTTTGCCGCCCCTGGCGGCTGCGGATAGCCTGCAGGGCGGACGTGTGGATGTCCCCGAGGCGAGGTCAGCGCGATCAACATCGATCAGGGCAAGATCTGGTTTCTCACCGGAAGCCAATTTCTGTACGGCGACGAGGTGCTCCGGCAGGTCCACGAGCACTCGCGCCAGATTGCCGCGGCGTTTGACGAGGCCGACGCGATCCCCGGCTCGGTCGTCGACCACGAGCCGCTGACCGACGCCGACTCGATCCGGCGGGCGCTCAAGCAAGCCCAGGGCGCCGAGGACTGCGTCGGAGTGATCCTCTGGATGCACACGTTCTCCCCGGCCCGGATGTGGATCGCCGGCCTCGGTGAGCTGAGCAAGCCGATCCTGCATCTGCACACCCAGTTCGATCGCGACCTGCCGTGGGGCGAGATCGACATGGATTACATGAACCTCAATCAGTCGGCGCACGGCGACCGCGAGTTCGGTTACGTTCAGACGCGCACCGGGGTGGCGCGCAAGACGGTCGTCGGGCACTGGAAGGATCCAGAGGTGCAGGGCCGGATCGGGATGTGGGCGCGGGCGGCCCAGGGGTGGCGGGAAGCGAGACAGCTACGGGTGGCCCGCTTCGGCGACAACATGCGAGACGTCGCGGTCACCGAGGGCGACAAGGTCGGGGCGCAGATCGCCTTCGGCGTCTCGGTCAATGGCTACGGCGTCGATGCGCTGGGCGTCGCGGTTGCGCAGGCATCACGAACGGATGTCGATCAGCTGCTCGAGCGATATCACGAGGACTATGACGTAGTCCCAGAGCTCGCCGGCGGCGGCGGGCGCCGCGAATCGCTGGTCGAAGCGGCTCGGATCGAGGTCGGGCTGCGCAGCTTCCTGCAGCAGGGCGGCTTTGGCGCCTTCACCGATACGTTCGAGGACCTGGGCGCGCTACGGCAACTGCCGGGAATCGCGGTGCAGCGGCTGATGGACGACGGCTACGGCTTCGGCGCCGAGGGCGACTGGAAGACGGCGATGCTGCTGCGGGTGATCAAGGTCATGGCCGCCGGACTGCCCGGGGGGACCTCGTTCATGGAGGACTACGTCTACCACCTGGGGCCCGGCGGATCGAAGGTCCTGGGGGCGCACATGCTCGAGGTCTGCCCGTCGATCGCCGCCGAGCGTCCCCGATGCGAGATCCATCCGCTGTCGATCGGTGGCCGCGAGGACCCGGTGCGGCTCGTGTTCACCGCGCCGCCGGGGCCGGCGGTTGTGGTCAGCCTGATCGATGTCGGCGGCCGCCTGCGCCTGGTCGCCAACGAGGTCGACGTCGTCGCTCCCGACGCCGAGCTGCCCAAGCTGCCGGTCGCCCGCGCCGTGTGGACTCCGCGCCCTGAGCTGAGCACGGCGGCCGAGGCCTGGCTGATGGCCGGAGGCTCTCATCACAGCGTTTTCACGATGGCGCTGGGTCTCGAGCCACTGCGTGACCTGGCCCAGATGGCGGGGATCGAGCTGCTGGTCATCGACGGCCAGACCTCGATCCCCCAATTCGCCAACGAACTGCGCTGGAACCAGGCCTACTATCACCTGGCCCGCGGCCTGTAGAAGTCGTGCCGGGGCGCTAGGCCGCCACCTTCCGGGATTCGCCGGCGGTCGAGCGCTCCGGCCACTGCCGGCCCTGCGTCCAGTACTCGTCGATGTCCTCGAGCGAGTGCCCCTTGGTCTCCGGGACGCAGAAGCGCACGAACACGATCCCCACGGCGGCGAAGGCAGCGTAGATCCAGAACACCAAGTCCTTGCCCAGGGCGTCGACCGCGGTCAGGAAGGTCAGGGTGATCAGCAGGTTGGCCGACCAGTTGGCGACCGTGGCCGTGCTGGCCCCGATGCCGCGCAGCCGGTTGGGGAACAGTTCCGCGGTCATCAGCCAGAACAGCGGCGAGATGCTCAGCGAGTAGCAGGCGATGTACACGAGCAGGATGACCAGGACGCCGATTCCCCAGCTGGAGGCGCCGAAGTGAAAGGCCAAGCCCAGCAGCACCAGCATGCTCCCCATGCCAACCAGCCCGATGTAGAACAGCGCCTTGCGACCGATCATGTCCACGAGTCCGATCGTCGGCAGGACGAACACGAACAGCACCGCGCCGACCACGATCTCGGCCAGCAGGCCGCCCGAGCCGGCCGAGAGCCCGGCGTATCCGAAGATCGTGGGCCCGTAGAACAAGACCGTGTTCGGCCCCACGAACTGCTGCAGGACGGCGAGCCCCAGGCCGGCGATCAGCGCTCCGCGCATGCCTGGCGACAGCAGCTCCCGAAGCGAGCCGCGCTGGCTGTCCTCGAGGTCCTCGCGCAGCAGCTCGAGCTCCTGCTCCTTGCAGTCGGGGTTGACCCGCTCCATGACCGCATCGGCCTCCTCCCAGCGGCCCTGCATGGCCAGCCAGCGCGGAGTGTGGGACATGTAGAGCATCCCCACCGCGAGCGCGATCCCGGGGATCACCGCGGCGGCGAACATGGGCCGCCAGCCCCAGCCGGCAGTGAAGAAGATGTAGTCGAGGACGTAGGACAAAAAGATCCCGGCCGAGATCGCCAGCTGTTGCAGGATCACCAGCCCGCCGCGGATCTGTCGCGGCGCCAGCTCGGCGATGTAGGTCGGCACGATCATCGAGGAGGCCCCGACGGCCACCCCGACGACGATCCGGAACACGACGAACAGAAACAGGGTCGGCGCCAGCGCGGTCGCCACCGCGCCGACCGAGTAGATGACCGCCAGCACCAGCAGGGCATAGCGGCGGCTGATGCGGTCGGCCAGCTTGCCGCCGAAGACCCCACCGACGATCGCGCCGATCAGGACCGCCGAGACGGCCAGCTCCTCGCTGCCGGCGCTCAGCTGCCAGTGGGATTTGAGCAGGTTCTCGGCCCCCGAGATGACCCCGATGTCATAGCCGAACAGCATCCCGCCGATCGCCGCAACGCCGGCGACAAGGTAGGCGTAGGGCGGGGTGGAGCGGATCACATCCCAGCGAAATGACTGGCGAAAGCCCCCCTCAGGCTCGGCGGTTTGAGTCGTGTTTTCGGCCATCGCCGACTCTCCTTTCTCCCTGGTCCCTCTCTATGACTGGCCGTAGACGTTCTGGTAGCGATCGTGCAGTGCGTCGATGTCTTCTTGGTCGAGGTGTTCGAGCTCGCCCAGCGTGCGGGCCAGCAAGACCGTCCGCGCGGCGTCCTCGCACATCACGGCGGCCTTGACCGCTTCGCGCGCGTCCTTTCCGATCGTGAACACGCCGTGGCTGCGCATCAGCACCGCACGTGAGCGGCTGTCCTGGAGGGTCTCGACGATGCCCTGGCCGATCTCCTCTCCCCCGATCCGCGCAAACGGCCCCAGCGGGATGTCGCCACCGAACTCGTCGGCGATCGCCGTCAGCACGCAGGGGATCGGCTCGCCTCGCGCCGCCCACGCGGTGGCGTAGGGGCTGTGGGTGTGGGCGACGCCGCCCACCCACTCCATCGACCGGTACACGTAAGCATGAGTGGAGGTGTCGCTGGAAGGTGAAAATTCACCCTCCACGACGTCGCCGTCGAGGTCCACCACGACCAGCGACTCCGGGGTCAGATCGGCATAGGCCACTCCGCTGGGCTTGATCACCATCAGGTCGGTCTCCGGGACCCGCTGAGAGATGTTGCCCATCGTCCAGGCCACGAGCCCGTTGCGGGTCAGCTCCGCGTGCAGGTCGGCAACGGTTTGGCGGACGGCGCTCAGGTCATCGTTCAATGGATCACTCATCCCGGGCTTGATTGCGAACGTTCTGCAGCTCGCGCATCAGCTCGCGGCTGTCGCGGCCGAACCAGTCGTGCAGCTGCGAGTAGACGCGGTAGAGACCGTCGTAGAGCCGGGCGTTGCGCTCGTCGGGGACGTAGGCCCGGTCGCGGCGCTTGCCCATCCGGGCCGCCGCCTCGGTCACGTCACCGTGGACCCCGGCCGCCACGGCAGCGTGGATGGCCGATCCCAGGGCCGGCCCCTGGGCGGACTCGAGCACGGCTATCGGCCGGTTGATGACGTCGGCGTAGATCTGCATCAGGGTTGGATTGGAGAGCAGTCCTCCCGCGGCGATGAACTCGTCGACGCCGACCCCGGCCTGGTCGAAGGCCTCGATGATCTTCCTGGTCCCGAACGCCGTGGCTTCGATCAGCGCTCGGTAGCAGTCCTCGGGGCGCGAGGACAGTGTCAGCCCCACGATCACTCCCGTCAGTTCGTGATCGACCAGAATCGATCGATTCCCGCTCCACCAGTCGAGCGCCACCAGCCCGTGCTCACCCACCCGCTGCTCGGCGGCCAGCGAGGTCAGGTACTGGTGAACGCTCAGGTCGCGGCGCTCGGCCTCCGCGTGGTACTCGGGGGGCACCGCGTGCTCCACGAACCAGGCCAGGATGTCGCCGACGCCGCTCTGGCCGGCCTCGTAGCCCCAGCGGTCGGGGATCAGGCCGCCGCGGACCACGCCGCACATCCCGGGGACCTCGGCCAGGCGCTCCCCGACCATCACGTGGCACGTGGAGGTGCCCATCACCGCGAGCATCTGCCCGGGATCAACCGCCCGCGCGGCCGGAATCGTCACGTGCGCGTCGACATTGCCGACGGCCACCGCGATCCCCTCGGGGAGGCCGGTCCACCCGGCCGCCGTGGCGGTCAGCGATCCCGCCCGGGATCCGAGCTGGGCCGGCGAGGCCGCGAGCTTGTCGCGGGCAAAGCCGGCAAACCTCCGATCCAGGGCGGCGAAGTAGTCCTGACACGGATATGCGCCGTCCTGGTACATCGCCTTGTAGCCGGCGGCGCATGCGTTGCGGACCTCCTCGCCGCACAGCTGCCAGACGATCCAGTCAGCCGCCTCTACCCAGCGGTCCATTCGCTCGTAGATCTCGGGGTCCTCGTCGAGCACCTGCAGCGCCTTGGCGAACTCCCACTCCGAGGAGATACGTCCGCCGTAGCGAGCGAGCCAGGGCTCGTCGCGCTGCGCCGCGACCTCGGTCACCCGGTCGGCCTGGGGCTGCGCCGCGTGATGCTTCCAGAGCTTTACGTAGGCGTGGGGGCGGTCTTGAAACTCGTCTAACCGGCACAGCGGAGTCCCGTCCTGGGTGGTCGGCAACACAGTGCAGGCGGTGAAGTCGGTCGCGATCGCCACCACGCTGTTGGGGTCGATTCCCGCGTCCTGGACTGCGTCCGGGACGGCTCGCCGCAGGACCTCGACGTAGTCCTGGGGATCCTGAAGCGCCCACTCGGGAGGCAGTCGCTCGCCCGTCTGCGCGAGCTCTCGATCCATCACCGCGTGGGGATAGGCGAACTCGCCGGAGCCGAGCTCCTCACCATCGCTGGCC
>DASXJY010000179.1:0-7555 GCA_036497115.1 Solirubrobacteraceae bacterium
CGTTGGCGATGGCCAGCCCCATTCCTGAGAGCAGGTCGTCGCCCAGCGAGTAGCCGGCGAAGCCCTCCAGGATCGCCAGCATCAGCATCGTCAGGCCGACGTAGTAGTTCAGATCACGCGGCTTGCGATACGCCCCGGTGAAGAAGATCCGCGTCAGGTGAAGGACGATCGCGGCGATGAACAGGTCGGCCGCCCAGTGGTGGACCTGGCGCAGCAACAGCCCGGCGGGGACGTTGAAGGTGATGTCGAGCACCGACCGGTAGGCCTCGGACATCTCCTGGTTGCGCAGCAGTGGGTAGGACCCGTGGTAGATGACCTGGGACTGGCCGGGGATGTAGTACAGGGACAGGAAGATGCCGGTCCCGACCAGGACGACGAACGCATACAGCGCGATCTCCCCGAGCAGGAACGACCAGTGGTCGGGGAAGACGTAGCGCAGCAGCCATTTGAATGCCGGCGCGCCACCGAGCCGCTGCTCGGTGAAGCGCACGCCGCGCTCGAAGCGGCGATGGAGCGCGCGCTCGATCAGCTTCATGTCCGGCGCACGCCCCACCACGAGGGTCCGATGTCCTCGTCGAAGCGGCCGGCGGCCCGCAGGTTTCCGTCGCCGTCGATCATCAGTGGCAGCTGCGGCAGCGCGCGCCCGGCCGGCCCGAAGATCACCCTGCCGCCGTCCCCGGGCGTGAACGTGGAGTAGTGGCAGGGGCAGGTGAACGCGGGCCTGGGGGCACTCGTCGCCCCGTAGGTCGGGTAGCGATACAGCGAGATCGCGCAGCCGGCGTGGGGGCAGATCTTGGAGAAGGCCATGATCCCGTCGGGAGTCCAGCTCCGGCGACTGACCGGCAGGTCGATCATCTGCGGCGGCAGCCTCACCACCAGCAGGCCGGCTCCGAAGCTGTCGGCATTCTCGCCCTCTGGCAAGGCGGTGTAGAACGAGCCGATCTGGATCGCGTCGGCGGCGTACACCCTTCCCGTGTCGTCGACCAGCCGGATCCCCCGCGACCAGGGCGAGGCGTGAAGCGAATGCGAGGGTGGCCCCAGCGAGGCCAGCGGAGCCGCCGCGGCAGTCAACACCGCCGCTCCGGCCAGTCCGCCCGCGCCGGTCAGCAGCACCCGCCGCGAGATCCCCTCCCCCCCGGCCTCGACGACCTCGACCAGTTCATGGGCCTCGCGTTCGTCCAGCAGCTGATCGCGCTGCTCGACGCTGGTCTCCTGCGGCACCACCCGCTTGCCGGCGACGATCGCTGCCGCGGCGAGCAGGGCCAGCGCGCCGCCCATGGCGACCCCCAGCAGCTGCGTGTTGGTCTCGGCGATGACGTAGACCGCGGTGAAACCAAACCCGCACACTGCCGCCAGCAGGAGCAGTACCGCCACCACCGTCTCAGCCCGGCGGCTCGCCGGAACGGTCCGCTCCGAGGGGTCGACTTGGTCGGGGTCGGATTCGGGTTCGAGGGCAGCGGGCGCCTCCCGGCGGCGAGCCGTGCGCCAGGCGGTGCGGGTGGCGAGCAAAAAGCCCAGGGCCTTGGCGAACCGGCGCCCGGCCGGCCGGTCGTCGGGGTCATCGTTCATCTGTAGCTACCTCCTTCACGCGGTCCGCTCGCCGATCAGCCGGGCCACGATCACCAGCGCGGCCAGGGCGATGAACCACGCCACCATCCCCTCCGGGATCGGCCCGATGTTTTCGATGCCCCAGCCGCCCGCGTTATCGGGATGCCGGGTCCAGATCACGTAGCGGGCAATCGAGTCAAGCTGATGCTGGTCGATCTGCTGGGCGTCGAAGTGGGGCATCAGGTATGGGCCCATGCGAACCGCCTCGGCGATCTGCAGCGCTGTCGCCTGCTGGAGGTTGGGCACGTAGGCGCCGATGGTCAGGCCGCCCCGGCCCACGATCTGGTGACAGCCCGCGCAATTCAGCGTGAACTGGTGAAGGCCCTCCGCCAGCGAGCCGGCCGACGGGTTTGCCGCCGGTGCCCGAGGCCCTCCTCCGACCTTGGTGATGAACGCGATCAGCGCGTTGATCTGGGTTCGGTCGTAGGCGGGCCGGGCGCGCACCGGCTCGTCGTGAGGCGCCTGGAGCGGCATCCGGCCGGTGGCCAGATAGAAGTCGACCGGACCCGCCCCCACCCCGATCAGCGACGGCGCCACCCCTGACTGGCCCTGCAGCATCGCTCCGTGACAGGACGAGCAGCCGTTCTGGTAGAGCTGCTGGCCCTGGCTGACCAGCGCCGGCGAGCTCGGGAAGGCTGTCGTGCTCGACCCCGGACCCGGCGGCTCAGGTGACTTGGCGGGAGCGTTGGCCGCCGCGCTGGGGGGCCCGCCGGCGTTCGGCGCCGCGGTCGAGGTGCCCGCCCCCGAGGAGGCCGGAGCGGCGAATGAAACCAGCGCCAGCGAGCCGAGCGCCAGTGCCACCCCGGCGCGCAGCCATCGTGGCGTGCGGGCCGGCCGCGTGAACCAGCGCACCACCAGCGCGCCGAGCCGGCGTCTCATCGCTCCCGCCAGGGATCGGTCAGCGGGGGCCCGGGCAGACTGGCTTCCCGGATCTGCAGGCGGCGCTCCTCGGCGACCAGCGCCGACATCGCCTGCCACAGGCCGGCCAGCACCATCAGGGTGCTGCCCAGGACCCACATGATCGCCCCGGCCTGCTGCTGATCGGCGATCGCCGAGATCCCGAGGCCGTGCGCGGGCGGACCATAGGCCGGATAGACCAGCTCCGGGGCCCGGTCCAGGAAGGCCCCCAGCACGGTCATCGGCAGCATCGCGACGATCACGTAGACCAGCCGGCCCAGCCCGTCCAGACGCCGGCCGGGGACCGGATTGCCGTCGACGATCGGCCACCACATCAACGCCCCGGCCACCAGATACAGCGAGTGCTCAGCCTGGTGCAGGGCGGGGTGGCTCAGCGTGGCGTCGTAGAAGAACGGCAGGTGGGTCACGATCACCACCGCGGAGAAGACGCTCAAACCGACGATCGGATGGGTGATCGGACGCAGCCGGACAAACGCCTGGGCCAACGGCCGCCGGCCCGCGCGAGGAGCGCTGCGCAGAGCCAGGATCCCCGGGCGGCCGGCCAGCAGCAGCAGCGGGGCCAGTTCCAGCAACAGCAGGTGCTGGACCATGTGAACCGAGAGCTCCCGGTCGCCGAAGGAGTCAACGCCGGACTGCAGCGCGACGACCACGCAGGCCACACCGGCCAGGAAGGCGGCGGTCCGGCGGCGCGGCCAGCGCTGGCGCAGGCGCCGGGCCGCGATCAGGTACAGCAGTGACCCGAGGATCGCGATCGCGTCAAGGCTCCACGCCGCCTGCCAGTCGTGCCAGAGCAGCGTCGGGATCGCCGGGGCGCTCACCGCTGCTCCCGGGTGCGCCAGGCGCGACGCTCGCGCCGCTCGGCCATGACCTCACGTAGCACCATCGCCGCCGCGACGACCAGCAGGCCGGCCCCGAAGTAGACCAAGAAGCGTCCGAAGGCGAGCCCGAACACGATCGACGTCGCCGCCACCGCCACCAGCACGGCGCCCAGGCTGGCGGTGGGCACCGCCTCGGGCTCGCGCGCCGGCGGCGGCGGACCGCGCCGCACGGCATCGCGGCGCGCCCGCACGATGAAGGCGATCGCGTTGGTCAGGATCGCCGCCACGGCGAAGCCGAACATGCCGACCTGGATCGCATCGCCGGTCCAGATCCAGTTGATGGCCATCAGGACCGCCAGCACGGAGGCCCAGGCCAGCAGGGGTATCGCCCCTCCTCTCACGCCGGCGCCCCCGCCTGCTCGCGCTCGCGGCGCTCGCGGTCGGCCGCCTCCTCACGGAGGTCGAGCAGCGGTGCATAGGACCGGATCGGGGGGATCGGGGCCTCGTAGTTCAGCGGCGGCGGCGGCGAGGACGTCGCCCACTCCAGGGTGTGGCCGCGCCACGGGTCGTCGCCGGCCGGCTCACGGTGACGCAGCGAGACCCACACGTTGGCCACGAAGATGGCGACGCCGACCGCGATCAGCACCGAGCCGGCGGTCTCGAGCCGGTTCAGCGTGGCCCACCCGGGATGCTCCGCGTAGCGCGAGATACGGCGCGGCATCCCGTCCTCGCCGACCAGGAACATCGGGAAGAAGGTCAGGTTGGTCCCGACGATCATCACCGCGAGCTGAATCTTTCCCAGGCGCTCGCGCAGCAGCGCTCCGGTGAGCTTGGGAAACCAGTGGTAGACGCCGGCGAAGAACCCGAACACGCTTCCCGCGAACAGCGTGTAATGAAAGTGGGCGATGAGGAAGTAGGTGTTGTTGGCCGAGTAGTCGAGCACCGGCGAGGCGACGAAGATCCCGCTCAGGCCACCGATCAAAAACTGCACGAAGAACGTCAGCGCAAACAGCATCGAGCAGCGCAGCACGAGCGCTCCCCCCACCAGCGTGCCGGCCACGTCGAAGTACTCGATCCCCGCGGGAATCACCAGAGCCGTCGAGGTGAAGGCGAAGTACTGGTTGGTGACCCCGCCGGTCGTGAACATGTGGTGAGCCCAGACACTCATCGACAGCGCGGCGAAGGCCATGACCGAGGCGACGAATGCCTTGTAGCCGAACCACCGCTTGTTGGCCCCGACGGCGATCGCCTCGGCCGCCGCCCCCAGGTAGGGGAAGAACATCACGTAAACCACCGGGTGGCCGAAGAACCAGAACAGGTCCTGATAGTCGATCGCCCCGCTGAACCCGGAATAGATGTTGGCCCCGTGGCGGTCGATGTAGAGCAGGATCATGGCCACGATCAGGACGGGGAAGGACCCCACCACCATCAATACCGTCACCAGCCCCGTCCAGCTGAACACCGGCATCCGCAGAAGCGCCATCCCGGGGGCCCGGCGCCGGGCGATCGTGACCAGCACACAGCCCGCCATCACCACCATGCCGCTGGCGGCGAGGATCACGCCGAGCACCCAGAGGTCCTGCCCCACCCCGGGTGTGTTGGTCCCGTTCGAGAGCGGGACAGGGGAGAACAAACCGGCACGGCCCGCCCCGTCGGCGCTCAGCCAGCCCGACTGCATGATCAGCCCACCGGCCAGCCAGGTCCAGAAGCCGGCCAGCGCGGCGCGCGGCCCGGCGATCGAGATCGCGCCGATCTGCAGCGGCACCAGGTACATCGACAGCGCGATCGCCATCGGGGTGACGAACAGATAGATCATCGTCGAGCCGTGCATCGTGAACAGCTCGGAGTAGGTGTTGTCCGACACCAGCTGGCCATTGGGCTCGGCCAGCTGGGCGCGCATCATCACCGCGAACACGCCGCCGAGGAGAAAGAACGCAAACGAGGCCAGCCCCAGGTGCACGCCGATGCGCTTATGATCGGTGCTGGTCAGCGCACCGACCCATCCGCCCGAGCGCGAGCGCCGAGATCTCATCGGGGGCGCCTGGACCGTCACGCTGTACGCCCCCCGGCACGCGCCCAGCTGGCGAACGCCGCCGGCGAGAGAGCGCGCACGGTGAACACCATGTCGGCGTGGCGCAGCCCACAGAACTCGGCGCACTGACCGGTGAATGTCCCGGCGTTGGTGAAGGTCAGCGTCACCGTCTCGGTGGCACCCGGGATCAGGGCTCGCTTGAACCGCAGCTGCGGGATCCACAGCGAGTGGATCACGTCGGCCGAGGCCAGCCGGAAACGGATCGCCTGGTCCACCGGGACCACCAGCGGCTGGCGCCCCACGGTTCCGCTGCGGACCGTGATGCCATAGCGCGGGTAGCTGAACTGCCACTCCCACTTGGCCGCCGTCACGTCGACGGTGAGGCTGGGGCGCTCTCGCGCCGACACGGTGTCGACCCGGTGCTCGGCGCTGAAAGTCAGGTACAGAAGGAAGGCGACGGTGGCGGTGAGCAGCAGCGCGTAGCCGGCCTCCAGGCCGTTGTGCTCAGACCAGCGCGCCGCCTTCTCGGGGGGACGGCCGCGGTAGCGCAGTACCGCGGCCAGGATCACGATCACGATGACCACGAACACCCCCAGCGCAATCGGCACGTAAACCGAGAACAACGCGTCGTATTCGTGGCGCGTGCTGATGAGGGCGATCAGGGTCACGGGCGGCGCGGGGCGACTCGTTCGGTCCGGCGCCCACCTACCCGGCTGTGGTACCGCCAAACGGCCGTCTGCGTCGCTCAGGCGGCCCGAGGGCGTAAGGTTGCGTCAGCTGGGCCGGCATGCAGACGAAGTCCCTGGACCATTGCACCGCAATCGGCGAACCCAACCAGTGGCCCCGGCCACGTCCCTCGGCTGATGGGCAGCCAACGGTTCAACGCGGAGTTGCCGCGGACGGTTCAGGCGCCCGGTATCGCCCGTCGCTCGGTGGCGGGATGGTTCGAGGAAGCGCTCAGCGACGACGAGCTCGACCGGGCCCGCCTGCTCACCAGCGAACTGGTTGCCAACGCGGTAGTTCACGGCCACGGCAAGATCACCCTGCGCGGCAGCGTCGACGGCGACCGCGTGCTGGTGGAGGTGATCGACGAGGGCGCCGGCTTCGAGCGCGTGCTGCGCCAGCACGACTTCCAGGACCTCCACGGCCGCGGGCTGTCGATCGTCGACGCCGAGGCCAGCCGCTGGGGGATCCACGAGGGCACGACCCACGTGTGGTTCGAGCTCGAGCGGTCCGGGCCCCGGCTTGGGCCCGAGGCCAAGCCCTCGCTCTAACCCGTCGGTTGAGCCGGACACCCCGCGAGCCGGACACCCCGCAGCTCGCCCCGGGGCGAATACCCGCACGACTGTTCATGCAATAATCCGCGCATGGGTCACGGGATCGAGCCGGAGCTGGGCTTTCTCTCCGCCGGCACCGCGCGGGCGGTGGCCGAGACGATGCAGGCCCTGGCCGCCCCGAGCCGGGTCCGGATCCTCAGCCGGCTGGCCGCCGGGGTGTGCTCGGTCGGCGAGCTGGCGCGGGAGATCGACATGGAGCAGTCGGCCGTCTCCCAGCAGCTGCGCGTGCTGCGCCATCTCGGCCTGGTGGTCGGAGAGCGCGAGGGACGCCAGGTCATCTACGGGCTCTACGACGATCACGTCCGCGCCCTGCTCGGCGAGGCCGTCTCACACACCGAGCATCTGCGGCTCGGGCTCGCCGCCCGGCCCGCCGCGGCCGCACTGAGCGCGTGAGTATCGCCCCCGCTCTGGTTGCCGCCTCGGCCGGCGTGGCGTTCGGACACGCCGTCCTGCCTGACCACTGGGTGCCGCTGGCGGTCCTGGGACGGGCCCGGCGCTACCCGCTGGCCAAGATCGCGCGGCTCTCGAGCCTGGCCGGGATCGCCCACGTCCTGCTATCGATCGTCCTCGGAGCCGTGATCATCGCCATCGGCCTCCAGTTTCGCTCGGCGATCCAGAACGCCCAGGACACGATCATCGGTGGCCTGCTGGTGGCCACGGGGCTCGGGTTCATCGTGCTCGAGCTCACCGGGCGCGGCCACCATCACGACCACGACCACGACCACGACCACGACCACGACCACGCGCACCACCGCGACCACGCGCACCACCACGACGACAACCACCCCCACGATCACGACCAGCGGGGTGGCCTGCGCGGGCTGGCCGCCCTGATGGTCCCG
>DASXJY010000180.1:0-14011 GCA_036497115.1 Solirubrobacteraceae bacterium
GAGGCGCCGCAGACCGAGGCCGCGACGGCGACACCCGAGGCGGGCTCGGAGACCGAGGCAAGTCAGCCGGAGACCGACACCGAGCCGCAGGCCGAGACCGAGACCGACACCGAGCCGCAGGCCGAGACCGAGACTCCGGCCGAGCCCGTGCTCGAGACCGGTACCCCCGCGGCGCCGGCCCCCGCAGAATCCGAGGCTGAGGCGCTACCCGCGCTCGACCCCGACGCCGGCCATGTCTCCGAAGAGCCGATCCTCGTCGAGGAGGTGGCCGAGCCCGGAGCCGAAGACGGCGCCGGCGCCGAGGTTCACGTGGCCGAGCCGTGGGATGGCTTTCGCCAGATGGCCGCCGATGACGTGATCGACCGCATCAGCGGCGCCTCGGCGGCAGAGCTGGCAGCGGTCGAGCTCTATGAGCTCTCGCACCGCAACCGCAGGACGGTGCTGGCCGCCGTCGAGCAGGAGCTGGCGCGCGCCGACCGGTAGCTAGCCGGCCGGCGCATCGCCCGCCGTCGATCAGTACACGTACACCTGGCCGCCGTCACCGATGCTCCAGCCACCGCTGCCGTAGCCATCGCCGCTGCCCGCGCCGTAGCCGTAGGGATTCCCGGAGTCCGAGCCACCGCTCCCGTAGCCATACGGATCACCTGAGCCCGAACCGGATCCGGACCCGGAGCCGTAGCCCGAGCCGCCGCCGTAGCCGTATGGATCACCTGAGCCACTGCCACCCGGCGCCGTCGAGGTCTGGCCCGACGAGCCTGACCACGCCACCGAGAACGACGAGCCGTCGCTGGACAGACCCGAGGGCGTCGCGCCACCCGCGCTGTCGGTGGAGGCGAACTGCGAGCCATCGAAGCCCGACGAGGTGGCGTTGGGATTGAGCTGGACCGCGGCCGCCGACCACTCGGGATCCGCGATGGTCCCGGTGTGACCGTCACTCTGAGTGGCGCTGGCCCCGGTGAAGCTGACAGTGCCGAAATCGGTCAACGGCAGGGGGTTGCAGCTACCGCTGCCGTCACACTGTGACGGCGCCTCGGCGATCCACTCCGCACTTGATGTGTCGGGGTTGTTGGTGGGGACCGTCTTGGCGGTCGACTGGCCGGTGGTCTGGTCTGACATCGTCATGACCATGTTGGAGCCACTGATGGCCACCTTGGTCGTCATGTGGTCACCGGCGTGGACGGCGAGGCCGAGCTTGACCGGCGCCGCCGGCACGAGCTCGTACCACGCGAAGTAGCTGGCCGCCCCGCCGCTTGAGCAATCGGCCTCGGTTCCGGCCTGCTCCAGGGAGTCGGCCTGGCCGGTGTCCGAGCCACCGACCCCGGACTGGTCAACGCCCGAGCCGGAACCCGAGCCACCGAAGCCTGATGCGTCGGCCGAGCTTGATCCACCCGAGCCGCCGAGCCCCACCCAGAAGGCCGAGAAAGTGCTGCCGGTGCCGCACTTTGCCGCCGGCTGCACCCAGCTGCCGGTTACGCTCGAGAAGCGCTGCCGGGAGCTGGTGGATGTCTGACCCGCGGAGCCGCCGATGGCGTACCCCGACCAGTTCGCGCTTGTCGCTTGTTGGACGTCCGCGGCCGAAGCCGCCGAGGCCCAGGCCGGCACCACGCCCAGCGCGCAGGCGACAGTGGCGGCCGATATGGGTATGAGTCTCTTGGGTTTCATACCGACCACTGAAGGGCCGGCGGGTAAGAAATCACCGGCACTCAGCGAAGAGGCGGTTACGAACTCCCGAAGAGATCGATCAGTGCGCGGCGGCGCTCCCCCGCCAAGCGGTGACCGGGGGCGACGGCCTCGCGGAGGCGGCGCCGGCTTCGCTCAGGCGGCGATCGCCGCCCGGGCCCGGGCCAGCCGGACGGCCTTTGACAGCGTGTCGATGTCGTAGGCGCCCTGGTGGCGGCTTCCGTTGATGAAGAACGTCGGTGTGCCCGAGACTCCGCTGAGGTCGGCCGACTCGACGTCCTCGGCGATTCGCCCCGCTGCCTTTCGTTTGCGCAGATAGGCGCGGAACTTCTCCCCGTCCAGGCCCAGGCGCTCGGCATCGGCCACGATCGCCTTGAGCGTCAGATCGTTCTGATGCGAGAGCAGTGCGTCGTGCATCTCCCAGAATTTTCCGTGGGCGCCCGCTGCCTCGGCGGCCTCGGCGGCGAGCTGCGCGCTGGGGTGGACATCGTTGAGCGGGAGATGGCGCCAGACGTAGCGGATATCGCCGAAGTCGCGCAGGAGCTCGCGGATCACCGGCTCGGCCTGGCCGCAGTACGGGCACTCGAGGTCGCCGTACTCCAGCAGCGTCACGGGCGCCTGCTCGGGCCCGCGGATGTGATCGCGCTCGGGGTCGACCGGGACCGCCAGGTCGACGATCGATTCGGCTCGGCCCAGCAGCGCCCGCAGCCGCATGGCCTTGGGCAGGCGACCGGTCAGCCACAGCACTCCCCAGCAGGCCAGCGGGGCCACGATCACGGTGGTGAGGACTCCGACCTTGGCCTCGTCGAGGTCTTGGCCGTGGAAGGCCAGCGTGGCGATCAGCAGCGAGACGGTGAAGCCGATACCGGCGATCGCGCCGCCCCCGAACACCGACGCCCAGCCCACTGGCGGGCGGATGCGGCCCCGGCTCAGGCGGGTGACGGCCGCGGCGGCCCCCGAGATCCCCAGCGGCTTACCGACCACGTAGGCGATGATGATCCCGAGCGTGATCGAGGACGTGTAGGCGTTGGAGAGAAAGCTGCCGCTGATCACGATGCCGGAGTTGGCCAGCGCGAACAACGGGACGATCACGTAGCTGGTGAAGGGGTGAAACAGCTGCTGCCAGCGCTCGTTGGGCGATATCGCCGAGCGCAACCCGGCCCGGGCGGTCTGGGCGTACTCCGAGGTCGGCTGCTCACGGAAGATCCGGAACAGGTCGGTGGCGCGCTCCAGGTCGCCGCGCGCCGCCGGGTAGGCGATCGTCAGCAGGCCCATGGCCAGCCCGACCACGATCGGGTCCACGCCCGACTTCAGAAACGCCACCCAGGCCGTCGCGCCCAGGGCGGCGTAGACGATTCCGTTGTGCACGCGGGTGTTGCGGGCCACCAGCATCAGCGACAGGGTTCCCACCCCCACGGCCAGCGCCACCGCGTGCAGCGAGGTCGTAAAGGCGATCGCGATCACCACCAGCGCCACCAGATCATCGACCACGGCCACGGTGAGGATGAAGGCCCGGAGGCTGTCGGGGAACCGGCGGCCGACGATCGCCAGCATCCCGAGGGCGAAGGCGGTGTCGGTCGACATCGCCACCCCCCAGCCGCCCCGCGAGCCATGAGCCCCGTTGAAGGCCAGGTAGATCAGGACCGGGAGGATCATCCCGCCCAGGCCCGCCACGATCGGCAGCAGTAGGCGGCGGCGATCCCGCAGGTCGCCGAGGTCGAACTCGCGGCGGGCCTCCAGCCCGACGACGAAGAAGAACAGTGTCATCAGGCCGTTGTTGACCCAGTGGCGCAGGTCCTGGGTGATGCCGGCTCCGCCGATCCGGATCGAGAGAACCGTGTGCCAGACGTGGCTGTAGGAGGAGCCCACGTTGGCCCACACCAGCGCCGCCATCGCCGCCACCAGCAGGATTGCCGCGCTGCCGCTCTGGGTGCGAAGGAAGTCCCGAAGCGGCGCCTCCAGGTTGCGAGCCCAGGCCGTCTTGCCCGCGAATGGGCCGCTCTGGGTCTCTTCATCCGCCGTCTCTTCGGCGGTGGACTCGATCGGGATATCTGCTGCGCTCACGGCAAGTTCAGCTTAGATGCGCGGGCCTCCAAGCGCCTGATCTCGGCCCGCGGTCGAACACCTGATCGCTAGGATAGGCGCGAGAATTTTCCGGACACTCTGTGCCGTTTAGACCAGAAGGAGCAGACCATTGCCAGCCACTGAAGCCCTCGTCTTCGACGCGATCCGCACTCCGCGGGGGAAGGGCAAGGTAAACGGGTCGCTCCACAGCACCAAGCCTGTCGACCTGGTCGTGAGCCTGATGCACGAGATGCTCAGCCGCCATGCCGACCTGGATCCAAACCGCGTCGACGACGTGGTGCTCGGTTGCGTGTCACCGATCGGTGACCAGGGAGGCGACATCGCCAAGACCGCCGCGATCAAGGCCGGTCTGCCCGACACGGTCTCCGGCGTGCAGCTCAATCGCTTCTGTGCCTCCGGGTTGGAGGCCGTGAACATCGCCGCTCAGAAGGTGGCCTCCGGTTGGGAGGACCTCGTCCTGGCCGGTGGTGTGGAATCGATGTCCCGGGTTCCGATGGGCTCCGACGGCGGCGCCTGGGCGATGGACCCCGAGACCAACTACGACACCTCGTTCATCCCCCAGGGAATTGGCGCTGATCTGATCGCCACCGTCGAGGAATTCAGCCGCGAGGACGTGGATGCCTACGCTGCCCGCTCGCAGGATCGCGCCGCCACCGCACAGGCCGAGGGCCGCTTTGCCAAGTCCGTGGTCCCGGTGCTCGACATCAACGATCACGTGGTCCTCGACCACGACGAGTTCATCCGGCCCGGCACCACCGTGCAGACGCTGGCCGGACTCAAGCCCTCATTTCAGATGATGGGCGAGATGGGCGGCTTCGACGCGGTGGCGCTGCAGAAGTACCACTGGGTCGAGAAGATCAACCACGTCCACACCCCGGGCAACTCTTCGGGGATCGTGGACGGCGCCTCGCTGGTGGCGATCGGCAACGAGAAGACCGGCGAGCAGCTCGGGTTGCGCGCGCGCGCGAAGATCCTCGCCACCGCTGTCTCCGGCGCCGACCCGACGATCATGCTGACCGGGCCGGCACCGGCCAGCCGCAAGGCGCTGGGCAAGGCCGGGCTGACCGTGGATGACCTCGACCTGGTCGAGATCAACGAGGCCTTCGCGGCGGTGGTGCTGCGGTTCGTCAAGGACATGGGCCTCGACTTCGACAAGGTCAACGTCAACGGCGGGGCGATCGCCATGGGCCACCCGCTCGGCGCCACCGGGGCGATGATCCTGGGGACGCTGGTCGACGAGCTGGAGCGCCAGCAAAAGCGCTACGGGCTGGCGACCCTCTGCGTCGGCGGTGGCATGGGCATCGCCACCGTGGTCGAGCGCGTGTAGAGCGCTCCCCCTGGTTTAAGCACACCCCTTCACAGAAAGAGTCACGGCATGAGTGAGAGCAGCACGATCCGCTGGGATCGCGACGGCGACGGCGTGGTCATCCTGACGCTGGACGACCCCAACCAGTCGGCCAACACGATGAACGCCGCCTACGCGGCATCGATGGCGGCCACAGTCGACAGGTTGGAGGCCGAGCGCGACCAGATCAGCGGCGTGATCATCACCTCGGCGAAGAGGACGTTCTTCGCCGGCGGCGACCTCAACGACCTCAAGCGCGCGACCCGAGAGCAGTCAGACGAGGTCGCCGAGTTCGTCCGCGCCAACAAGGCGGTGCTGCGACGCCTGGAGACGCTCGGCAAGCCCGTCGTGGCCGCGGTCAACGGGGCCGCGCTGGGCGGCGGCCTCGAGATCTGCCTGGCCTGCCATCACCGCATCGTCGTTGACGATCCGAAGATCCAGTTCGGCTTTCCCGAGGTTCAGCTGGGTCTGCTCCCCGGCGCCGGCGGCGTGGTGCGAACCGTGCGGATGCTGGGCATCGTCAATGCGCTGATGGGCCTGCTGCTCCAGGGCCAGCGGGTGCGCCCGCAGCAGGCCAAGGAGATGGGGATCGTCGACGAGCTGGTGGCCAGCCCCGACGAGCTGATTCCGGCAGCCAAGAAGTGGATCGCCGACCGGCCGGACGGGGAGCCGACTCAGCAGCCGTGGGACGTCAAGGGCTACAAGATTCCCGGCGGCACACCCTCGACGCCGTCCCTGGCCCAGAACCTGCCCGCGTTCCCGGCCAACCTCCGCAAGCAGATCAAGGGGGCAAACTATCCCGCCCCGCATCACATCATGGCCGCGGCGGTCGAGGGCGCGCAGGTCGACTTCGACAGCGCCTCCGAGATCGAGGGGCGCTACTTCGTGGACCTGGTCACCAGCCAGGTGGCCAAGAACATGATCCAGGCGTTCTTCTTTGACCTGCAGCGGGCGACCGGCGATCGCGGCCGGCCCGCCGAGGCCGAGCGCTTCCAGCCCGGCAAGATGGTCGTCCTCGGCGCCGGGATGATGGGCGCGGCGATCGCCTACGTGTTCGCCAAGGCCGGGGTCGAGGTGGTGCTCAAGGACGTCGACCAGGCCGCCGCCGAGCGGGGCAAGGGCTACTCCGAGAAGCTGGTCGCCAAGGCGATCGAGCGCGGCCGCTCCACCCAGGAGCAGGCCGACGAGCTCGTGGCCAGGATCACCCCCACCACCGACCCGGCCGCCGCCGCGGGGGCCGAGCTGGTGATCGAGGCGGTGTTCGAGGACCCCAAGGTCAAGGCGGAGGTGTTCGCCGAGATCGAGCCGCACCTGGCGCCCGACGCCCTGCTGGGGTCCAACACCTCCACGCTCCCGATCACCGGGCTGGCCGAGAACGTCAGCCGCCCGGCCGACTTCATCGGCCTGCACTTCTTCAGCCCGGTGGACAAGATGCCGCTGCTGGAGATCATCCGCGGCGAGCAGACCAGCGACGAGACCGTGTACCGCGCGCTCGACGTGGCCAGGCTGATCAAGAAGACCCCGATCGTCGTCAACGACAGCCGGGGGTTCTTCACCAGCCGCGTGATCGGCACGTTCCTCAACGAGGGGATCGCGATGCTGCTGGAGGGCGTTCCCGCGCCGACGATCGAGCAGGCCTCCTCGCAGGCCGGCTACCCGGCACCGGTGCTCCAGCTCTCTGACGAGCTGAACCTGAAGCTGATGCGAAAGATCCGCGACGCGGCCAAGCAGGCGGCTGAGAACGACGGCGGTCCCTGGGCCGGTCACCCCGCCGAGGCGGTCATCGACCGGATGCTCGATGAGTTCAACCGGCCCGGCAAGCTCGAGGGGGCTGGGTTCTACGAGTACGAGGACGGCAAGCGCACCCGCCTGTGGCCCGGCCTGCGCGAAGCCTTCCCGGCGGTCGACGATCCATCGGCGATCTCGCTGAAGGATCTCGAGGAGCGGATGCTGGTGATCGAGGCGCTCGAGGCCGTCAAGTGCCTGGACGAGGGCGTGATCGAGTCGGTGGCGGACGCCAACATCGGCTCGATCATGGGCATCGGGTTCCCGGGCTGGACCGGCGGGGTGCTCCAGTACATCAACGGCTACGAGGATCCAACCCGGCGGCCCGGCAAGCGCGGCGTGCCCGGCTTCGTGGCCCGCGCCCGCGAGCTGGCGGCCCGGTACGGAGAGCGCTTCGAGCCTCCGGCCTCTCTGGTCGAGAGAGCCGAGCGCGGCGAGATCTACTCCGACGACGAGGCGCTCGTCCCCACCACCTGATCGCGCAGCCGGCCTCGCCACCGTCCCGCGCACCCGCGGGGGACGTGATGTCCCCTACTTACGAATACGGGAAGTCAGGCGACACACGTCTGCTGCATAACCGGGCGCGGGCGGTGGCGGACTTCGCCCGTCCCTCTCAGACCCCCAAGGAGCGCCCGATGATCTCCTTCATGATCTCGGTCGTGCCGCCGTAGATCCGCGTCACCCGGGCGTCCACAAAGGCCCGCGCGATCGGGTACTCGAGCATGTAGCCGTAGCCGCCGTGCAGCTGCACGCAGCGGTCGATCACCCGGCCCTGCAGCTCGGTGCACCACCACTTGGCCATCGCGGCATCCTCGGGCGACAGCTCGCGGCGGTTCAGCGCCAGCACCGCCTGGTCGCAGAAGCTCGTCGCCAGCTCGACCTCGGTCGCCATCTCGGCCAGGGCGAAGCGCGAGTTCTGAAACGATCCGATCGGCTGACCGAAGGCCTGGCGCTCCTTGACGTAGTCGATCGTCACCTCGAGCGCGCCGCGGGCCGCCGCCGCGCCGGAGATCGCGATGCTGAGCCGCTCCTGAGCCAGGTTGGAGGTCATGTACCGAAACCCGGCGCCCTCCTCCCCGAGCCGGTTTTCGACCGGCACCCGGACATCCTCGAAGAACAGCTCGGCGGTGTCCTGGGAGTGCATCCCCATCTTGTCCAGGTTGCGCCCGCGCTGGAACCCTTCCATCCCCCGCTGCACGATCAGCAGCGAGATTCCGCCGTGGCGCTGGCTGGGATCGGTCTTGACGGCGGTGATCACCAGGTCGGCGTTGATCCCATTGGTGATGAACGTCTTGGAACCGTTGACCACGTATTCGTCGCCGTCGCGCCGCGCGGTGGTCCGCAGTCCGGCCAGATCCGAGCCCATCCCGGGCTCGCTCATGGCCAGGGCGGTGATCAGGCTTCCGTCGGCAATCCCCGGCAGCCAGCGCTCACCCTGCTCATCGCTGCCCAGCTCCAGAAAGTACGGAAGGCAGATGTCGTTGTGCAGCGTGAGCCCCAGGCCGCTGCCGGCGTTGCCGGCCACGCTGACCTCCTCGGCGACGATCTGGTTGAAGCGAAAGTCCTCCACGCCGGCCCCGCCGAGGCGCTCGGGAACCTGCATCGCCAGCAGCCCCTTGGCGGCCGCCTTGACGAACAGTTCACGGGGGACGATCCCCTGGCGCTCCCACTCGGCGTGAAACGGTGTGATCTCCTCGGCGACAAAGCGCCGCGCCGACTCTCGGAAGTCGACGTGCTCGGCTTCAAAGACAGTCCGGCGCACGGGTTGGCAACCTACCGCGGGCCCATCCGCAGGGCGCCGTCGAGCCGGATGACCTCGCCGTTGAGCATGTCGTTGGCGACGATGTGAGCCACCAGCGCGGCATACTCCGCCGGATCCCCCAGCCGGGCCGGGTGCGGCACCGAGGCTCCCAGCGAGTCGCGCGCGGGTTGCGGGAGCTCGGCCAGCATCGGCGTGTCGAAGATCCCCGGCGCGATCGTCACACAGCGGATTGCGCTGCTGGCGAGGTCGCGGGCGATCGGCAGCGTCATGCCCACGATCCCGCCCTTCGAGGCCGAGTACGCCGCCTGTCCGATCTGCCCGTCGAAGGCGGCCACCGAGGCAGTGTTGACGATCACTCCCCGGCCCCCCTCGATCGGCTCGGTCGCGGCCATCGCGGCGGCGGCGAGGCGGATCACGTTGAAGGTTCCGATCAGGTTGATCTCGATCGTGTTCGCAAACTGCTCGAGTGCCATCGGCTCGCCCTTGCGCACCACACGTCCAGCGGTTCCGATCCCGGCGCAGTTGACGGCGACGCGCAGCGGCGCGAGGCTCGCCGCCTTGGCCACCGCCACCCCCACCGCCTCGGCGTCGCGCACGTCGGCCGCCGCGAACTCAAAGCCGTCGGGCGCCACCCGCTCCCAGGCCTGAGCCAGGTCGAGGATCACCACTTCGGCGCCCTGTGCCCGCAGCGCCTCGGCCGTGGCCCGGCCCAGCCCCGAGGCGCCACCGGAGACGAGTGCGGCGCTTGAGTCAAGCCGCACCTCATCCCCCGTTCGGATCGGCATCGGGCCGGCGAATGAACCCGAACAGGTGACCGGCGACGGTGCGGATCTGGATCTCCTCCGCACCCTCGGTGATGCGGTAGCGGCGGTGGTGGCGGTAGATGTGCTCAAACGGCAGCTGGCGGCTGTAGCCCATGGCGCCGTGGACCTGCATCGCCCGGTCGGCGGCGTCGCAGACCAGTCGGTTGGCCCGGAAGTTGCACACCGATACGCGGTCGGCGACGTACTCGCCGCAATCGAGCCGGTCCGCTGTCTCCAGTAGATAGCTGCGCACCAGCTCGCAATCGGCATGCAGCTCCACCAGCGGGAACTGGACCGCCTGACGCTGCGCCAGCGGCTGCCCGAAGGTCACGCGCTCACGCGCGTAGCGGACTGACTCGGCGATGCAGTACCGCGCCGCACCGGTTCCGCTGGCGGCCTGGCGGATGCGGTTCTCGTTGACGAAGGCCCGGGTGACGTCGAGTCCCCGGTCGACCTCGCCGAGCACCCCCTCCGCCGGTACCCGAACCCCGTCGAGCGTGAACTCGGCATGGTCGGTGGGCATGTTGAACGTCCACATGAACTCCGGCTTGCCGAACCCCGGCGCGTCGGTTGCGACCAGGAACGCCGTCAGACCCTCGGCGGCGCCATCTCGTCCCGACGTGCGCGCGAAGACCAGCACCTGATCGGCGACGTGGAGATTGGAGATCCAGCGCTTGGTTCCGTGGATCACCCAGTCGCCGCCGGAACGCTCGGCGCGCGTCTCCATCCAGGTCGCGTCGCTGCCGTGATCGGGCTCGGTCAGAGCGAAGGCCAGCTCGACCTCGCCGGTGATCGACCCTTCCAGCAGCTGTTGTTGCTGCGCCGGCGTCCCAAAGCGCTCCAGCAGCATCGGGAAGACCAGGTTGCCGACCACCGAGGCCTCGTTCTGGAGGTCGTTGTGCAGCCCCAGCCCCTTGGCCGCGAGATGGTCGCGGATCGTCGCCATCTCGTAGTTGGTGCCGTCCTGGCCGCCGAGCTTGGCCGGCAGCGCGAAACGCAGCCAGCCGGCGGCATCGGCCCTTCGGCGCATCTCGCCCAGCAGCTCCGTCCACTCCCGACGGGGGATCCCGTCCGCCTCCCAGTCGGTCCGGGCGTGCTCGCGGCGGTGATCCCAGTACTGCGGATGCTGGTCCTGCAGCGGCGCGATCTCGCGCTCTATGAAGCCGTCGAGCTGCTCGAGAACCGAGGCGATGCGCGGCGAGGGCATGCGCACATCATCGAAGATCTGCCCTGACCCCGTCGCTCAGCCGCGGTCGGCCGCGGGGGCGGCAGCGCGGCGATAGGTGCGGACGGGACCTGGTGGGATCGAGGTGGCCCGTATCCAGCTCGCCACCACCAGGCCCTCGTCCGCTCGCTACCCGACGGTCTTGCCCGACGCCTTGACCGCGCGCCAGACCCCGCCGAATTGCGAAACCCCGACGTAGCTCGTGGAGCCGGGAGAGGTATCGGCGATGTAGCCGTACAGGGGACGACCCGCGTAGGTGACCTGGGTCTTGCCGTGCACCTTGATCGTGCCCAGCAGTGACTTGTTGACCCCGGGGCCGGCCAGCGGCTTGCCGTGCGTGGTGGTCATCGGCCAGATGCCGATGCAGCCGCTGATCTTCACGCACCTGTCCTTGCGCCTTGAGTCCTTGGCGAAGGCGTACAGCGTGAAGCCCCGGTTGGACACGAGAATCTTGCCCACGCCGGTGTTGCGAAGCCTGATCTTGGCCGGCTTGGCGCGGGCGGTTGCCGCCGACGGGGTCGCGGCCGCGGTGGCGGCGAGTGAGAGAACCAGCGCCAGCGACACGACCGCCGCCGCGGTCAACGCGGTGGCGAGGACTGTTCCGATACGGGTGCGAGACATGCTCTGAACCTCCTGGTCGGGTTCTACGGGTACTCCGGCCGGCGTCATGAGCTGGTGCTTGCTCCTCGCCGCTACCTGCTAGAGACGGCGCCGGCCCGGTTTCCTTCCCGGCCTACTTCACGTTGACCGCCGGGACCCGCGTAGCATTGGAGGCGCCCGTGCCCCGTTTGGATCCAAGCTCGCTGGGTCAGCACCTGAATGTCCTGTACCGGTCCGCGTGGGCGCTGTGCGGCTCACGCGAGGACGCCGAGGACCTGGTGCAGGAGACCTTGGCCGGGGTCCTGGCCCGCCCCCGCACCGTCAACGCGGGCGGCGAGCGGGCGTATTTGATGCGCGCGTTGCGCAACACGTTCTACTCCCGGCTGCGCAATGCCTCCCGCCGCCCCCGGGTCACCGACACGCTCGACGATGTCGCGGTCGCCGAGTCTCGCGTCAGCACGCAGCCGGAACGGGCCGCCGAGGTCGGGGAGATCTTCGACGCGATTGCCGAGCTACCGGAGGACTTCCGCCTGGCTATCGTGGCTGTGGACGTGCTGGGACTTTCCTACGGCGAGGCGGCCGATTCGCTGGACACGCGCGAAGCCACCATCACCACGCGTCTGTACCGCGCGCGCCAGCGGGTTGCCCGGCGGCTTAGCGACGAACCGGGCGCGCAGCCGGCCCGGGAAGGATCTGGCCCCAACCGGAGTCTTACCCGATGAGCGATCACATGACCAGCGAACCGCAGCTTCCCGAAGCCGAACTGGCGCGTCTGGCCGACGGCTCGCTTTCCGCCGAGCGCCAGCGCCAACTCCGCGGCGAGATTCAGAACTCGCCGCCGATGGCCCGTGCCCTGAAGGAGCAGGAGCGGGCGATTGCGCTGATCCGTTCCACCGACGACGTCGTGGCGCCGGCCTCTCTGCACGCCAGCCTCGAGCGCCTCACCTCAACCGCGCCGGCCAAGCCGGCCCGCAGCCGGCTGCGCTGGTGGCCGCGGCTAGGGCTCCCGGTGGCCGGCGCCGTCGTCGCCGCAGCCGCGGTTGTCGTGGCGGTCGTGATCGCCGGCGGCGGCGGGTCGCCGGGGCCGAGCCTCTCCCAGACCGCCCACGTCGCCCTGGCTTCCGCCACCTCGCCTGCGCCGGTCGAAGATTCCGCCAACCGGGCCCAGCTCAGCCTGCAGGTCGATGGCATCCCGTTCCCGTACTGGGAGCGGGTCGGCTGGCGGACCCAGGGGCGCCGCACCGACACGGTGGGGGGCCGGCGCGTGGTCACGGTCTTCTACGGGGGCCGAAACGGCTCGCGAGTCGGCTATGCGATCGTCTCCGGAGCCCCGGTGAAGGTCAGCGGCGGCCAGACCGTGGTCCGCAACGGCCACCGCTACACACTCCTGCACCAGGGGAACGCGCGCCTGGTGACTTGGCAGCGTTCCGGCCACACCTGCGTGATCGCCGGGCGCCGGGTCAACGACCGCACGCTGGTGGCGCTGGCGGAGGCCGATTCGGGGTCCGCGGCGTCCGCCTGAGCGGTCCTCACCGACGCGCCTAGACCTAGACCTCCACGCGTTCTCCGCATCCTCTTAGGTCGTAGCCCCCGAATTGGGCGACGCGGTCGGTGAACGCCCTGGTGCTCAGAAGCTCGGCTAGGGCGCCCACCCCGGGATGATCGAGCCAGCGTCGGGACGTCCACAGCTCCACCACGTGGGTCTCCAGGGCAATGAAGCCCAGGCCGAACGCGTGTGCGGCGCCCTCAGTGCTGACGCCGGCCCCGCCGACACTGTCGGCGATGCGCGCGGCGTCGATGTGACCGGATGCGCGGGGGCCATCCCGGGGCTCAATCCCGGCCGCTTGGCGCGCCCGCTCAAACGCCTGCTGGCTGGCCGCGCCCGGGTCACGTTGAGCGAGCGGCATACGACTGCCCAGAATCGCCCCCAGCGATCGCTTGCGCAGGCGGGGCGCCACCGCCAAGCCCACCTGCCAGCGGGCCAGGTGGCGCCGCTCCACGGCGATCGGTGCGGCGGGTAGTTCTGATCTCAATCCGTGCACGACGGCGGCGTGAACCCCACCGCGTGCCAGTGCCGCCAGGGCCACATCGGTTGGCGCAGAGATCGCCAGCAGGCTGCGGGAACCGAGCCCATCGAGCAACCGCTCGGCGATGCCGAGCGCGGGCTCACAGCCGGCCACGACCAGACCGGCGGGCGACGCGCCGTCGAATATCCGGACGCTGCCGCCCTCCACAACTCCATCCACCTGGGCCCATCCAGCCCCGGCGACACCGTGATCGGCCAGCTCGGCAGCGACCAGTCGATCGGCGACGCGGCCCAGCCGGACCGGCGATCCCTCGGTCAGCCGCACTCCCAGCGCGGGGACTGGCGCGTTCAGATGGCCGGCGAACAGCCGCTCCACCGTTGTCCCCAGAGCGCGCGCCAGGCCAAGTGCGGCGTCGACCGCCGGAACGTTGCGGCCTGCCTCGACCGCAGCTACGAGCTGGCGACTGACGCCGGCGCGACTGGCCAGCTCGGCCTGCGTCAAGCCAGCTTCCAGACGTCTGTCGCGGACCGGCATTATGGCCAGGATCCTAGTAGGGTGCCACGATCATGTCGTCACCGAGCGAACTCAAACGTGCGATCAGGCGCGGGCTTGGCCTGGCCCTCGCCGCGGTAACCGTTGCCGTCGCCGCCGCGTGCGGCAGTAGCAGCTCCTCGAGCACCACCCAGTCGGCAGCCAACA
>DASXJY010000181.1:0-10578 GCA_036497115.1 Solirubrobacteraceae bacterium
GGCGGTCCCGGCGACGGCGATCCCGCGCGTGACATCGTCGCGGCGCTGCTCGGGGACGGCGTCGGCGAGAGTCTCGCGGACGTCAGCGGAGAGCTGAGCCTGTTCGGCCTCGCGCGGAGGGTCGTGGTGGAGGTGTCGCTCGGTCTGGCGAACCACGCCGGCTTGGGTCGAGACATGGAAGACCACCGCGGTGCCGGTACCGATCACGATCTCTGTCGAGCCGCCGCCGATGTCGAACACCAGCGTCGGCTCGACGTCGGCGCGGTCGCGCTCGCTGGTCGCGCCGCGGAAGGTCATCTCGGCCTCCTGGTCGCCGCTGAGAACGTGAGGATCGAGGCCGTAGCGCTCCCGGACCGTGTCGGCGAACTCCTCGCCGTTGGCCGAGTCGCGCACCGCGCTGGTCAGCACCGCGACCGATCGCTCGACGCCGCGGCGGTCGATCTCGGCCTGGTACTCCTCGAGCGTCTCGTAGACGCGGTCGATCGCCTCCCGGCTGAGGCGGCCGTCGGCATCGACCCCCTGGCCGAGCCGGGTCACGATGCTGCGCCGGTCCAGCTCGGACTGCACCCGGTCGCCGGCGATCTCGGCGATCAGCAGCCGGGTTGAGTTTGAGCCGATATCGACTACCGCGACGCGCATGGCAGGCCTCAGCCGGTCACCCGATGGGGCATGGCCTCGCCGTCGAGGGCGGCCAGCAGGTTCTCCACCGCCAGCGTGGCCATCTTCTCGCGCGCCGAGTGCGTGGCGGATCCGATGTGCGGCGCGACGACCAGATTGGGGGCCTTGAGCAGCGCGTCGCTGGCCGGCAGCGGCTCGGGATCGGTGACGTCCAGGGCGGCCCCGGCGATCACGCCGGCCTCGAGCGCCCAGCGCAGCGCCCGCTGGTCGACGATTGGCCCGCGGGCGGTGTTGATCAGGACCGCCGTGGTGCGCATCCGGTCAAGCGCGGCGGCATCGATCAGGCCCCGGGTCTCCGGGGTCAGCGGGCAGTGCAGCGAGACGAAATCGGACTCCTCGAGCAGCCGGTCGAAGTCGGGACCGCGGCCGCGGCCGCTGGTCAGCACGCGCATCTGAAACCCGGCCGCCCGTTGGGCCACCGCCCCGCCGATCCTGCCGAACCCGACGATCCCCAGGGTGGCCCCATGGACGTCGTAGCCGAGGTAGCGCCCGGGCTCCCAGGTCGGCCAGTCGTCATCGAGCACCGCCCGGATCGCCTCGGGGAGCTTTCGGGCCGCCGCCAGCAGCAGGGCGAAGGCGAGATCGGCGGTGGCGTCGGTCAGGACGTCGGGCGTGTTGCCGACGGGGATTCCACGGGCGGCGGCGGCGGCGAGATCGACGTTGTCGTAGCCCACGGCGTAGTTGGCGATCGCCCGCAGAGACGGTGAGCTCTCGATCAGGTCGGCGTCGACGCGGTCAGTCAGCAGCGACAGCAACCCCTCGGCATCGGCGGTTCGCCGGCGCAGCTCGTCGTAGGGCGGGGGCAGCCGCTGGGACCACACGTCGACCTCGTGGACTTCGCGCAGGCGGTCAAGCGCGGGGCCGGGGAGCTCACGGGTGACGAAGCAGCGCGACAAGGTGCGCGCATTGTCGCCCATCGCCGCGGCGGCCAGGGGGCTCGTGTCGGGTGCCGAGCGGCTCGGTGCGGCGCCGAGGGCGGCCGCGCGGGCTAGGCGCTCTCGGCGCTGGCCACCGAGGCCGCCTGTCCGCGGCGGCCCGGCATCCGCGGGATCCCCACCAGCGCCACCACGCCGCCGATCAGGGCAAACGCGGCCGCCACGACGAACGCAAGCTGAAAGCCGTTGGTGAGGGCGGCGTGGGCCCCGCCGGAGATCCCGTGGCTGAGGTCGTGATCGGTGCGCCCGGTGGCGATCGCGGCCAGGATCGCCAGTCCGAGGGCTCCGCCGAACAGGCGCGCGGTGTTGACCAGGCCGGAGGCCAGACCGGCCTCGGCCGGGGCCACGCCGGCCACCGCCGAGATCGTCGAGGGCACCATCGACAGGCCGATGCCCACCGCCACCAGCAGCGACGCCCCGAGCATGTCGTTGAGGTAGTTGCCGTGGGCGGAGATTTGCGCAAACCACAGCAGGCCCAGAACCAGCGAGCTCATGCCGACGACCAGCAGCGGCTTGGCCCCGATGCGGGCCACCCAGCGCGAGGCCAGAGTGGACCCCACCACGATGCACAGGGTCATGGGCAGGAAGGCCAGCCCGGCGCGGATCGGCGAGTATCCGAGCACCTGCTGGAGGTACAGCGAGACGAAGAACCACATCCCGAACGACGAGCCGCCGAGCAGCAGCATCACCACGTTGGCGGCGCTGAGCGTCCGCGACTTGTAGATCCGCAGCGGCATCAGCGGAGCGCGAGCGAAGCGACCCTCGATGACCAGGAACACAAGCAGCAGCGCGATCCCGGCGCCGATCAGGGTCAGCGTCTGGGCCGACCCCCATCCGGTCTGGTCGGTGCGGACGATGCCCAGCACCAGCAGCGACAACCCGACGGTGGCCGTGAGGGCGCCGCTGAGGTCAAAGCCGCGCGTGCTTCCGGGCCGGCGGCTCTCCAGCAGCAGCCGGTGGGCGAAGAACGCCGCCAGCAGGCCGATCGGCACGTTGATGAACAGGATCCAGCGCCAGCCGAGCAGATCGGTCAGGACTCCGCCCAGCAGCACGCCGGCGGCGCCCCCGGCGCCACCCATCGCGCCCCAGATGCCCACCGCGCGGTTGCGGGCCGGGCCTTCTGTGAAGGTGGTGGTGAGGATCGACAGCGACGCCGGCGCGATCACCGCGCCGCCCAGTCCCTGGATAGCGCGAGCGGCGATCAGGACCCCCTGGCTGTCGGCCATCCCGCCGACCAGCGAGGCGGCCGAAAACAGAACCAGGCCGCCCACGAAAACGCGGCGGCGCCCCAGCAAATCGGCCGCGCGTCCGCCGAGCAGCAGGAAGCCGGCAAAGGTCACGGTGTAGGCGTTGACCACCCACTGCAGGTTGACTTCGGAGAAATGCAGCCCGCCACGGATCGCCGGCAGCGCGACGTTGACGACCGACACGTCGAGGATGACCATGAACTGGGCCAGGCAGGCCAGTACCAACGTCGCGGTCAGGTGAGGCTTGGGTTCGGTGTGGTTGGCGGGGGGCATACACACTCCAAAAGTACGATGATCGTCGAACATTGTATAAGGGCTTTCTGGGTTCGACGTACAACAGAGCGACGAGGGGACACGTGAGGTGAATCCGGGGACCGATTCGCCATCAGACGCCGTGGTGCTCACGTTCGACAACCTCGGCGAGGCGACCGAACTCGAGCGCGGGACCTGGCCGGCCGGCCGGCCCCTGGGCCGCCATCCCTCGGTGCGCCTGGCGTTGCCGCGCCTGCTGGCGGCGCTCGACACGGCCGGCCTCAGCGCCACCTTCTTCGTCGAAGCTATCAACTGCCAGCTGAACCCTCAGGCCCTGCGCGAGATCTCGGCTCGGGGGCACGAGCTGGGGATGCACGGCTGGCGCCACGAGACGTGGGCCGAGCTGCCGGCAGACCAGGAGCGCGAGCTGCTCGAGCGCGGAACCGGCGCCTTCGCCGAGCTCGGGCTGCCGGTCGCCGCCTTCCGGCCCCCCGGTGGTGAGCTGACCGAGCGGACCGCGGCGCTGCTGGGCGAGCTCGGCTACCGCTGGTGCTCACCGGTGGGCGGCAGGGCGACGGTCGATGAGCGGCTGGCGCTGGTCCCGTTTGAGTGGGAGCTGGTCGACGCCTACTACCTGATGGAAAGCTTCGCGCAGCTGCGCGGCGGCGGCCCCCCGCTGCCCGCCGGGGAGGTGGCCGACCGGATGACCGATGCGCTACTCGGCGGTTCCGGCTCTCCTCGGACCCTGATCCTTCACCCGTTCCTGATGGTCGACGAGCAGTGGTGGGTCGGCACCCAGCGGCTCCTTCAGACTGTGGCGCACCTGGTGGGGGAGGGGCGGGTCTGGGCCGGGCCCGGCGGGCGCTTCGTTGACCGGCTGCGGGGGAAGTAGGGTGGGCGACAGATGAGCGTCGCGCCGCGCATCGCCACCACCCACGTCGGAAGTCTGCCGCGTCCCCAGGATGTCGTCGATGTGGTGTTCGCGCAGGACCGCGGAGAGCCTGTCGACCGCGCCCAATACGACCGCGTGATCGGCGAGGCGGTGCGCGACCGGGTGGCGCATCAGGTGCAGGCCGGGATCGACTACGTCAGCGACGGCGAGATGAGCAAGATCGGCTACGCGACCTACATCCGCCACCGCCTCGGCGGCTTTGAGGTCGGCGATGTGCCGCGGGCCACGCCGGCCGATCTCGACGCCTTCCCGCGGTTTCGCGACCGCCTGGCCCAGCAGGGTGGCAGCGCTCGCTACCTGCGGCCGATCTGTCGCGGCCCCATCGCCTACGAGCAACGCGAGCCGCTCGAGCGCGACCTCGAGCACCTGGCCGCCGCGATCGAGGGCCAGAAGCTGGCCGGCGCGTTCATGAACGCGCCGTCGCCGGGGATCGTCGCCCTGTTCGCCCCCAACGAGTTCTACGGCACGCTGGACGAGTACCTGGGGGCCATCGGTGAGGCGATGAAGGTGGAGTACGAGGCGATCGTCGCCGCCGGCGTCCAGCTTCAGATCGACGCGCCCGACCTGGCCATGGGGCGCCACATCATGTATCGCGATCGCAGCGACGACGAATTCGTGGCCAGTGTCGAGCGCCACGTCGAGGCGATCAACACCGCCCTGCGTGACGTGCCCGCCGACCGGGTGCGCCTGCACCTGTGCTGGGGCAACTACGAGGGCCCGCACCATCTCGACATCCCGCTGGAGAGGATCATCGCCGCGGTGCTGCGGGCCAAGCCGGCGACGATCCTGTTCGAGGCCGCCAATCCCCGCCACGCCCACGAGTGGGCGGTGTGGCGGGAGGCTCGGATCCCCGAGGACAAGATCCTCGCCCCCGGAGTGCTCGACACCACCACCAACTACATCGAGCACCCCGAGCTGGTGGCCCAGAGGCTGCGGCAATTCGTCGAGATCGTGGGCGCCGATCGGGTGCTGGCGGGGACCGACTGCGGGTTTGGGACCTGGGCCGGGTTCGGAGCCGTCGATCCTGAGATCTGCTGGGCCAAGCTGCGCTCGCTGGCCGACGGAGCGCGGCTGGCCAGCGAGCGCGCCGGCGCCTGATCGCGCCTGATCGCGCCTCGATCGGCCGCGAAGGCCGTTGCGCTCACAAGTACGATGGAGTCAGAGGATCCTGCGTACCGGAGAGGAGCATCAGCGATGCCGAACAAGGGCTTTGTCCGGGGCACCCACCACCTGACCTTCTGCGTCGGCGGGGCCCAGGAGGACTACGACTTCCACGTCCGTCTGCTCGGACTCAAAAGCGTCAAGAAGACGGTCCTGTTCGACGGTGAGATCCCGATCTACCACCTGTACTACGGCAACCGGGTGGGGGACATCAGCACCCTGCTGACGGCCTTCCCGTACCGCCAGGCGGGCTGGAAGGGCAAGCGCGGGAACAACCAGATGAAGATCCTCAATCTGGCCGTCCCCGCCGACTCGATCGGGTTCTGGTCAGACCGGCTGCGCGACGCCGGAGTCGACGTCGAGGCCTCCGAGCGGTTCGGGACCGAGCGCCTTGCCTTCAAGCATCCCTGCGGGATCGACTACTCGCTGGTCGGGGACCCCACCCCGGATTCCCGCGAGCCCTACGACGGCGGTCCGGTCGATGGCGAGCACGCGATCCGCGGCGCCTACGGCACCACCACATCGGTTCGCGAGCCCGACCCGATGTCGTTCTTTCTCACCGAGGGACTGGGGGCCGAGCTGCTGAGCTCCGAGGGCCCCCACCATCAGTTCCAGCTCGGCGACGACCAGGGCCACGGCCGGATGTTCGAGCTCGTCGAGGAGCCCGACCTGCCGCAGGGGTCGTGGAACTTCGGCGAGGGCACGATCCACCACCACGCCCTCGACGCGGTCACGGCCGAGAACCAGGCCGCGGTCAAGGACTGGATCGTCGGGCTGGGGTTCACCGACGTCTCGGACGTCAAGGACCGCGGCTACTTCTTCTCGGTCTACATGCGAAGCCCGGGTGGGGCGTTGATCGAGCTCGCCTACTCGCGTCCGGAGGGGTTCACGATCGACGAGGCCGAGGACGAGCTCGGTACGCACATGTGCATCCCGCCGCACTGGGAGGACCGCCGCTCGGAGATCACCCAGCTCGAGCCGATCGACACCGAGGAGGTTGTCGTCGGCTAGCTCTCGCCCGAGTCGTGCGCCGGTCAGGCCTCCGCGAACACCGGCGCCAGGTCGATGTAGACCCGGTAGTCGGCGATCAGGTCGTCGGAGTTGGTCCGATAGATCGTCACCACCGGGACCGCGACCTCGCGCCCATCACCGCGGGTGTAGGTGACAGTCGCCTCGACCACGGTCGAGGCATCGTCCTCCCACTGTCCCGAGACCTCGTGGCGCAGGCCGGCGATCGTGTCGTAGAAGCCCTGCAGGGCGTCCCGGCACGCCTGGCGCCCGTGCACCGGATCGGCGTTGCCGAATCGCATCACCGCGTCGGGAGCCAGATAGGCGGCCCAGGCGTCGGTGTCCATGCGGTCGATATCCCGGAACATGTTGACTCGCGATCCCACGTCTGCCTCCTCGAGGTGTTGATCCGATATTCATAGATGATGCTCGCCACCGGACTCGATCGCGGTCAGGGATGACCGGCGCGTTGGCGCGGGTGGCGCTGGGGTGCGGGAACTTCGGCGGCGTCGGATCGGCGCCTGCGTTCTTCGGCCAAGGGCTCGATCAAGATCAGGCGCTGGCGCTGATGGACGCCGCCTGGGAGCGGGGACTGACTCACTTCGACACCGCCGACGCCTACGGCGGGGGCCGCAGCGAGACCGCGATCGGGCGCTGGATCGCCTCCCGAGGGGTTTGGCCGACGATCACCACCAAGACCTACAACCCAATGTCGGCCGATGGCGACCACGGGCTGGCCCCGGAGCGCGTCGAGCGCCAGCTGCACGCCAGCCTGGAGCGGCTGGGCGTCGACCGGGTGGAGCTTTTCTTGGCCCATGAGTTCGATCCCGACGTTCCGGTGGGGGAGAGCCTGGCCGCGTTCGCGTCGCTGCAGGCGGCCGGCCTGATCGGCGCTTACGGGGTCAGCAACTTCGATCTCTCACAGCTGGAGCAGGCGCTGGCCGCCGGCTCACCGGTGGCGGTGCAGAACTCGTGCTCGCTGCTCGAGCAGGGGGATCTGGACGAATTGGTGGGGCTGTGCTCGCGCCATGGAGTGGCTTATCTGGTCTACAGCCCGCTGGCCGGAGGGTGGCTGACCGGCAAGTATCGCCGCGGCCGGCCATATCCGGAGGGCTCGCGGATGACCCAGCGGCCCGAGCCCTACGCCGGGCTGGCAGCCCGGGAACGGACCTTCGACGCTCTGGAGCAGCTCGAGTCCTTCGCCAGGGAGCGGGGGATGTCGATGGCCAGCATGGCACTGGCCTGGCTGCTGGCCCAGCCCGCGGTGTCCCAGGTGGTGGTGGGCCCGGGCCGTCCCGAGCACCTGGACCCGGTCGCCGAGGCGCTCGAGTCGCCCCTGTCGGCCGACGAGGCTGCGATGCTGGGGGCGATGTTTCGCTGATGCGCGTTCTGATCCTCAGCCAGGAGGACGTCTACGCGGCGCTCTCGCCCGCGGACTGCGAACGGGCCATGACCGAGGTGCTGGTGGCCCGGACCCGCGGCGAGGCGTTTGAGCCGCTGCGCTCGGTGATGCTGGCCTCCGGGGCGCCCGGGTTCATGGGTCTGATGCCGGCCTGGCGCGGCGGCGAACCCGGGGTCTTCTCTCTCAAGGCGATCTGCGTGATCCCGTCGAATCCCGGCCGGGGGCTCGACGCCCATCAGGGCATCGTGACCCTGTTCGACGGCGAGACGGGAGTGCCGACGGCGATCATGAACGCCTCGGCCGTGACTGAGATCCGGACGGCGGCAGTGACTGCCGCCGCCACGCGGATGCTGGCGCGCCAGGATGCCCGGGTGCTGGCGATCCTCGGCGCCGGCGTCCAGGGCCGCGCCCACCTGCGGGCCTTCGACGGGCTGCGCGACTGGCAGGAGATCCGAATCTACGCTCCGACCGCCGAGCACGCCCGGGCCCTGGTCCCCGCGGCGGCTCCCGGCGCCGAAGCGGCCGTGGCTGTGGCTGCGAGCGCCGAGGAGGCCGTGCGCGGCGCCGATGTCGTGGTCGTGGCCACCAACTCACGGGAGCCGGTGCTGGAGCACGGTTGGTTGGCTCCCGGCGCGCACGTCAACGCCGTGGGAGCCAGCTCGGCTACGACGCGGGAGATCGAAGTGGCCACGCTCGCCGCCAGCCGCTTCTTCTGCGACAGCCGCGAGTCGGTGCGCAACGAAGCCGGAGAGTTCATCCTCGCCGTTTCCGAGGGGGCGATTGCCGGCGAGGATCACGTGCAGGCCGAGCTCGGCGAGGTCCTGGCCGGACTTGACCCGGGTCGGCGCGACGATGACGAGCTGACGCTGTTTCGCTCCCTGGGCATCGGTGTCGAAGATCTCGCCGCCGCCGAGCTGACGGTGGCCAACGCCCGCCGGCGGGGGCTGGGGACCGAGGTGGAGCTGTGATCGAGCTGGCGGAGCTGTGATCGAGCTGGCGGCGATCCGCGAGGCCCGCGGACGGATCGCCGACGTCGCCGTGAGGACGCCTCTGGTGCGGTTGCCGGTGGACGACGCCCCGGCCGAGATCTACTGCAAGCTCGAGACGCTTCAGCCGATCAACTCGTTCAAGATCCGCGGCGCCGCCAACGCGATCCGCTCCGCCACCGCCGCCGAGCGCGCGCCGGGGCTGGTCACCGCCAGCGCCGGCAACATGGCCCAGGGGGTGGCCTGGGTGGCGCGCGAGCTGGGGCTGGCGGCGACGATCGCGGTTCCCGATCACGCGCCCCAGGCCAAGATCGCCGCCATCGAGCGGCTCGGCGGGCGGGTGCTGCCGGTTCCCTACGAGGAGTGGTGGCAGGCGATCGTGACCAGCCGGGTCGACGGCGTCGAGGGGCTGTTCGTCCACCCGGTCCAGGATCCGGCGGTGATGGCCGGCAACGGCACCATCGGCCTGGAGATCCTGGAGGACCTGCCTGACCCCGACGCGGTGGTGATTCCGGTTGGCGGTGGCGGCCTGACGGTCGGTATCGCCAGCGCGATCAAGGCGCTGCGGCCCCAGACCAAGGTCTACACCGCCGAGCCCGAGACCGGCGCGGCGCTGTCGGCAGCGATCGCCGCGGGGGGTCCGGTCGACGTCGATTACCAGGCCTCGTTCGTCGACGGCGCCGGAAGCCGCCGCGTGCTTGACCCGATGTGGCCGCGGCTTCAGGAACTGGTCGACGAACCCGTTGCCGTGTCGCTGGACGATGCGCGGGGGGCGGTGCGGACGCTGGCCGAGCGGCTGCGGGTGATCGCCGAGGGCGCCGGCGCCCTGGCCACGGCGGCGGCGCTGACCGGACAGGCGGGACGGGGGAAGGTGGTGTGCATCGTCTCGGGGGGCAACATCAACCTGGCCACCCTGGCCGAGATCTTTGGCAGTGGGTGAGGTGATTCGGTGATTTGGAAGTGGGTGATTGTGTGATCGAAGAGAGCGATCAGAGCCAGCCGGTGCTGCCCGGTCGCGGGGCCAGCGATTACGAGCGCTACCTGCGGACCGACGACCTGCTGTCGCTGCAGAAGGAACCGGCGGAGCGCGTCCACCGCGACGAGCTGCTGTTTCAGACGGTCCACCAGGCCTCCGAGCTGTGGCTCAAGCTCGCCACCGCCGAGGTCGAGGAGGCGGTTTCTCACCTCGACGGCGAGGAGTTTCTGGCCGCGGCACGGCTGATGCGCCGGGCCGTGCTGGGTCTTCAGTACGTCACCAGTCAGCTCGACATGCTCGACGAGATGAATCCCTGGGAGTACCAGCAGATTCGGGTGGTGCTGGGCCACGGCAGCGGCTTTGACTCGCCGGGCTTTCGCCGCGTGGCCCGGGTCACGCAACGGATGGGCGCGGCGTTTGACCGGGCGCTGGGGCGCGCCGGGATCACGCTGGTCGACCTGTACCGCCGCGCGGCGGAGTTCGAGACGCTGTTCGAGCTCGCCGAGGCGCTGACTGACTGGGACCAGCGCATCTGGGTGTGGCGCTTTCGCCACTACGCGGTCGTCGCCCGGGCGCTGGGCGAGGAGAGCATCGGCACCCAGGGGACGCCGGTGCAGGTGCTGGGAAAGCTTGTCGCGCAGCGCCAGCTGCCGCGGCTGTGGGATGTGCGGAGCCGGTTGGTGGAGCTGTTCGATGCCGAGCGGGAGGGTGGTTCGGCGGGCTGAAGTCGGTTGGGGGGCGGTGGCCGACGGACCGCCGCTCACGCTCCTCTCACGGACAGCGCCGGCCCGCCTCCCGGGGCCCCGCCTCGTTGGTGTGCCGAGACCGCGACGAGGTGTGCCGAGACGGCCACGGAAAGCGCGGCAAACGTCCCAACGCTCGTCGTTTCCGGACCGATTGGGACGTTTGCCGACTGGTGCGGCGCAAACATCCCAATCCACCCCCGAAGGGCAGGCATTGGGACGTTTGCCGCGCCGGAGA
>DASXJY010000182.1:0-12468 GCA_036497115.1 Solirubrobacteraceae bacterium
GCCTGAGATCGCTCCGGCCAGGCTGACCCCGTCCAGATCCAGGCCGCCGTCGCCCAGCCCGGCCAGGCCCAGGACCGTGGGGGCGACATCGATCAGCGATACCGGCGTGGCCACCCGGCGCCCGGTGCCACCGGGGCGCCGCACCACCAGCGGCACTCGCACCGACGGCTCGAAGAACGACATCTTGTACCAGAGGCCCCGCTCGCCGAGCATCTCTCCGTGGTCGGCGCACAGCACCACCGTGGTCCGGCTCGCCAGCCCGGAATCGCGCAGCGCCGCCAGCACCGCGCCGACCCGCTCGTCGAGGTAGCTGATCGCCGCGTAGTAGCCGTGGCGGGCGCGGCGAATCTGCTCGGCGGTGAGCCCAGCCTCGTCGACCCGGCACATCGCCCGCAGCCGGCGGCTATGCGGGTCGGCCTGGTCCAGGGGGATCGCCGGCACCACCGGATCGTCGATCCGCTCGGGCCGGTAGCGCTCCCAGTAACGCCGGGGCATCTCCCACGGGTCGTGGGGATTGGTGAACGACACGCAGAGCAGGAACGGCTGGCCGTCCCGGTGGCGAGCGATGTCGAACAGCTTGCGCCCGGCCACGAACGCGACCTCGTCGTCGTAGTCGGTCTGCATGCCGGCCGCGCAGACGCCGGGGCCCAGCACGCTGTCCATGGTGTGGTACCAGGGAAACGGCTGATCGAGCGGACGGTCCCAGTCCGGCGTCCAGTCGACGTCGGCGGGATAGATGTCGGTGGTCAGCCGCTCCTCAAAGCCGTGCAGCTGGTCGGGGCCGACGAAGTGCATCTTGCCGGCCAGGGCGGTGTGGTAGCCGGCCGCCCGCAGGGCATGGACGAAGGTGGGAGTCGCGGCGGGCAGCTCGGCCGCGTTGTCGTAGACCCCGACCGACGACGCATACCGGCCGGTCAGCATCGCCGCCCGCGACGGGGCGCACAGCGGATACGGGCAGTAGGCGCTTTCAAACACGGTGGCGTCGCGGGCCAGCTCGCTCAGCGCCGGCGCCTGCACCACCCGGTGGCCGTAGAACGGCAGCCATTGGGCCGCCAGCTGGTCGGCCATCAGGATCAGAAACGATTCGGGCGCGTCGCGGGCCATGCGGCGGCGGAGATTAACGGCGGCGGCCCGGTTGCCACAGCCCCGAGGGTGATGCAAACGTCCCAATCGACCGCCGGCCGCGGAGCATCGGGATGTTTGCCGCCCCCCAGACGGCAAACATCCCAATCGACCGGCGGCGGCAGAGCATTGGGACGTTTGCCGCGGGGGCGGAGGGCGGGTCCGCGGAGGACCGGTCGTTCAGTGCAGACCACCGCGGGGGACGCCGGGCATCGGCCGCGTCACCCCGGGTGACGCCGGGCATCGGCCGCGTCAGCCTGCGAATCCGGCGTTATCAGCAACTAAACAACCTCCGCCGGGAGCACACGTACGCTCGCCGGCATGGACCCGGCCCCGCCGCCTCGGCGCGGAGTGGACCCGGCCCCGCCGGCCTGTCGGGGGGATCCGCTGATCGTGGCCCATCGCGGAGCCTGGACGCAGGCCCCGCAGAACTCCCTGGCCGCGCTGGAGGCGGCGATCGAGCTCGGCTGCGACATGGTCGAGATCGACGTCCGCCGCACCCGGGACCGCCAGCTGGTGGCCGTGCACGACCCGCGGATCGGCGGGACCCCGGTGGCGGCCCTGGACCAGGCGCAGCTTCAGACGCGCGTCGGGCCGGGGCAGGCTCCGCCGCTGGCCGAGTTGGTGGAGCGGGCGGCCGGCCGGATCACGCTCGACGTAGAGCTCAAGGAGGACGGCTACGCCGAGCAGGTGACCCGGGCGCTGGCCCGCCTGACCCCCGAGGGCCACGTCGTCACCTCCTTCCTGGCCCCCGCCCTGGCCGGGGTCCGCCGGGCCGCGCCGGAGACCCGGACGGGTCTGCTGCTGCGACCCACCTGGCCGCTCGGTCTGGAGCGCCGGGTCAGAGAGAGCGGCGCCGACTTCCTGGCCCCCCACGCCCGGGCGGCCCGGGCCGGGCTGCTGTCGTGGGCCGACGAGCGCGGCCTGCCGAAGAGCTTCGTCTGGACCGTCAACAACCGGCGGGCGCTGCGAACGATGCTCCACGATCGCCGCGTGGCCGCGGTGATCACCGACCGACCCGACCACGCGCTGGCGCTGAGCGAGCTTCACCGGGAGGCGCTGCACGAAATCGATGCCGCCGCGCCGACCGACCCCAAATACCGCACCCGAGGTTGACACCGGCATACACCCGGCAGTAGGTTGTCGACAAGAGGGAGCAAGTGGCAATCAACACTTCCTGGGGCCTTGACCCCGTCAAGCGTCGTTCGACCACCGACCAGGTGCTGCAGGAGATCCGCGCCGCGATCCTGGCCGGGAGGATAGGACCCAACGAACAGCTGCCCGAGGCGGCGCTGGCGAGGACCTTCGGGACCGGCCGCAGCGCCATCCGGGAAGCGCTGCGCCAGCTCGTCCAGGAGGGCCTGGTGGTCTCCGAGCTCAACCGCGGCGCCCATGTGCGCTCGATCTCGCGCGCCGACGTGCTCGACGTCTTCCTAGCCCGCCAGGCGATCGAGGTGGCGGCGGTGCAGCGCGCGATCGAGCGCCAGGAGTGGCTCGAGCTGACCGAGCTGCGCTCAGCTCAGGAGCGGATCCTCGCTGCCTCCTCGGCGGACGTCGCGCAGCCACCGTGCCCTGAGCTGATCGCCGCCGACCTCGACTTTCACCGCGCGATGGTCGCCCTGGCCGGGAGTCCGCGGCTCAGCCGGGCCCACGAGCCCCTGGCCGCCGAGTCCCAGATGCTGCTCAACTGGCATCCGCTGTACTCGGGGTCCGACTACGCCGGCGACCACCAGATCCTGCTGACGGCGATCGAGTCCCGCGACCCCAACGTGGCCGACGTCACGCGTGACCACCTGATCATGAGCGCCGAACTGATCGTGCAGGAGACCAAGCGGTATGCCGATCGGCTCGCCTCAGCCGACCGTCTTGTCGACAGCGACGGCTCGCCGCCGGACGCGAACCTGAGAACTGAGAACTGAGAAAACCACGAGGGGAGCAGCGGGTGACTGACAACAGAGAGCTCGAAGGCGATGGCATCACCAGGCGCCAGGTCCTGCGGACCGCGGTCGCCGGCGGGGCGGCACTGAGCGCCGGCGGGCTGCTGGCGGCGTGCGGCGGAGGCAGCTCGAGCGCTTCGAGCAGCGCGGGCTCGAGCCCGGCCAGCACGGCCAAGATCAAGCCTGGCGGCAGCCTCCGGGTCGGGGCCACCGGCGGCGGCGCCAAGGACACCATCGACGCCCAGCTCCCCACCGCTGACACCGACATCATGCGGTGCTGGAACCTCTACGAGCCGCTCGCGGTTCGTCCCCCCAGCTTCGGTCCGCTGGAGATGATGGTCGCGACGTCGATCGAGCCCGAGCACAACAAGGCCGACTCCTGGGTGGTCAAGCTCCGCCCCGGCATCGAGTTCCACAACGGCAAGACCGTCACCGCCGAAGACGTGATCTTCTCGCTGCAGCGGATCCTCGATCCCAAGAACCCCAAGGTCGGAGCGGCCTCGATCGGCTACATCGACACCAAGGGGATCAAGAAGCTGTCGAACTCCAGCCTGCGGATCCCGCTCAAGTTCGCCAATGCCACCTTCCTGGACGACATCGGCCAGTACTTCAACGCGATCGTCCCGGTCGGCTACAACCCGGCCAAGCCGGTCGGCACCGGAGCGTTCATGTTCGAGAGCTTCACGCCCGGCCAGCAGAGCGTGTTCAAGAAGTTCCCCAACTACTGGCAGAAGGGCAAGCCGTACGTCGATTCGCTGACGATCATCGACTTCACCGATGACACGGCGCGCGTCAACGCGCTGCTCGGTGGCCAGGTCGAGGCGATCGACAACCTGCCCACCGGCCAGATCGCGCAGGTCCAGGGAAACTCGTCGCTGAAGGTCCTGATCTCGCACACCGGCCAGTGGCAGCCGTTCACGATGCGCGTCGATCAGGCGCCGTTCAGCGATGTCCGCGTCCGCCAGGCGATGCGCCTGGTCGTCAACCGGCCGCAGATGGTGGAGCAGGTGCTGAGCGGACAGGGCAGGGTCGCCAACGACATGTACTCGCCGTTTGACCCGGCCTACAACTCGTCGCTGCCGCAGCGCCACCAGGACGTCGAGCAGGCCAAGTCGCTGCTCAAGTCGGCCGGACACTCAAACCTCAACGTGCAGCTGGTCACCGCGCCCGTGTTCCAGGGCGTGGTGCAGGCGGCCGAGGTGTTCGCCCAGCAGGCCTCGGCGGCCGGCGTCAACGTGCAGCTGCGCAAGCTCGACACCGGCACGTTCTACGGCCCCCAGTACTTGAAGTGGACGTTTGCCCAGGACTTCTGGGCGACGCGTGAGTACCTGCCCCAGGTGGCCCAGGGAAGCCTGCCGACCTCACCGTTCAACGAGACGCACTGGGCCGATCCCAAGTTCATGAAGCTGATCAGCCAGGCTCGCGGCACCCTGGACGAAAACAGCCGCAACGCGATCCTCAAGCAGGCCGAGGAGATCGAGTACAACACCGGCGGCTACATCATCCCCTACTTCTCCAACCAGATCGACGCTTACTCGTCGAAGGTGACGGGGTTCGTCGAGGCGAAGTCCGGGTTCCCGCTGGGCAACTACTGGCTCAAGAACGTGGGATTCACGGCGTAGATCGCGGGCCGGCGACGATCATGTCCAAGTTCATCCTCAGGCGGATCCTGTTCGGGCTGCTGACGCTGCTGCTGGTCTCGATCGTGGTCTTCGCCGCGACCCAGGCGCTGCCCGGCAACGCCGCCCGGGCGATCCTGGGCCGCAACGCCACCCCGGCCAGGTTGGCCGCGCTGACCCAGCAGCTTCACCTCAACCAGTCGGTGGTGGCGCAGTACTTTCACTGGCTGGGCGGGATTCTGACCGGGAACCTGGGCACCTCGGCGGCGACCGAGCAGCCGGTCAGCCAGCTGCTCAGCGGCCGCCTCCTCAACTCGGCGTTCCTGGTCTTCGTGGCCGCGATCGTGGCGATCCCGCTGTCGATCTTCCTCGGCGTGATCATGGCGGTCCGCCGCGACAGGCCCACCGACCACGTGCTGTCGACGTCCACCCTGGCGCTGGCCGCGCTGCCCGAGTTCGTGATCGGGATCGGGTTGGCGCTGATCTTCGCCACCAACGTGTCGCACATATTCCCGGCGGTCTCGATTGTGCCGCCGGGCCAGCACGCCTGGAACACGCCCAACGTGGTGGTGCTGCCGGCCGCCACCCTGGTCCTGGCGGTGACGCCGTACATCAGCCGGATCATGCGCGGATCGATGGTCGAGGTGCTGGAGTCCGAGTACGTGACCATGGCCAGACTCAAGGGCCTGTCGAACCGCACTGTGATCTGGCGCCACGCCGTACCCAACGCGATCGTGCCGGCGATCCAGGTCTCGGCGCTGCAGCTGGCCTACATGGCCGGTGGCGTGGTGGTGGTGGAAGCGGTCTACTCCTACCCCGGGATCGGCAATGCCCTGGTCGACGCCGTCGGCAACCGCGACGTCCCGGTGGTCCAGGCGCTGACGATCATCATCGCCGCCGTCTACGTGGTGGTGAACCTGCTCGCTGACCTGGCCACGATCGCAGTCACTCCGCGGCTGAGGACGGCCGGGCAATGAGCACGCCGGCAATGACAGTCGACCAGATCGCCGGACCGACGGCGGCGATGCGCAGTCGCCAGTGGACGCAACTGGTGCGGGCGACTCTGGGGATGTGGCGGGCCCGAATCGGATTGCTGATCGTGGCGATCCTCGTCTTGATCGCGCTGGCCGGGCCGCTGATCGCACCCCACTCCCCCACGCAGTTCGTGGCCGCCCCCAACAGCCCGCCCTCGAGCCAGGCGCTGTTCGGCGCCGACAGTCTGGGGCGCGACGTGTGGAGCCGGTTTCTCTACGGTGGACGCAGTGTCCTGGGGCTGTCGGTGGCGGCGACGATCATCGGCGTCGGACTCGGCCTGCTGATCGGGCTCACCGCCGCCTACGCCGGCGGGGTGGTCGACGAGATCCTGATGCGGATCGCCGACGTGTTCATGGCCTTCCCGCAGATCGTGCTGGCCCTGCTGCTGGTATCGGCGTTCGGCCCCAAGCTGTGGCTGATCGTCCTGACGGTGGGTATCTCCCACGCTCCGCGGGTGGCGCGGGTGATGCGGGGGGCTGCCCAACAGGTGGTCGAGCGAGACTTCGTCAAGGCCGCTGAGGCGGTGGGCGAGCCGCGGCGACGGATCATCTTCGGCGAGCTCCTGCCCAACGTGACGAGCCCGCTGCTGGTCGAGTGCGGGCTGCGGCTGACCTACTCGATCGGCTTGATCGCCGCGATCTCGTTCCTCGGCTTTGGGCTCCAGCCGCCCAACTCTGACTGGGGACTGATGATCAACGAGAATCGCCTGGCGGTGACCGTCCAGCCCTGGGGCGTGCTGCTGCCGGTACTGGCCATCGCGCTGCTGACGATCGGCACCAACCTGGTGACCGACGGAATCGCCCGGGCCGCGATCGGGATCGACCGAGGTGAATAGATGAGTACCACCGCAGAGCCCAAGCCCATCTCGCCCAGCAATGCGGTGACCGTCCGCAACCTGCGGATCGAGCTGATCTCGAACGCGGTGGACGTGGTCGACGCGATCGCCATCGAGGTGCGGGCCGGGGAGGTGCTCGGGCTGGTCGGCGAGTCGGGGTCAGGCAAGACCACGGTCGGGATGGCGCTGATGGGCTACTGCCGGCCGGGCGGCCAGGTCACCGCCGGTGAGGTGGTGATCGACGGTCGCGACCTCGAGGGGCTGCCGGCCGGAGACCTGCGTCGGCTGCGTGGCGGCACCGTCTCCTACATCCCCCAGGATCCCGGTACCGCGCTCAACCCGGCGCTGCGCATCGAGCGCCAGCTGTCGGAGATCCTCGACGCCCACGCCGGCGACACCACCGCCGAGCAGCGGCTCGCCCGGGCCCGCGAGACGCTCGAAGAGGTGGCGCTGCCCTCCGGCGACGAGTTCCTCCGGCGCTACCCGCACCAGCTCTCGGGTGGTCAGCAGCAGCGGGTGGCGATCGCGATGGCCTTCGCTTGTCGACCGCACGTGATCGTGTGTGACGAGCCCACGACCGGCCTCGACGTGACAACCCAGGCCCGCGTGCTGCGGACGATTCGCGAGCTCTGTCAAAGCCACCAGGTGGCAGCGCTGTACGTCAGCCACGACCTGGCCGTGGTGGCTGAGCTGGCCGACCACGTGGCAGTCATGTACTCAGGCCGGATCGTCGAGCGCGGGCCCCGCGACGCGATCTTCTCCAGCCCGCGCCACCCCTACACGCGCCGCCTGTTGCGGGCGGTCCCCGACCTTCAGGGAAAGCGAGCCGTGGTGGGAATCCCGGGCCGGGCCCCGCTGCCCGGACAGCGCCCGCAGGGATGCTTCTTCCAGCCCCGCTGCGATCTGGCCATCGACAGCTGTCGCGAGCGCTTCCCCGAGGCCACCGATTTCGGCCGCGGACACCTGGTCCACTGTTACCGGGCACAGGACGCCCCGCAGCAGCTGCCGACGACCGGCAACGAGACCCAGGCCACCGTGCCCGGCGAGGTCGTCATCTCGGTGCAGGGACTGAACGCCAGCCACGGCTCGCATCACACACTGTTCGACATCGACCTCGAGGTGCGCCGCAACGAGTGCGTGGCCCTGGTCGGTGAGTCGGGCAGCGGCAAGACGACGCTGGCCCGTTGCATCTCCGGTCTTCACAGCCAGTACAGCGGCGAGATCGAGCTCGCTGGGATCCATCTGCCCGAGAGCGCGCGCAAGCGCAGCAACGAGGCCCGCAAGCAGATCCAGTACGTGTTCCAGAACCCGTACGCGTCGCTGAACCCGCGGCGGACCGTCGGCCAGACGATCGCCCGCCAGCTGAACCTGTTCTTCGGCGGCTCGCGGCGCGACTCCGGGGCGCGGGTGGCCGAGTGCCTGGAGCGGGTGGCGCTGTCGGCGGCGGCGGCCAACCGGTTTCCCGATCAGCTGTCGGGCGGCGAGCGCCAGCGGGTGGCCATCGCCCGGGCGCTGGCCGCCGAGCCCTCGCTGCTGGTGTGCGACGAGGTCACCTCGGCGCTCGATGTCTCAGTCCAGGCGGCGATCGTCGAGCTGCTGCGCCAGCTACGAGCCGAAACGGGACTGAGCATGCTGTTCATCACTCACAACCTGGCCCTGATCCGGACGATCGCCGACCGGGTGGTGGTGATGACCGAGGGCCGGATTGTCGAAGCCGGCGACACCGCGAACGTATTCGAGTCGCCCCAGGCCGAGTACACCGGCCACCTGCTGGCCAACACGCCGACGGTCGAAGCGGCCCTGGAACGGTGAACACCGAGGCGTTCATCACCTGCGCGGTCACCGGCGCCGGCGACACCGTCTCTCGCAGCCCGCACGTTCCGGTCACGCCGGAGCAGATCGCCGAGTCGGCGATCGAGGCCGCGCTGGCCGGCGCCGCGGTGGTTCACATCCACGTCCGCGATCCCGACACCGGCGTGGGCTCACGCGACGTGGCGCTGTATCGCCGCGCCGTGGAGGCGATCCGGGCCACCGGGGTGGATGTGGTGCTCAACCTCACTGCGGGCATGGGCGGTGACCTGCTGCTGGGCCGCCCCGAGAGTCCGCTGCCCCTCGAGCCGACCGAGACCGACCTGGTCGGCGCCACCGAGCGGCTGGCCCACGTGGCCGAGCTGCGGCCTGAGATCTGCACGCTTGACTGCGGGACGATGAATTTCGCCGCCGGAGGCGACTACGTGATGGCCAACACCCCGGACATGCTGCGGGCGATGGCCGCGCAGATCCGCGCGCTGGGGGTCAGACCCGAGCTCGAGGTGTTCGACAGCGGCCAGCTGGTGATGGTCAAGGATTTGCTGGCCGAGGGGCTGATCGAGGATCCGGTGCTCGTCCAGCTCTGCATGGGCATCCGCTACGGGGCTCCCGACGATCCGCTGACGCTGTTGGGGCTGGTCAACGCGCTGCCGCCCGGAACGATCTTCTCGGCCTTCTCGATCGGGCGGATGCAGCTCCCCTATGTGGCGATGGCCGTGCTGGCCGGCGGCAACGTCCGGGTGGGGCTCGAGGACAACCTCTACACCGGACCCGGCGAGAAGGCGACCAACGCCCAGCTGGTGCAGCGCGCGACAACGATCCTGGAGGCGATGAACGTGCGCGTTCTGGGTCCTCGCGACGTCCGCGAGCGCCTGCGCCTGAACGGAAGTGGCTGAGGACGGGCAGCCGCCGGCAACGGTGGCGCTGCTGGGAACCGGGGTGATCGGCGGCGGCTGGGCGGCGCGACTGCTGCTGGCCGGTGTCGACGTGCGCCTGTTCGATCCCCACCCCGGTGCGGTGGCCACCGTGGACTCGGCGCTGGAACGCGCGCGACGGGCCTGGGCGGGGCTGACGGCGGTCCCGCTGCCGCCGGGGGGCTCGCTGACCGTGCACGGGACAGTGGCCGAAGCCGTGGCCGGGGCCGAGCTGATTCAGGAGAGCGCGCCGGAGCGTGAGGCGGTCAAGCGCCCGCTGCTGGCCGAGGCCAGCCGCGCCGCCGCGCCGGACGCGATCATCGCCTCCTCGACCTCGGGACTGCGGCCCTCGCTGCTGGACCTGGAGATGGAGCGCCCGCAGCGTTTCGTCGTCGCCCATCCCTTCAATCCGGTCTACCTGCTGCCGCTGGTCGAGGTGTGCGGATCGCCGCGCACGTCGCCGGCAACGGTCGAGCGCGCGGTAGCGATCTACCGGTCGGTGGGGATGCAGCCGCTGGTGGTCCGTCGTGAGATCGACGGGTTCATCGCCGACCGCCTGCTCGAGGCACTGTGGCGCGAGGCCCTGTGGCTCGTCGCGGACGACGTCGCCACCGCGCGGGAGATCGACGACGCCATCCGTTACGGACCGGGACTGCGCTGGGCGGCGATGGGGACCTTCTTGACCTATCGGCTTGCCGGGGGCGAGAACGGGATGCGCCATTTCATGGCCCAGTTCGGCCCCACGCTGGAGCAACCCTGGTCGCGGCTGACCGACGTTCCGGAGCTCGACGACCCGCTGCTCGACAAGCTGGTGGCCCAGTCAGACGCCCAGGCCGCGGGCCGCTCGATCGACGAGCTGACGCAGATCCGCGACGACTGTCTGGTCGGCGTCCTGCGGGCCCTGCGCGACCAGAGCTTCGGCGCCGGCGAGGTCCTGGCCCGGACCGAGCGCGAGCTGCTGGCCCGCGCCCAGAGTGTCGACGGCAGCGGCCCGGCAGCGGGCGCCGACGGGCGCCTGGTGCTGCACCACACCTCGGTGGTCCCGGAGTGGCTTGACTACAACGGCCATATGACCGAGAGCCGGTATCTGCACGTGCTCGGCGACGCCACGGACGCGCTGCTGCTCCAGATCGGGATCGACACCGTGCACGGTCAGAGCGCCAGCGGCTATTACACGGTGGAGACGCACATCCGCCACCTGCGGGAGGCCCACCTCGGCGAACGGCTGTATGTGGCAACCCAGCTGCTCGGCTACGGCGAGAAGCGCCTGCACCTGTGGCACGAGCTGTATCGCCACAGCGACGGGGCGCTGCTGGCCACCGGCGAGCACCTGCTGCTGCACGTGGACCGGGCCACGGGGCGCACGGCGCCGGCCGCCGAAGCGGTGCTCGCGGCGCTGGCCGAGATCGAGGCCGACCAGCGGAGCACGGAGTGGCCGGAGGCGGCGGGCGCTCACATCGGTGGTCGGTGAGCGGTCAGGTGAAAGCTCCGAGGACGATCACCCCGAGGATCACCAACGCCACCCCCAGCCACTGCGGCCGGGTCGGCCGCTCCGCGAACAGCGATACCCCCATCACGATCGGGACGACGGCGTACGGCGCCGAGGCTGCGGCGACCACGGCCGTCGAGGCGTGCCCCACGCCGAGGTTGAAGCACACGTAGCCGCCGGTGTCGAGCACCGCCAGCACCACTATCAGGCCCAGCAGCCTGGCTCGCTCGCGGGTGAGGCGAGAGCCGCCGACGCTCTGCACCGCTTCGGTCACCGCACGGTCGGCGACCGCGACCGACCGGTCTGCGGCGTCACCCGACCGGTCGACGGCGCCAACCGTGCCGTTCGCGGCGTCAACCACCTCGTCGCCGTCCCCGGTCAGGGATGGCGGGCTCCCCGGCAGCCGAGCGGCGCGGCCCGCCACCACCAGGTTGCCGGTCAAGAACAGCGCCGCGAATCCGCGGGCGAGGAAGATCGGCCCCAGCCAGCCGATCGTGCTTCGGTAATAGGAGACGCCGAATACGAACCCTCCCAGCAGGGCCATCGCGCACAGGGCGAGCACGAAGCCGAGCGCCGAACGTCGCTCCAGGTTCGCGCGCGCGATCTCGCGGACGTCGGCCGAGGCCAGCATCGCCCCGGCGATCGTGATCGTCACCGCCACCGCCTGGACGGCGGACACGTGCTCGCCGGCCAGCAGCACCGCCAGCAGGACCGTCACCGCGGCGTAGCCGGAGATGATCGGGCTCAGGACCGAGATCGGGCCGATCGCCAGCGCTCCGTAGAAGGCCAGGTAGGAGACCCAGCCAACGGCTCCGATCCCCACGAACACCGCTACCTGCGAGCCGTCGACGTGCGCGAGGCCGTCGGTGGCCAGCACCAGGACGGTGAGCGGGATCAGCGCCGCGAGATGGAAGCCCAGCACGACGCGCAGGGCGCCGACGCTTCGCGAGGCCACGGCGGCGAAGTAGTCGGCCAGCCCCCACGACAGCGCGGCACCGAGACCGAGCGCGACCCCCACTAAGTGCTCCCCGCCGTCACGATCCGGTCAGGTTAGGGTGTCGAGCCGCGGGGACTAGCGAGTGAGCCCGTCGGCGGCTGGCCAAAGGCGATCCGGGTGCGATATAAATCCGCGGCACGTTTGAACAAATTCATCAAAAGCTGAGGGGTGACCGAGATGTCGACTCCAGACCTGCATCGCACCGCGTTCGACAGCCTCCAGCGAGCGGCGGGCGCGACCTGGACCGACTGGGAGGGCTGGGCCTGGGCGGCTGACTTCGGCGACCCGGTCGCCGAGCATCGAGCCACACGGACCGCGTGCAACATGTGGGACGAGTCGCCGCTTCGCAAGTGGGACCTGAGCGGACCCGATGCGGTCGCGCTGGCCGACGCGCTGTTCACCAACGACATGGCGGCGCTCGAGGTCGGCCAGGTCCGTTACGGCGCGATCTGCGACGAGCAGGGGAAGATGATCATGGACGGCACGGTCTTTCGCCTCGCCGATGACCACTGCCTGTCGGTCACCAGCTACGACTCCGATCAGGCCTGGTTCAAGCAGGTGGCCTCCGATCGCGGCTTCGACGTCGAGGTCAGCGACGTGACCGACGCGATGCCGCACATCCAGGTGCAGGGACCGCTCGCGCGCGAGGTACTCGGTCTGATCACCGAGGGCGCCGACGTGAACGAGCTGCGCTACTTCCGCTTCGTACCC
>DASXJY010000183.1:0-15305 GCA_036497115.1 Solirubrobacteraceae bacterium
CAGATCGCCGCCTTCCTGATCGCCCTGCGGACCAAGGGGGAGACCGTCCAGGAGCTGGCCGGCCTGGCCGCCACGATGCGTAAGCTGGCCACGCCGGTTGAGGTCGATCGCCCGCGGCTGCTCGATACCGCCGGGACCGGCGGGGGGCGGCGCACCTTCAACGTCTCCACGACGGCGGCGCTGGTGGCCGCCGGGGCGCAGTGCACCGTGGCCAAGCACGGCAACCGCTCGGCGACCGGGCTGTCGGGCTCGGCCGACCTCCTGGAGGCGCTGGGGGCCAGGATCGACCTGGCCCCCCGGGCGGTCGCCCGCTGCATCGACGAAGCCGGATTCGGGTTCATGTTCGCGCCCGCGCACCATCAGGCGACGCGCTACGTGATTCCCGTCCGGCGCGAGCTCGCGGTGCGCACGATCTTCAACTTCCTCGGCCCGCTGACCAATCCGGCCGGGGCGCGGCGGCAGTTGATCGGGGTCTCGGATCCCCAGTATCTGGAGACGATGGCCGGGGCGCTGCGGCTGCTGGGAACCGAGCACGCGCTGCTCGTCTCAAGCGAAGACCAGCTCGACGAGCTCAGCACCTCGGCGCCGACCTGGGTGGTCGAGGTCACCGGCGAGGGGCTGCGCAGCTATTCGGTGGCCCCGGAGGAGTTCGGGCTCGAGCGCGTACCCGAAGGAGCGATCCCGGGCGGCGACCCCGCCCGCAACGCCGACATCGCGCGGCGGGTGCTCGGGGGAGAGGGGGGTCCGGCGCGGGACCTCACGGTGCTCAACAGCGGCGCCGCCATCTACGCCGGAGGCGGCGCGGACTCGCTGGCCGAGGGAGTCAGGGTGGCGCGGGACACGATCGATTCCGGCGCGGCGGCGGCGGCTCTGGACCGGTTCGTGGCGGCCACGCATCGGCTCGGAAACAGCCCGTGAACGAGCTTGAGCGGATCGTGACCCGGACCCGGGCTGAGGTGGCACAGCGCCGCGGGGCCGTCTCGATCGAGGCGGTGAAACGGCGCGCGGCGGCTGCCGCGCCCCCGCGGCCGTTTGCATCGGCCCTGTCGCAACCCGGGCTGTCGCTGATCGCCGAGCACAAGCGCCGCTCGCCCTCGGCGGGCCCGATCCGCGTGGACGCCCGGCTCGAGGACGTGGTCGGCGCCTACCAGCGCGCGGGGGCCCGGGCGCTGTCGATCCTGACCGAGGAGCAGGGGTTCGGAGGCTCGCTCGACGATCTGCGTCGGGCCCGCGAGGCCGCGACGCTGCCGATCCTGCGCAAGGACTTCATCATCGACGAATACCAGCTGTTCGAGGCGCTGGCCGGCGGGGCGGACGCGATCCTGCTGATCGTGGCGGCGATCGATCGGGGCCGGCTGGAGCGGCTGTACGAGCGAGCCGGCCAGCTCGGGCTGGGAATCCTGGTCGAGGTCCACGATCGGCGCGAGCTGGCGGTGGCGGTGGACCTCGGCGCCGAGCTGATCGGGATCAACAACCGCGACCTGACCACCCTCCGGGTCGACATCAATCGGACGCATGAGCTGCTGGCGCTGGTGCCGGCGGGGACGGTGACGGTGGCCGAATCCGGCTTCCGGACCCGCCCCGAGCTGGAGCGGCTGGCTCGCGCCGGGGTCGACGGCGTGCTGATCGGGGAGTCGCTGATGCGCGCCGCCGACATCGAGGCGGCCTGCCGCGAGCTGACCGGAGTCAAGGCCTAGTGGACACGATTGGGCCCCGGCGCCGCCCTCGTACGATTGTCCGGTGATGGATTTCAGCGCCCCCAAGATCAAGTTCTGCGGACTGACCCGGCCGGGCGACGCCGAGCACGCCGTGGCCGCCGGGGCCTGGGCGCTGGGGGTGATCATGTGGGCCGGTTCGCCGCGGCGCTGTCGGCTGCCGGTCGCCGCCGAGATCGCGGCCACCTTCAAGCGCCGGGTCGAGGTGGTGGGGGTGTTCGTCAACCCCACGCTTCCCGAACTCACCCGGGTCGCCGAGGAGACCGGTGTGACGATGCTCCAGCTCCACGGTGAGGAGGGTCCGGCGTTCTGCGCCGAGGCCGCGCGCCGGACCGGCTGCCGGGTGATCAAGGCCGCCCGCGTCCGCAGCGGCGCCGACATCCAGGCGTTGGGGGCGTTTCACACCGATTTCCACCTGCTCGACAGCTATGTCGCCGGCGTGCCCGGCGGAACCGGCGAGACCTTCGCCTGGGAGCTGGCGCGGGCACACGGAGAGAAGGTGCCGGTGATTCTCTCCGGGGGGCTGAATCCCGACAACGTTGCCGGCGCGATCGCCGCGGTGCGGCCGTTCGCCGTGGACGTGGCCAGCGGCGTCGAGGCGGCGCCGGGCCGCAAGGATCCGGACAAGCTCGAGGCCTTCGCCGCCGCGGTCGCCTCAACAGCTGCGGTGAGCGCCGGGTGACCGCGATCGAACACCGCTTCGGCCCCTATGGGGGTCAGTACGTCCCCGAGACGTTGATGCCGGCCCTCGCCGAGCTGGAGCGGGCCTGGGCCTCGGCGAGCGAGGATCCGGCCTTCGGCGAGGAGCTCGACGGCCTGCTGCGCGACTTCGTGGGCCGCCCATCGCCGCTGTACCTCGCCTCCCGGCTCAGCGAGGCCGCCGGTCATCCCATCTACTTCAAGCGCGAAGACCTCAACCACACCGGCGCCCACAAGATCAACAACGCCCTGGGCCAGGCGCTGCTGGCCAGGCGGATGGGCAAGCGGCGGATCATCGCCGAGACCGGGGCCGGTCAGCACGGCGTGGCCGCCGCCACCGCCTGCGCGCTGCTCGACCTCGACTGCATCGTCTACATGGGAACCGAGGACATGCGGCGCCAGAAGCCCAACGTGGAGCGCATGGGCCTGCTGGGGGCGCGCGTCGAGCCGGTCGACGCCGGGGCGCGAACCCTGAAGGAGGCGGTTTCGGCCGCGATCCGCGACTGGGTCACCAACGTCGAGACCACGCACTACATCATCGGCTCGTGCGTCGGTCCGGCGCCTTATCCGGCGCTGGTCCGTGACCTGCAGCGGGTGATCGGAGACGAGGCGCGGGCGCAGGTGCTGCAGCGAACCGGGCGGCTGCCCGCTCGGGTGATCGCCTGCGTGGGTGGCGGCTCGAACTCGATCGGCGTGTTCACGCCGTTCGTCGGCGATCCCGAGGTTCAGCTGGTCGGGGTGGAAGCGGCGGGGGAGGGGATCGAGACCGGCCGCCACGGCGCCCCGCTGACGGTGGGCGGAGTTCCCGGTGTCCTGCACGGCTCGCTGACGGCGATCATGCAGGACGAAGACGGCCAGATCCTCGAGGCGCACTCGATCTCCGCCGGCCTTGATTACCCTGGGACCGGCCCCGAACACGCCTGGCTGCGCGACCAGGGCAGGGCCAGGTATGTGGCCGTCGACGACCGCGCCGCACTGGAGGCGTTTGCTCGCACCGCCCGCCTGGAGGGGATCATCCCCGCGCTCGAGAGCTCCCACGCCGTCGCCTGGGCGCTTCAGAACCCCGGCTCCGAGCTCGACCTGATCTGCCTGTCGGGGCGGGGCGACAAGGACCTCGCGGAAGCGCTGGCCCGGCTCGACGGCCCTGAGCGCTAGACCGGTGAGCGGGACCGAGCGGATCGCCGAGGCCTTTGCCCGCGCCCGCGCCAACGGGCGCCGCGCGGCGCTGATGCCGTACCTGATGGGTGGGTACCCCGACCTGGCCACATCGCAGAAGATCGGGCTGGCTTACGCCGACGGCGGCGCTGACCTGATCGAGCTCGGCGCCCCCTTCTCTGACCCGCTGGCCGACGGACCGGTGATCCACGCCGCCGCCACGGCGGCGCTGGCCGCGGGGGCCACGCTCCCCGCGGTGCTAGAGGTGGCCCGGGCGATCGCGGAGCGGGTGCCGGTGGTGCTGATGTGCTACGCCAACCCGATTCTGGCCCGGGGCCTGGAGCGCTTCGCCGACGCCCTCGTCGGCGCGGCGGTCAGCGGCCTGATCGTCCCCGACCTGCCGCTGGAGGAGTCCGAGGCCACCCGCCAGGTCTGCGCGGAGCGCGGCCTGGCGCTGGTGCCGCTGGCGGCGCCGACGACACCTCAGGACCGGCTGGCGCAGATCGGCGCCCGCGCCAGCGGCTTTCTGTACACGGTTTCGCTGACCGGGACCACCGGCGAGCGCGCTGCCGTGGACGTCGGGCTGAGCCAGGTGATCGCCCGCGCCGTGGCCAGCACCGAGGTCCCGGTCGCGGTCGGGTTCGGAATCGGAACCCCCGACCAGGTCGCCGCGGCGGCCGACGCCGGCGCCGACGGGGTGATCATCGGCAGCCGCCTGGTCCGGGCCGCCGGTGACGCCGAGGACCCGGCCCGGGCGGTTGGAGACCTCGTCCGGGGGTTCGCGGACGCCCTGGCGGCCCCACCCGAGTAGGCGCCGGCAAATCAGCCCGTGTCCGGACTGTCCGCGCCTCGGCTGGCCCCACTAGTAGCATCCGGGCGCGATGGGTCTGATTCTCACTGCCGCCGCTGGGCTCTGCATCTGGATCATCATCTGGTCGCTCAACGTCAGCGGCTTCGATGCGATCCTGATCGCGGTCGTGATGGTGATCCTCGCGATCGGCATCCGCAACGTACTCCCGTTCCTGCCCGGCCGGCGGGACTAACCGGTCCCGATGCCCAGCCGGGTGCTCGTACGGAGCCGTGCGGCGTCGCTCTGCGCCGGCCTGGCGGCGATCCTCCTGGCCGGCTGCGGCTCCACCAGCGGTGGCAACTCGGCGGTCTCGGTGAGCGGCTCGACGCTGACCGTCTACGCCGGCCAGCCCCCGGGCGGCTCGGGGGGCCAGGCCGCCGCTGACACGCTCGACGCCGAGCAGCTCGCGCTCACCCAGGCCGGCGGCAAGGCGGGGAAGTTCGCGGTCAAGCTGATCAAGCTCCACGGGGCCGAGATATCCGACAACGCGCGCACCGCGATTCAGAACAAGACCACGATCGGCTACCTCGGAGAGCTGCAGCCCGGCACCTCGCAGGTGTCAGTGCAGATCCTCAATCAGCAGGGCGTGCTGGTGGTCAGCCCGGCCGACACGGCTGACTATCTGACCCAGTCCAGCCCCGCGGTGGCCGGGTCGCCGAGCAAGTACTACCCGTCGCGGTCGACCTACCATGAAACGTTCGCCCGGGTGGTGCCCAACAGCGCCGCGGAGGCCGAGGCTCAGGTGCAGGAGATGCACTCGCTGGGGGTCACCAAGCTCTACGTGGCCAGCGACGGCCAGCCCTACGGAGCGGCGCTCGCCCAGGAGGTCAGCCAGGACGCGCGCCAGGCCGGGCTGGGGGTTGTCTCCGGGCCGGGAAACCAATCGGCGGTCAAATCCTCGGCCGCCGACGGGATGTTCTACGGCGCCAGCGATGATTCCCCCAGCGCCGCCAAGGCCGCCACCGCAGTCCTCGACGGTGCCTCGGGCGCGGTGCCCACGATCAAGCTGTTCGCTCCGTCGGGCCTCTACGACGCCGCCTTCGTGTCCGGCCTGAGTGCCGCCACCCAGGAGCGGATCACGCTCTCCTCGCCGGGGTTCTTGCCCAAGAACCTCACGGCGGCCGGAAGGCAGTTCGTGTCTTCGTTTCGCTCCGCCTACGGCCGCCAGCCGGCGACCGAGGCGATCTTCGGCTACGAAGCGATGTCGGCGCTGCTGGCGGTGATCGGCAGTGCCGGCGCCAACGCCAACAACCGGGCCGACATCGTCAGCGATTTCCGCGCGATCAAGAACCGGCAGTCAGCGATCGGCACCTACTCGATCGAGGGCGGGGACCCGAGCATCGCTCCGTTTGTGTTCTCGCACGTGCACGGCGGGCAGCTGGTGCCGGAACGGTTCCTGCAAGTACAAGGTTGATTGCGCGCCGGGGCTTGCGATGGGCCTCGCTGGTGGCCGCGCTGGCGCTGGTCTGCGGTTGCGGAAGTCATGCCGCCAAGCAGCCGACGATCGCCGGGTCGACGCTGACCGTCTACGTCAGCGTCCCCCTCAACGGGGCCTCGGCGATCAGCGCCAAAGCCGTCGTGGACGGCGCCAAGCTGGCGCTGAACAGGGTCCACGGCCGGATCGGCCGCTACCGGATCGTTCTGCGCGAGCTCGACGACGCCACCCCTCAGCGGGGCGCCTGGGATCCCGGCCAGACCACCTTGAACGTCCGCCGGGCGGTGCTCGACAGGACCACGGTCGGCTACATCGGGGAGTTCAACTCGGGCGCCAGCGCGGTCTCCATCCCGCTTTTGAACCGGGCCGGGATCCCCCAGATCAGCCCCTCGGCCACCGCTGTCGGGTTGACCGACGGCGGTCCTGAGGCGTCGCCCGGCGAGCCCGAGAAGTACTACCCCACGGGGGTGCGGACCTTCGCCCGCGTCGTGCCCGACGACGCCGTCCAGGCTGCCGTGCAGGCCAAGCTCCAGAAGGCGTCGGGCTGCCGGCGGACCTACGTGCTCGACGACGGTGAGGTCGATGGTCGTGACGCCGCCGAGAGCTTCGAGGTCGCGGCCAAGCAGGCCGGTCTGGACGTGGTCGGCACCCAGGAATTCGAGGCTCGCGCGGCTGACTACAGCTCGCTGGCCCAGAGCCTGATCCCCACCGGTGCCGACTGCGTGCTGGTCAGCGCGATCACGGAGAGCGACGCCGCCCTGGTGGTCAAGCAGGTGGCCTCGGCGCTGCCCCACGCGCTGATCTTCGGCTCCGCGGGCCTGGCCGAGAGCACGTTCACCGATCCCGAGCTCGGCGGGATCCCGATCTCGGTCGACCCACGGGTGATGATCACCGTCGCCGCGGTCGATCCCAGCGCCTATCCGCTGGCCGCAAGGCGGTTCTTCGACGTCTACGCTCGCGATTACGGAGGCTCACAGCCGTACGCGATCTACGGCTATGCGGCGATGAGCCTGATGCTTGACGCAGTCTCCCGGGCCACCGAAGGCGGATCCGAGCCGGCCGCGCTGTCCAAGGTACGGGCGGCGATCTTCGCCACTCACGACCGCCCCAGCGTGTTGGGGGAGTACAGCATCGACAGCCAGGGCGACACCAGCATCGACCGTTACGGGGTGTATCGAGTGCGCGCCGGCCAGCTCAGCTTCTGGAAGGCGATGCAGGGATGAGGAGATTTCGTTTCTGTTAGGGGACCGCGTGTTCCTGACGGAGAGTGCGCGATGCAACTTGCTGCGGTCCGACCCCCCGAATAGTCTCCCGGCACCGGAAAACCGAGAACCCGGATCGACTAGAGGAGGACGACTATGAGTTTTCTCGGCAAGGGTGTTTGGGGCGGCCTGGCTGTGGCTGGCGTCCTCGCCCTCGCGGCCTGTGGCAGCAGCAGTAGCAGCAGCAGTTCCAGTGGTGGCGGGGGCAGCAGCGGCGGAGGCGGCGGCAAGACGATCGACATCTACTCGAGCCTGCCGCTGCAGGGCGCGTCGACCGCTCAGACCGATCCGATGGTCAACGGCATCAAGCTGGCCCTGTCGCAGGCCGGTGGCAAGGCCGGTCCGTTCACGGTCAACTACCAGTCGCTGGACGACTCGACGGCGGCGGCCGGCAAGTGGGATCCGGGCCAGACGGCGGCCAACGCCCGCAAGGCGGCCGCCGACCCCAAGGCCGTCTACTACATCGGGGAGTTCAACTCGGGGGCCAGCGAGGTCTCGATCCCGATCCTCAACCAGGGCGGGATCCCCATGGTCAGCCCGGCCAACACCTACGTCGGCCTGACCACCAACCTCCCCGGCAGTGCTCCCGGCGAGCCGCAGAAGTATTACCCCACCGGGACCCGCAACTACCTGCGGATCGTGCCGATCGACTCGATTCAGGCGGCGGCCGACCTGATCGCGATGAAGCAGGCCGGCTGCACCAAGGTCGCCGTGGCCAACGACAAGGAGGCCTACGGGGCCGGGCTGGCCACCCTGCTGGGACTCGAGAAGAGTGAGTACGGCGTCACGATCACCGGCAATACCGGGATCGACCCGACCGCGCCGAACTTCCGCTCCTACGCGAGCACGATCCAGGGACAGGGAGCCGACTGCTTCTTCTTCTCCGGGATCGTCTCCAACGGCGCCGTCCAGATCACCAAGGACGTCCACTCCGCGCTGCCCAAGGCCAAGGTGTTCGCTCCCGACGGAGCCTGCACCGACTCCTACACCTCCCAGAAGAAGGGTGGCGTGCCGGCGGCGCTGTATCCGCTCACGCAGTGCACGGTGGCGACTCAGGACCTGAGCGCGTATCCGGGCGGCAAGGACTTCCTGGCCGCGTACAAGGCCAAGTACGGCTCGGCAAATCCCGATCCGTACGCGATCTACGGCTACGAGGTGATGAAGCTGGGGTTGCAGACGATCGCCAAGCTGGGCTCCCAGGGCAACAGCAAGTCCGCGGTGCTCAAGGCGCTGTTCGCGACCACCTCACGCAAGTCGGTGCTCGGCACCTATGGGTTCGACAAGAACGGCGACACGACGCTGAAGTCATACGGCCTCTACAAGGTCGACTCCAGCGGCGAGCCGGTGTTCTTCAAGACCCTGACGCCGACCAAGACGGTCAGCTAGAGCCGGCTGGGGGAGGGCGATCCGCGTCAGGATCGTCCTCCCCGTAGTCTTCCTGCTCGACGCCTTCCCCGGGACCACTGACCTTGGAAGCCCATTCCCTAGCGCCGACGATTCCAGCCCCCGCGATGCGGCCGCTGGCCGCGGTCCGCCGCTTTGCCGGCCGGTGGGGTTTGATCGTCGCGCTGGCCGCGCTCCCGATCTACTACGGGGTCCGCGACCTCACGCACGGCTACCAGGCCGGTGTGGTGGCGGGGCATGCGGTCATTCACCACGACCTGTCCCGGCTGGGCTTCAACTTCGCCCAGGGCCTCTCCAACGGCGCGATCTGGGCCCTGATCGCGATCGGCTACACGCTGGTCTACGGAATCATCGAGCTGATCAACTTCGCCCACGGCGACGTGTTCATGATCGGCTCGTTCACCGCGGCCGGCTTCTGGGGCACGATTGGCTTGGGGCTGACCACCGGTCCGGTCGGCCTGGTCGGGGGCCTGATCGTCACGCTGATCGTGTCGATGCTCGTCTGCGGGTCGCTGAACGTCCTGATCGAGCGCGTCGCCTACCGGCCGCTGCGCGGGGCGCCGAAGTTAGCCCCGCTGATCACCGCGGTCGGGTTCTCGTTCATCCTCCAGAACGTCGGACTGCTGTGGCAGGGCGGGTCGCCGATCGGCCTGCCCGACCTGATCCACCAGGGCCAGACCGTGTTCAAGATCTCCGGTGTCCCGATCGTCCGCGGGTACCTCCTGGCGCTGGTGCTGATGATCCCGCTGGTGATCGGGCTGGGCTGGTTCATCAGCCAGACCCGCGCCGGCCGGGCCATGCGGGCCACCGCCCAGGACCCCGAGGCGGCTCGCCTGATGGGCATCAACGTCAACGCCACGATCTCGCTCACCTTCCTGCTCGGCGGGATGCTGGCCGGCGCCGCCGGCCTGGTCTACGCCCTCTATCAGACGAACATCTGGTACTTCCAGGGCTTCGAGGCCGGGCTGATCGCCTTCACCGCCGCGGTCATGGGCGGGATCGGCAACGTCCGCGGCGCCGTCCTCGGCGGGCTGATCATCGGGGTGATCCAGGCCCTGGCCGATTCGCGGATGGGCCCGCAGTGGACCGAGGCGGTGGTGTTCGGCTACCTGATCCTGATCATGATCCTGCGCCCGCGGGGACTGCTGGGCGAGGAGACGCGGGAGGCCGGATGAGCCAGCGGCCCCCGGAGGCGGCATGAGCGACCAGCTCGAGACCGGGCCGGACGGCCAGTCCGGCAGGGCGGCCCAGACGACCGCCCCGGGGCGGGCGGATGCCCCCGAGAAGGCCGGGTTCGGCGAGCTGCGAGCCCAGCTCAGACAGTCCCGACAGGCGTTCGAGAACCGCTTGCCCCCGTGGGCCGGTCGCGGTCTGGCCCTGGCCCTGATCGTGATCGGCATCGTGCTGCCGTTCCTGTTCTCTGAGAACAGCGGCTTCATGAACGCCACGATCATCGCCGTGGCCTTTGCCGTGATGTCGCTGGGGCTGAACGTGGTCGTCGGCTTTGCCGGCCTGCTCGACCTCGGCTACGTCGCCTTCTACGCGCTGGGGGCGTATTCGCTGGGATGGTTCGGCTCGGACTTCTTCTTCACCACCAAGGTTCACGTCGGCGTCTCCGGCGTCGCCGCCCACGAGGCGGGGATCCACCTCAACTTCCTGCTGATCCTGGTTGCCGCGGCGGCGATCTGCGCGGTCGCGGGCATCATCATCGGGTTGCCGACGCTGCGCCTGCGCGGCGACTACATCGCGATCGTCACCCTGGCCTTCGGGGAGATCATCGGCGTGGTCGCGGTCAACGGCCAGAGCGTGCACCTGGGCGGCGGCTTGACGCTGACCGCCGGCAACCTGGGGATCAGCGCCGTGGATCCGCCGTACTTCCCGGGCATCGGGATCTTCAACCTGCTCAACCTGAGACCGTGGTACTGGCTGATATTCGCGATCCTGATGCTGGTCCTGTTCGTCAACCTGCGGTTGCGCGACTCGCGCCTGGGCCGCGCCTGGGTGGCGCTGCGCGAGGATGAGGTCGCCGCGGTGTCGATGGGCATTCCGCTGGTCCGGACCAAGCTGTCGGCGTACGCGATCGGGGCGATGTTCGGCGGCATGTCGGGCGCCTTTTTGGGCGCTTACTACACCGAGGTCAACGCGGGCCAGTTCCAGTTCGGCTTCTCGATCTTCGTGCTGGCGATGGTGATCATCGGCGGGCTGGGATCGATCTGGGGGGCGGTGATCGGTGGTCTGCTGCTCGGCTACATCAACAACTGGCTGATCCCCGACGTGCTCAACGACCTGCCGCAGAAGCTGGGTCTGAACTTCCCCCTGACCTCGGTCGAGTTCGGGATCTTCGGGTTTTTGCTCGTGCTGGTGATGGTGCTCCGGCCGCAGGGGCTGATCCCCGAGCGCCGCCGTCGCCTGGAGCTGACATCGGAGATCGCGGCCGAGGACGCCCAGCTGGTCGAAAGCACGGCGCCCTGATGAGCACCGCCGCGGCCACTGCGCCGGCCACCGATGCCGTGATGCTCGTCGATCACGTCACCAAGGAGTTCGGTGGCCTGGTCGCCGTCAATGATGTCTCACTCGACGTTCCGCTGCACGGGATCGTGTCCCTGATCGGTCCCAACGGGGCCGGCAAGACGACCCTGTTCAACATGCTGACCGGCCTCTACAAGCCGACTGCGGGCCGGATCCTGCTCGGCAAGCGCAACATCACCCGGTCGCGCCCGGACCGGATCACCGGCCTCGGCGTGGCCCGGACGTTTCAGAACATCCGCCTGTTCGGCGCCATGACCGCGGTCGAGAACGTCATGATCGGGCGCCACGCGCGGATGAAGGCGGGGCTGGTGGGCTCGATCTTCAGGCCTCCCCGGGTCCGCAGGGAGGAGCGCGACGCCAGTGTGCGGGCCCGCGAGCTGCTGACCTACGTCGGCCTGCAACCCAGTGCCTTTGACCTCCTGGCCTCCCAGCTCTCCTACGGCGACCAGCGGCGGATCGAGATCGCGCGCGCCCTGGCCTCGGAGCCCAAGCTGCTGCTCCTCGACGAGCCCACGGCCGGCATGAACCCCCAGGAGTCGGGCGCCCTGACCGAGTTCATGCGCCAGCTGCGCGACGAGCTGAGCCTGACCATCCTGCTGATCGAGCACGACATGAAGGTCGTCATGGGCGTCTCGGAGCGCGTCACAGTTCTCGACCACGGGGAGAAGATCGCCGAGGGCTCGGCGGCCGAGGTCCGCGAGAACCCGCGGGTGATCGAGGCCTACCTGGGAAAGCAGGACTGATGGCGCTGCTCGAGGTCGACACGATCCACACCTTCTACGGCGCGATCGAGGCGCTGAAGGGAGTGTCGCTGACCGTCGAGGACGGCGAGGTGGTGACGCTGATCGGCTCAAACGGAGCCGGGAAGTCGACCACGCTGCGCTCGATCTCCGGCCTGACCCCGGCCCGCCGGGGCAAGATCGCCTTCGCCGGCCAGGACATCACCCGCGTGCAGGCCCACGAGATCGTCTCGCACGGCATCGCCCTGGCGCCCGAGGGCCGTCACTGCTTTCCCCGCATGACGGTCCGTGAGAACCTCGACCTCGGCGCCCACCACCGCCGCCGCGCCTCGATCGGCGAGGATCTGGACCGGGTCTACGAGCTCTTCCCCCGGCTGCACGAGCGCGAGAAGCAGAAGGCCGGCACGATGTCCGGCGGCGAGCAGCAGATGCTGGCGATCGGCCGCGCTCTGATGGCCCGTCCCCGGCTGCTGATGCTCGACGAGCCGTCGATGGGGATCGCGCCGATCCTGGTCCAGCGAATCTACGAGACGATCGCCGAGATCAACCGCCGCGGCGTGGCGATCCTGCTGGTGGAGCAGAACGCCAACTACGCGCTCGACGTGTCAAAGCGCGGCTATGTGCTCGAGACCGGACGGGTGGTGCTGTCAAACGCCTCCACCGAGCTGCGCGACGATCCCGAAGTCCAGCGGGCGTACCTGGGGGCCTGATGAACGCGATGCCCGATCCGCGATGACGATCCTGGCCGTTATCGGGTCCAAGGCCCTGTACCTGCTGTTCATCTGGCTGCTGTCGGCGGCAGCGGCGGCCTGGATCGCCGACCGCAAGGGCTACGCCGAGCGCGTCGGGCTGACCTTCGGCCTGATCCTCAGCGCGATCGGCCTGGTGATCGTGTTGCTGCTGCCGTCACGGCCCGGCTCGCTGTGGAAGGTGCAGGGTCCGATCCCGCGGCGATCCAAGCCGCCTCCGGACGCCGAGCAGGTGCTCGTGCCGCCGGGCGGCGAGCCGCCGGCGGAGTCGCCCTAGGCCGCCCACCGGGGGGCCGCCCGGTTTACCCGAGCGCCGTCGGTTTACCCGAGGGCCGAGGCGAGCCGCGCCACCACCGCCAGCGGCTCGGCCTCCAGCTGGCGCCAGGTGATCCGCATGGTCCCCAACCCGGCCGCGTGCAGCGTCGCGTCCTTGCGGCGGTCGTGCTCGAACGCCCGGCGGGTGGAGTGGTAGCGGTAGCCGTCGATCTCGACCACCAGCCGCTGCTCGCGCCACAGGAAGTCCACCTCGTAGCCGTGGATCCTGGCGTTGACCTGCGGTTCAGGCAGTTGCGCGCTGCGGATCAGGGCCAGGAAGCGCTCCTCGGCTTCCGAGCGGGTGAGCGTGGGAGCGCGCTCGGTCTCGGCCAGCCTCAGCAGGGCGCCATGGCCGTGCCTGCCGCGGGATCGCGCCAGCACCTCGAGCATCTGAGATGGCCGCATGATCCGTGACACAACCGCTTGGTCGAAGGCGAACTCGAGCTGTCGTTGGGTGAGGACCCCGGCGAGGTCCAAGAGCGTGCGGGCCGGGGAGGTGACGGGAAGCCCGAGGTGGACTCGCACGTCCCGACGCTCGAGGATGCGGGTGCGGTGAACCAGAACACCGGCGAGCTGTGCGCCCTTGGACTCGCTGACCACCAGATGGACCACGCCGTCGCCGAATCCGGCTGGGGACAGATCCCAGAGCCGCGCTGCGCTGCCGTGGCTGAGCGCGGCGCCTTCCCGGACCGCCAGCAACGCTGCGGTTTCCGGGCCCCACTCTGCCGGCGCCAGGTGCCCGACGGCAAAGACGCCACGATGGAGGGGCAGCAGCTGACCTCGGAGGACGAGTCGGGTGACGGTTGCGGGACTGATCCCGGCCGCCACGAGCTGGCGGCGAGCCACTCGGCCGCGCTGCACCCGGGCGATCGCGGCGATTCGCTCCGCCGACCGGCCGGAAACGGTCATTTCAGAGCGAGCTCCGAGCACTTTCACGAGGTGAGTCCTGTCGCGACCACCCCCTGAGCCCAGCAGAGCGAACCGCTCGCCCGAGGCGATCGCTCGCTCCGAAATGTCCGCTCTCTCGCCACTCACCCGCCACACACCATGGCGCCCGCGGCCCACCCCAACCCGATGCCAGCCAGTTTTTCGCACTCCCGCAACCGACCGGGCACAGAACCGCCGCAAACCGTTACCGCGCCGGCAGGATCTCCTCGGTGGCGGCGAACCCCATCTCCAGCCCGGCCCCCGCCTGTCCGCTGTCGCGCGCCTCCTCGGCCACGGCGGCGGCCACGGCGCCGACGACCTCGCGGTTGAAGACCGACGGGATGATGTAGTCCTCGCGCAGCTCGTCGCCGGAGACGATGTCGGCGATCGCCCGGGCCGCCGCCGTCTTCATCGTCTCGGTTATCTCCGGGGCCCGCACGTCGAGCGCGCCCCGGAACACGCCCGGGAAGCAAAGGACGTTGTTGATCTGGTTCGGATAGTCCGAGCGGCCGGTGGCGATGATCCGCGCGTAGGGGGCGGCCTCTTCGGGGGTGACCTCGGGATTGGGGTTGGCCATCGCGAACACGATCGGGTCATGGTTCATAGTGGCCAGTGCTGCCGGCGGAATCACCCGGGCCCCGGACAGACCGATCAGCAGGTCCGCGCCCTCGATCACCTCGGCCGGCGAGCCGCTGCGCCGCTCCGGGTTGGTCCGCTCGGCCAGGCCCCGCTTGACCGATCCCATCGTGCCGTCAACGTAGTCAGGGCGCTCCACGTGCACCGCCCCGCGGGAGTCGCAGCCGATCACGTGGCGCACTCCCGCGGTCAACAAGATGTTGGCGACCGCGACCCCGGCCGCTCCCAGCCCCACGATGACCACCCGGATGTCGTCGATCCGCTGGCCGGTCAGGGTCAGCGCGTTCAACAGCGCGGCCAGGACCACGACGGCGGTGCCGTGCTGGTCGTCGTGGAACACCGGGATGTCGAGCGAGGACTTCAGCCGATCCTCGATCTCAAAGCACCGCGGAGCCGAGATGTCCTCGAGGTTGATGCCGCCGAACCCGGGAGCGATCGCCTGCACCACCGAGACGATCTCGTCGGGGTCGCGCGTGTCGAGGCAGATCGGGAAGGCATCGACGCCGGCGAACTCCTTGAACAGCATCGCCTTGCCCTCCATCACCGGCATCGCCGCCCGCGGGCCGATGTCGCCCAGCCCGAGCACGGCGGTCCCGTCGGACACCACGGCCACCGTGTTGCGCTTGATGGTGTACTGAAACGCCTTGCCGGGATCGTCCTGAATGGCCCGGCAGACGCGGGCGACGCCCGGCGTGTAGGCCATCGACAGGTCATCGCGGGTCTTCAGCGGGCTCTTGTTGTGAAGCTCGATCTTGCCCCCGGTATGAAGCATGAACGTGCGGTCGGTGGCGTCGAGCACGCGGGCGCCCGGGACCGCGTTGACCGCGCCGGTGAGCCGAGGCCAGTCGGCCGAGTCGCCGGTCTCCACGGTGATGTCGCGGATCGTGTG
>DASXJY010000184.1:0-8453 GCA_036497115.1 Solirubrobacteraceae bacterium
CCTCATGGGACGAGGTGATGGCCGACGGTCTGGCGGGTCGGCTCGGTGTCGACCCCGCGCGCGACCCGCGTCCCCGTCTGATCGCCGGCGTCGGCTTCGCGGTCCTGATGGCCACTGTGCAGAGCTGGGGGTCCGATGGAGCCCGCGGCGATCTGCCGCAGCTGCGCACGCAGGCGTTCGCCGACCTTCGCGAGCAGGCCGGCGCCCGCGGGTCCTGAGGACGAATCGATGATCGACCGCCACCGATCGACGAGTCGCCGGGGCGGGGGGCGGGCGGCGCGCGAAACCGCAGCTAAGCTAACCGCGTGGACTCGAACGGGTGGCCCGAGCCCCAGCTCAGCTTTGCCCAGGATCTGCCGCTGACCCAGCTGGCGATCAGGTTTGCCGCCGAGCACCACCGCAGTCAGCGGCGCGACAGCGACGGGGCGCAGTTCATCGCCCATCCCGTCGAGGTGGGGTCGCTGCTGAGTCGGTTGGGATACCCGGATTTCGTCGTCGCCGCCGCCGTTCTGCACGACGTGCTCGAGGACACTGACGCCGAGCCGCCCGATCTGAGCGACCAATTCGGGCGCGAGGTCTGTGAGCTGGTGGCGCTGGTCAGTGACGATCCGGCGATCGAGGACACCGAGGCCCAGAAGGACGATGTGCGCGACCGGGTCAGGGGCGGGTCCGCCCACGCCAAGGCGGTCTACGCCGCCGACAAGGTCAGCAAGGTGCGAGAGCTTCGGATGCTGATGGCGGGCGGGCTCGACCGCCATCAGGCCGAGACCAAGCGCCGGCGCTATCGCAAGTCGCTGGAGATGCTGGAGGACGAGCGCGTCGACGGCCGGCTGGTGGATCTCCTGCGCTACGAGCTCGAGGCGCTCGAGAACCTCCCTCCCCGCACGACTCGCGCCGCCTCCCGCGCCTGAAGCTGACAGACCCCGGACACTCGGTTAGGATGGCGCCCGAGCATCAGGCTCGGATCTACCTGGGAGGGCGCTATGTCACGTGGGTTGCGGTTTTCGGTTCTTGTCGTTGCGGTCTCGTTCGCGCTGGCCGCCGCCGCGGTCGCCTCGGCTCACTCGCCCGTCGCGCGGGCGGCCGGCGGCTGTAGTTACAACTGGAAGGCCTACGGCTATTCGTACCTGGACAAGCTCACCGTGATACGGACATCGTGCCGGACCGGGCGCTATGTGGTCCACCACCACGGTCACCTCCGTGGCTGGCGCTGCACGAGAGCGCGCCTGGGCAGCAGCTCGTTTCAGTACAACGAGCGGGTGAACTGCAAGAGCCGCGGTCGCTGGGTGAAGTGGACGTTCACCCAGAACACGTGACCGTCGGAGGGGTTGCTCACCGCGTGTAGTTCTGGTCGATCGCGCCCAGGACCAGCTTCTCGGCCACCGCCGAGCCGGCGCCGTTGAGGTGGATGCCGTCGGATTCGCGGACGATCGTCGGCTTGCCGGCGACCGTCATCGCGTCGCGATAGCGCTCTCCGGGCGTGAACTCGGCCACGGTGTCGACCACCGTGACCTGGTCACGCCACGGCTCGGCGGCCACTTCGATCGCCGCGTTGACGACCAGCGCGGCTCGGGCTCGTGCGGCTTCGCGCGGCGTGGGCAGCGTAAGCCAGTAAACATGGGCGGCGCCACCCTGGCGGTAGGCGTTCATCATCTGACGGACACGTTGGGCGTAGATGGCGGCCCACTGCGCCCCACAGCAGTTGACCGGGTGGCCACCGGGACCGGGCATCGAGTATCCGTCGTTGGCGCCGATGAACACCACCACGGCGTCCGGGCGGTACTGGCGGACCTGATGGACTGAGAGCTTGCCCCAGTCGACCAGCAGGGTGTTGGAGATGCCACTGCCGATGTGGGGGTCCGCGGTCACCTTGACGCCCTCGCCGTCCAGGGTCTGGGCGAGGTCCTGATCCAGGGGCTGGGACATCGAGTCGCCGGTGACCAGCAACGAGCGCAGCCGGCGCCGGGCTGGAGCGGGTGCCCCGATTTGGCTCGCCGTGAACGCATCTGGCGTGACCGGTGGAATCGCCGCCGCTCCCGCGCCGGCCGCCGCGTTGGCGGCAAAACCACCCGGGCCAGTCAGGCTGACGTCGGGCGACAGCCACGCGGTGAAGGTGTGGGTGGCGTGGTGAAACGGCAGCTGATCGGCCAGCCAGGCCGCCGGGCGGCCGATGCCGAGCACCACGTCGCGTCCGATTCCGTGCATCTGCTCCCCAGCCTTGCGAATCGACGGGCCGGCGCAGAGCACGAGGATCACCGAGCCGAGGGCTACGGCGAGGATCGCGTCGCGGGCCCGGAAGCGGCGCGCGCCCTCCCGGTCGAAGCGCTCCATCAGGTTGTCGTCGCGATGCTCGGGGCGGTCTGAGGGCATCTGTGGGAACCCTAAAAGCGGAAGTAGATAAACGGGGGTACGCCCTGGCTGGGCACGGTCGCCGCGACGAACAGTATGAGTACCGACAGGGTCACCGCCACCACCGCCGGACTGAGCCGCCCGATCAGCGCCTGCAATGACTCGATCGGCCGCTCGGGCAGAAGTTGCAGGCCGATCACCACCGCCACCGCCGCCACCACCGGGGCTGTCCACAGCGTCGGCGCCCCGAAGGAGCCCAACCGCTTGATCATCGCCCAGAAGTTCCCGATGCCCTGAGCGCGGAACAGGATCCAGCCCAGGACGACCAGGTGGAAGGTGACAAGCCAGCGAAACCAGGCCGGCGTCTTCAGCCGGCCGCCGAGGGCGTGCTCGAGACACAGACCGAGCCCGTGATAGGTGCCCCACAGCACGAACGTCCACGCCGCCCCGTGCCACAGCCCGCCCAGCACCATGGTGATCATCAGATTCCGGTAGGTCTTCAGGCGGCCGTGTCGGTTGCCGCCGAGCGGGATGTAGAGGAAGTCACGCAAAAACCTCGACAGGGTCATGTGCCACCGGCGCCAGAAGTCACGAAAGCCGGTCGCGCGGTACGGGCTGTGGAAGTTCTGGGGAAAGATGAATCCCATCAGCAGCGCCAGGCCGATCGCGATGTCCGTGTACCCCGAGAAGTCGCAATAGATCTGGGCCGCGTACGCGTAGCCGGCCAGCAGGACGTCCGGGGCGTGGTAGGCCTGCGGGACGCCGAACACCGGATCGACAACAGTGCGGCCGAGATAGTCGGCGATCACCACCTTCTTGACCAGCCCGAGGCCGATCAGGTACAGACCGGCGCTGACCGCCACGTGCTGCGGATCACGGGGACGTGACAGCTGGGGCAAGAACTCCCGGGCCCGGACGATCGGACCGGCGATGAGATGGGGAAAGAAGCTCAGATATACCGCCAAGTCGATCAGCGCAGCAGGCTCGATCAGGCGGCGCTTGACGTCGACGGTGTAGGAGATCGCCTGGAAGGTGAAGAAGCTGATCCCGATCGGCAGCGCGATCGTGAGCAGCGGTAATGGCATCCCCAACGACAGGTCCGACAGCGCTTGCGCGCAGGCCTGGGCGAAGAACGAGTAGTACTTGAACGCTCCCAGCGCGAGCAGGTTCCCCGCCACCGCGAGGCCGGTCAGCCAGCGGCGCCGGGACTCGCTGCGGCAGCGGTGAAGCGACAGCGCGGCGAAGTGATTCCACAACGTCACCCCGCCCAGCAGCAGGCAGAAGACCGGGCTCGCCGCGGCGTAGAAGACGTAACTGGCGAGAACGATGAACGGCTTCCACAGCGCCGGACGCGACATCAACGCCCACGAGAGGGCGAGCACGATCGGGAAGAAGATCGCGAACTGGACGGTGGGGAAGAGCATCGAGCGTGCCTGGTGCGCCGGTCCGCCGGGGAATCGGGCAGAGTATCCCGTGCGATGGGGTCAGGTAACCGTTGCCAGTGGGCGCTCCGCACCGCTGCCATGGCGCTGGTGGCGCTGGTCGTCGTGGCTGTGGCCCCGGCCGCGCGCGCGCAATGCGGGGGCGTCGACGTCACCGAGCCGGCCCACCACCCACCCGGCCAGCGACCGCCGCTGGCCATCGGGGACTCCACCATGCTGCTGGCCTTGGACAACCTGGCCGCGGCGGGCTATGAGGCCAATGCGCACGGCTGCCGGGAGTTCGGCGAGGCGCTGGCCATCCTGCGCGCGCGCCGGCGCGCCGGGACGCTGCCGCACATGGTGGTGATCGCGCTGGGGGCCGACGGCTCGGTCACCGGCTCAGACATCGGACAGGCGCTGGGCGTGCTCTGCTGCACACGGCTGCTCGTGCTGGTCACGCCACGGGAGCTCGGTGGCGGCTCGGGCTCGGATGCCACCACCGTCCGGGCCCAGGTCGCACGCCACCCCGGTCGCACGATGCTGCTTGACTGGGTGCGCTACAGCGCCGGACACGGCAGCTGGTTTCAGCCCGACGGACTGCATCTGACGACACCCGGGGCGCTGGCCTTCACGCGGCTGCTCAAGCTGGCGCTCCCCTCCGCGTATCCCAAACGCGCGCGCAAGCCCACGCTGCGCCGCGGCGCGGCGGGGACCGTCCTCGCCTATCGAGCGCTGACAGCTCGGGCCACGGCCGGCGTCTCACCGACCGCCGACGGTGGCTTGGCCATAGTGCCGACCCTCTCCCCCACCGGCTACGTCAGCGCCAGGCTGACCGGCCCGGAGGGAGCTCAGGTCCAGCTCGGAGACGCGACGACGACCACGACCCGGCCGGTAGCCGTGGTCAGGCTCAGTCCCGGCGGGACCGCCGTGAGCCGGGTCCTGACCTGGCTGTGCTCGCCGCGCCAGAGGCACTTGGTCGCGGCCACCCTGCCGCCGGCCACGCCCCAGCAGGCCACGGCCACGATCGCCACGCCGCCGTGCACCCGGCGATTGAAGACCACGGTGGCCGGCCGCGCCCGCGCCGGGGCATCGTTTCGGCTCGGCGTGACCGATCGCTGGGGGCTGGGCGGCTTGGCGTTCACCGTCTGTCTGCGATCCCCCGGAGGCCTGCCCACCTGCCGCCCGTGGCGGCTGCGGCCCGGCCAGGCCGGCCGCACGATCCACCTGGCGGCTCCCCGGCCGGGGGGCTGGAGAGTGACGGTTTCGATGCCCTTCGCTCGCCCCCGCCGCGCGGTCGTCTGGGCGTCGCATCCCGGCGGGCGGATCCGGCTGCTCGCCGGCGGGGACTCCGAGATGCAGGAGGTCGATGATTTCCTGGCCCAGGATCTGCGCGGCAGCGGCGTCGGGGTCACCGACGATGCCCGCATCAGCACCGGCCTGACCAACTCCTTCTTCTTCGACTGGCCCGCGCATGCGCGCCGGCAGGCGGCGACTCTGCGACCCGATGTCACGGTGATGTTCATGGGCGGCAACGAGGGCTTCCCGATCCGCACCGGGCACGGACTGGTCGGCTGCTGTCGCCGCGCCTGGAGCGGCGCCTACGCGGACCTGGTGGCGGGGATGATGCGAACCTACCTGCGCGGCAACTCCGGCCGGGTGTACTGGTTTTCGCTCCCCACTCCCAGCACGGCCAAGGTCAGGTCGCTGTTTGACGCCCTGAACACAGGGATCCGAGTGGCCGCCGCCCGCTTCCCGGGCCGGGTGGGGGTGATCGACGCCAACGGCTTCTTCACCCCGCATGACCGTTACCGCAATTTCATGTCCTACCGGGGACGCGGCTTCGTGATCCACGACTCCGATGGCGTCCACCTCTCCACCACCGGCAATGAGGTCGCGGGGTCGCTGATCGCGCAGCGGCTGCGCGCCGACGCGATCGTCGGGCCCGGCCCCGGGTGATGGGGCGCCCTAGCTGCCCTGGTGGCGGGCCAGCACCTCGGCCACACGCTGGCGACGAGTCGGCTGCTCGGCGGCCCTGAACGCCTTGATGTAGGCGTCGAAGTCCCAGGTCTTGAGAAAATCGGCGGCGGCCGAGGCACCGGACTCGTACAGGCGCCGTTTGAGGTCGGGATCGTCGTCGATGCTGAACTGAGTGGTCTTCACGCCCAGGGTGTCGATCGGGATCGTCCGGGCGTAGTTGGCCTGTTCGACGTAGAGCCGGTCGTGAGCTTCCATCATCGTGCGCGCGATCCCGAGCAGGAACTCGATCATCGATAGCTTGCCGTCGGCGGGCGGGGCCGCCGGACCCGCCATCGGGACCAGCGGGTCGGACTGGCGGGGGGCCACCAGCAGCAGCCCGAATGTCGGCCAGCGCGGTAACTGGCCCGGCGGTGTGTCGAACAGCCAGACGGGGAAATTCGACAGCAGCCCGCCGTCGACGATCACATGCTCGTCGTGGCGATCACCGGGGTTGGCGTAGACGACGGCGTCGAAGAAGATCGGGATCGACATGCTCATCCGCACCGCCTGGGCGATCTCGAACTCGTCGGGGTCGGTGGCCAGATGGGTGCGGGCGTCACGGGGCAGCACCAGCATCCGCTGCGACGAGACGTCTGAGGCGATCACCTGGAGCCGGTGGCCGAGCTCTCCGTCGCCGGTGGGGGCGTCGGGCAGCTGGAGCTGACCGAACTCGGTTATTCCCTTGGCCTGCAGCCGCTCGCGCATCCAGCCCTCGAAGTACCGGCCGGGATGCAGGCCCTTGTGGCGCAGCAGCTCGATGCCCTCGCCGATCTGGCCGTGAGCTCCGTCGGCGAACTTCCGGAAGTCCATGTCGTCGAGCACCAGCTCGCGCAGCTCGTCGCCGCGGTAGCCGGCGGCGACCAGCGCCGCGGTGATCGCTCCCGCCGAGGTTCCGGCCACTCGCTGGGGCCTGAAGCCCTGCTGGTCGAGGTGGCCGAACGCGCCGGCCAGGCCGATCCCCTTGACCCCACCGCCTTCGAAGACCAGGTCCACCCGCTTCTCGTCCCCGGCTGCGCCAGCCACCGCCGCTCCTCTCGTTTGGCCGAGTATCGCGCTCCGCGCAACGCAGGGGTGAGAAATCCGCTGGCCGGGCCGGGATAATCCGCCGATGGCCTACGACGAGGACCTGGCCAACCGCATCCGCGAGCTGATCGCCGATGAGGATGGCGTCGTCGAGAAGAAGATGTTCGGCGGCCTGGCCTTCCTGATCGGCGGTCACATGTCGGTCAGCGTAAGCGGCCGCGGCGGCCTGCTGCTCCGGATCGAGCCCGAGCAGACCGAGGCGCTGCTGGGCAAGCCGCACGCCTCCCGGTTTCAGATGCGCGGGCGCGAGCTGGATGGCTGGCTGCGGGTCGACGCCGAGGGCGTGCGCACCAAGCGCCAGCTCGAGCGCTGGGTGCAGCGTGGCGTGGCCTACGCCCTTAGCCTGCCCCCCAAGTAGCCATTTGGACAAGGAGGACGAGATGAGCACCACGATCCCGGCCGGCCGGCTGCAGCTGTCGGAGAACAACCCCCGCCAGTACGCAGCCATGTTCAGGTTCGCCCATTCGATCGAGCTCGACCTCCAGCTGCGCCACCTGATCGAGGTCAGGGCGTCGCAGATCAACGGCTGCGCGTTCTGCCTGGACATGCACTGGAAGGACGCCCGCGCCGCCGGAGAGAGCGAGGAACGTCTCTACCTGCTCGGCGCCTGGCGCGAAAGTCCGCTCTACAGCGACCGGGAGTGCGCCGCCCTCAGCCTGTGCGAAGCGATGACGCTGATCGCCGAGGCTCACGTCCCGGACGAAACCTGGCAGGCGGCCGGGGCCGTTTTCGACGACGACGAACTGGGCCAGATCGTGTTCGCGATCACGGTCATCAACGCCTGGAACCGGCTGATGATCACCAGCCAGGCCGAGCCCGGGCACTACGAGCCGGGGCAGTTCGACCGCTGACCCGGGCGCCGGGAGCTGACTAGCCGGCGTTCAGGGCGCGGTCCAGCAGCGCGAACAGCTCACGGAAATGGCGCTCGCACGCCGCCTCGTCCCAGGCCGGGCTGTCGGACATCGTGTAGCCGTGTCGTGCGCCCTCGTAGAGCTCGGATTGGTAGCGGGCGCCGGCCGCATCGAGCGCCCGCTCGAGCACTTCGATCTGTTCGGCCGGCATCGTGCGGTCGTTGTCGGCGTGCCCGAGGTAGAGCTCGGCGTCAAGCGCACCTGCCGAGCGATGGGGGCTGTCCGGAGCATCGGTGGCCAGCCCACCGCCGTGAAACCCGGCCAGCGCGGCGACTCGCCCCGGATTGGCGACCGCCACGCGCCAGCCGAAGCGGACTCCCAGGCAATATCCGGTGATGGCCGCCGGCCCGGGGGTCAGGGCGGCCAGATAGTCCAGGTACGCGGCACCGTCGCGGCCCGCTGCCTCGGGGTCGAGCTTCTCGATCAGCGGCCGGAGCGACTGGAAGAAGCTTGCCCGCTGATCGGGATCGCTCAGATCGGGAGGCGGTAGGACCGGAGCGCGGCCATCGCGATAGAAGACATTGGGAGCCAGCACGACGTAGCCACGGGAAGCGATGCGGTCGGCCATCGCTTCGATACGCGGTCGTAATCCGCCGGCGTCCATGACGAACAGCACCCCCGGATGCGGACGCGCGTCGGCAGGGCGCGTCAGGTAGGCGTCGGCGACTCCGTC
>DASXJY010000185.1:0-9041 GCA_036497115.1 Solirubrobacteraceae bacterium
GGGCGGCTGCCGCCGCCTCCATCGCGGCCAACCGCTCCGGGGTCAGCTCGTTGGCGTTCTCGGCCTCGATTCGCTGCAGCCACTCGGCGGCCTCGGCCGCTTCCGAGGCGTCGACGTCGACTCGCTTGGAGCTCGCGTAGCGGTCGATCTCGGCGAACAGCGTGTCGACCAGCTGTTCGGTGGGGACCTTGCGCAGCGGCTCGCCTCGGCTGTAGACGATGCCTTCGTTGCGGCCGCCGGCGATCCCGAAATCGGCGTGAGCGGCCTCCCCGATCCCGTTGACGGCGCAGCCCAACACCGCCACCTCGATCGGATCGGCATAGGCCTCCAACCGGCGCTCGATGTCGGCGACCACGGTGTCCATGTCGAACTGCAGCCGGCCGCACGTGGGGCAGGCGATCAGCACCGGGCCCCGCTCGCGCAGCTGAAGCGCCTTGAGGATCTCCCACGCCACCTTGACCTCCTCCTCGGCGTGAAAGGTCGACAGCGAGATCCGGATCGTGTCGCCGATACCGTCGGCGAGCAGGGTCCCGAGCCCGACGGCCGACTTGAGCGAGCCAGACCACTTGGTTCCAGCCTCGGTGATCCCCAGGTGCAGCGGATACGGGATCCGTTGTGACAACAGGCGGTTGGAGGCGATCGTGTTCGGCACGTTGGTCGACTTGATCGACACCTTGAAGTTGTGGAAGTCCAGGCGCTCCATCAGCTCGACGAATTCGGCCGCCGCGCTGACCAGCGCCTCCACCGGGTTCTCGCGCTCCAGCGCGTGCAGATGGCGCGGCAGTGAGCCCGAGTTGACTCCGATCCGCAGCGGCGTCCCGAGCTCGGCGGCGCGCTGAGCCACCAGGGCCACCTTGTCGGGTCCACCGATGTTGCCGGGGTTAAGCCGCACACAGTGCGCGCCGGCGTCCAGCGCCTTGAGCGCCAGCGTGTAGTTGAAGTGGATATCGGCGATCACCGGGATCGGAGAGTCCGCGACGATCGTCTTCAGGGCCTCGACGTCCTTTTCCCGCGGGACCGCGACCCGGACAATGTCGGCACCGGCCTCGGCGACCCGCCGAATCTGGTTCATCGTCGCCGACAGGTCAGCGGTCTCGGTCTTGGTCATCGTCTGCACGGCGACCGGGGCGCCGCCGCCGATCGGCACTCCACCGACTGAAATCTGTCTCACTGAGGGCATGGATCCAGTGTAGGCGGCGGGTCTGGGCTAGGGCGCTGGGCCGTCGGTCGTGTCCCCGCCTCGGTCTGCGGACCCCCGGCGGCGAACGGCGAGCACGGCGAAGGTGATCGCCGCCACAACGAGCACCGCCAGGATGATGATCACCGGCACGGGCAGAAACGAGCCCGAGCCGCTGCTCCCGGTGGAGTCGCCGCCGGGCTTTGAGATGGCGGCGGCCAGGGCGCGGTTGAGGACGTCCAGGCAGTTGGTGTACTCCCGGGTTGGAGCGCTCATCGTGGTCAGCGCGTGGTGCAGCTCGCCAACCGAGTAGGTCTTGGTCAGCGCGCCGTGGGCGACGCAGTCGGTGATCGCGGGGCTGGTGGCGGCCAGCGCCGGAGCGGCGGTGAGTGAGCCGCCCACGATCAGCGCGCCGACGAGCACGGCCAGCGCGCGGCTGGATCTCGGGACCATCGGCCAAAGCTTAGGAGGCGGTCGCCGCCGCCCGGCCCTTCGGCCTCGGCGCACCGCTATTCTGCCCCGCTTGCCCTCGCTGCCCGCCCTGGCCTAGTGGGACGCCGGCCTGCCCTGCTGGCGGCGATCGCCGCTGTTTGCGTCGCGGTGGTGGTGATCGTGGTGCTGCTCGTCTCCGGTGGAGGGTCGTCTCCGGCGGTCGCCACGTTGCCGCCGATCAAGCGGCCGGTGGGGCCCGAGTCGATCTTCAATCCCGGCCCGTCGCTGACCGCCGACCCGGCGGCGATCCTGGACGAGATGAAGCGCCTCGGGGTGACCCGAGTCCACGTCTACCTGTTCTGGAACCAGATCGCGCCGGATCCCACCGCCGTGAAGCGTCCGGCCTTCGACGCCACCGATCCGGCCGCCTACCCCGCCGCGAACTGGGCCGGGCTCGACACGATGTTGAAGGATGCCCGTGCGCGCGGGATCGGGATCGACCTCGCCTTCACCCCGCCGCCACCCCAGTGGGCGTCGGGACCGGGAGCGCCGAGCCCGAGCACCCAGCCGTTCTGGCGGCCCTCGGCGCCCGAGTTCGAACAGTTCGTGCGGGCGGTGGGAACGCGCTACAGCGGCCACTACATCGCTCCGGGCACGTCGCGGCCGCTGCCGCGCGTCGACTTCTGGTCGATCTGGAACGAGCCCAACCTCGGGATCTTTCTGGCCCCGCAGACCAAGGACCGCTCCAAGGTCGAAGTCTCGGGCGCCCTCTACCGCAGCCTGGTCGATGCCGGGTGGGACGGGCTCAGAGCCACCGGGCACGGCGCTGACACGATCCTCATCGGCGAGACGGCGCCGGCCGGAGCGACCTTCGGCAATGCGCCCGGGCTGTTCGCGGCCATGGCTCCGCTGCGCTTCCTGCGGGCCCTGTACTGCGTGGACAAGGCCTATCGGCCGCTGCGCGGGCAGGCCGCCACGGTCCGCGACTGCCCGGCGACCGCGGCCGCCTCGGCCAGATTCGCCTCCCAGCACCCCGGGCTGTTTGAAGCCACCGGCTGGGCCCATCACCCCTACCCGCAGGGGCTACCGCCCAACAAGGTCACCCCAGACGAACCGGATTTCGCCGAGCTGGCCGAGATGCCCAAGTTCGAGCGCGTGCTCGACACCTTGCAACGGGTCTACGGCTCACACAAGCGCTACCCCATCTACTCCACCGAGTACGGCTATCAGACAACTCCGCCGGATGTCGAAGCCGGGACCGTGTCGCCCACGCTGGCCGCTTCCTACCTGAACTGGTCGGAGTACCTGACCTGGCGCGACCCGCGCTTGAAGTCCTATGACCAATACCTGCTGACCGACCCCCCGCGGGGCAATTTCGCCACCGGCCTGGAGACCGTCGCCGGGGTGCCGAAACCCGGTTTCTACGCCTACCGGATGCCGATCTTTCTCCCCGCCACGGCGACCGCCAAGGGCCATCCGCTGGAGGTGTGGGGATGCGTGCGTCCCGTGTACTACGCCCGGCGCCAGAGCCACACTGCGCAAAAGGTCCAGATCCAGTTCCGCCCCGAATCCGGCGGCGCCTTCAAGACCCTGGCGGCGGTACCGCTCACCGATCGCTTTGGTTACTTCAACGTGCTGCAGAAATTCCCCGGCAACGGCAGCGTCAGGACGGCCTGGACCTATCCCCACGGAGCGCAGATCTTCAGTCGTGAAGTGGCGGTCAAGGTCGGCTGACCTCCGCCCGAGCTCTGGGCGCCGAAACCCAACGCCCTCGGCATCGGTCCGCTAGCCTGGGCGGCCCCTGCCCTGGCAGGTGCCGAGCGCCGAGGCGCTCGCCGTCAGGGCGCAACTCTGACCGTCGGGAGCTGTTATCCGAGCTATGCCCAAAACTTTCGCCAAGCGACTCATCACTCGCAAAACCGCCGCGCTGACCCTCAGCCTCGCGGCGGCCGGAGCGGCCGCCGTAGCGCTGCCGACCACCGCCTCGGCATCCAGATCGCAGATCAGCATCATCCAGGATGGCGGCGCCGTCGGCCCGGGGTCTGCCGCCACCTTCCAGGCCTTCCGCCAGCTCGGCGCCACCACCGCACGGATCTTCGTCCCCTGGTCGCAGTTCGCCCCCAGCCCCAGCTCCACCAAGCAGCCGGCCGGCAACGCCAGCAGCCCGGGCTACTACAACAGCAGCGCCTGGGCGCAGTACGACAACGCGGTCCAGAACGCCAAGAGGTACGGGGTCACCATCGACTTCGTGCTCGCCGGCGGTGCCCCCCGCTGGGCCGAGCGTCGTGTGCCGATCTCCGGAGGCTGGAACTCAACTTTCGCCTACTACCCCAACGCCAACAAGTACGGCCAGTTCGTTACTGCGTTCGCTAAGCGCTACAGCGGTACGTTCTCGCCCGGGCCCGGGCAGGCCGCACTGCCGCGGGTGCACTTCTGGACGATCTGGAACGAGCCCAACTTCGGCGAGGATCTCGGACCCCAGGCCACAGGCGGCTCGAGGACGCTGGTCGCTCCGCGGCTATACCGCGGGCTCCTGAACGGCGCCTGGAAAGCTCTCCACGGCACGGGCCACGGCCGCGACACGATCCTCGTTGGCGGTTACGCCGCCCGCGGCCGCTTTGGCGGGAGGTTCCCGGGCGACTTCGCCCAGCTTCCGCCGCTGCTGTTCATCCGCGCCCTCTACTGCCTGGACACGAACAACAACAAGTTGCGCGGCCGCGCCGCCCGGTCTCAGGGTTGCCCGACGACCAGCCGGGCGGCCAGGAAGTTCCGGGGCCAGAACCCGGCGCTGTTCAACGCCACCGGCGTTGCCGACCATCCCTATCCGGACCACGGGTCGCCGGTCACCGACGGCAAGGGCCGGGGTAGCCGGTACTACGCCACATTCCCGCTGCTGGGCAACTTCGCCCGTGAGACGGACGCCGCGGTCAGGGCCTACGGCTCCCGAAAGCGATTCCCGATCTATAACGACGAGTACGGCTACATCACCCGTCCGCCGGCGTTCCGGTCCCCGTCCGGGGGCCTCTACGCCAAGCCCGACACCGCCGCGCTCTACATCAACTGGGCCGAGTACCTCAGCTACAAAAACCCGCGGCTGAAGTCCTACATGCAGTACCTGCTCGTGGATCCGTCGCCCCACGGTCGGTTCGCCGGCTTCGCCAGCGGGCTGATCTTTCCCAATGGCGTCACCAAGAAGGCGACTTATTACGCCTACAACCTGCCGGTTTACATGCCCCGCACCTCGTTCTCGCACAGGCGCAACGTGGAGGTCTGGGGAGGTGTCCGCCCGGCCAACTTCGCCCGGGGCCAGTCGGTGCAGATCCAGTTCCAGAAGGGCAGCACGGGCCTGTTCCAGACCCTGAAGACGGTCCGCGTCACCAACTCGCACGGGTACTTCGACACCCACATGAAGTTCCCGTCGAGCGGAACCGTGCAGCTCAGCTACACCTACAACCGAAGCCCGCTGCTGCCCTCGAGCGTCCAGGGCACGACGGTCCGGAGCCGGAGCTTCAAGATCAGGGTGCATTAGCCGTCGCGCATCGGGAATACTCCTGGGTAGATGCCGCCTGGCAGGCCCGAGGAGCTGATCTCACGCCTTGAAGCGATCTGTGGTCGCGAGCACGTGCTCACCAGCCAGCACGAGCTCGCGACCTACCGATCCGATGGCCTGCTGCACCTTCGCCAGACGCCGCTTGTAGCGGTTCTGCCCGGTAGCGCCGAGGAGGTCCAGACCGTGGTCCGGGCCTGCTACGAGGCCGAGGTGCCGTGGGTGGCCCGCGGCTCGGGCACCGGGCTCTCCGGCGGCGCGCTGCCGGTTGCCGAGGGGGTGCTGATCGTGCTGGCGCGGCTGCGGCGGATCCTGTCGGTCGACCTCGAGGACGGCCGCGTCGTCGTCGAGCCCGGGGTCACCAATCTCGCGGTTTCCCGCGCCGTGGCCCCCACGCACTTCTACCCCCCTGACCCCTCGAGCCAGATCGTCTGCTCGATCGGGGGCAACGTGGCCGAGAACTCCGGGGGCGCCCACTGCTTCAAGTACGGGTTCACCACCAACTACGTCACGGGGTTGGAGGTGGTGCTCTCAGACGGCTCGCTGGTGAAGCTGGACCGCGATGGCCCTGGATACGACCTGCTGGGAGCGTTCGTCGGCTCCGAGGGTACGCTCGGGGTCGCCACGAAGATCTGGCTGCGGGTGGTGCCGGCGCCGGAGAGCGTCCGCACGATGGTTGCCTTCTTCGAGGACACCGGAGCGGCCGGCGACGCTGTCACGGGAATCGTCGAAGCCGGGATCATGCCGGGGGCGATCGAGATGATGGACCGGCTCTCGATCGAGGCCGCCGAGCAGGCGACCGGCGCCGGCTACCGGCGCGACGCCGGCGCGGCTCTGGTGGTCGAGCTCGATGGCCCGCACGAGGAGTGCCTCTACGGGCTCGAACGGCTGACCGATCTCTGCGGCCGGGCCGGCGCCCTCGACGTCCGCATCGCCCAGACCGAAGTCGAGCGCGAGCTGATCTGGAAGACCCGCAAGGCGGCGTTTGCGGCCATGGGCCGCGTAGCGCCCGCCTACTACGTGCAGGATGGGGTGATTCCCCGCACCCGGCTGTCGGAGGTGCTGCGCCAGATCGACGCCATGGCTGCCGAGCACGGCCTGAGGGTGGCCAATGTGTTCCACGCCGGCGACGGCAACCTTCACCCCTTGATCTGTTACGACTCGGGCCAGGAGGGCGAGGCCGAGCGCGCCGAGGAGCTCTCGGCGTTGATCATGCGGGCGTGTGTCGACGCCGGCGGGTCGATCACCGGTGAGCACGGCGTCGGCGTGGACAAAAAGGGCTACATGCCGTCGATGTTCTCCGAACCTGACCTGGACGCCTTCCAGCGGCTGCGCTGCGCCTTTGACCCGCCGGGATTGGCCAACCCGGGCAAGGTGATGCCGACGCCGCGGCTATGTGGCGAGGTCCCGGGCCCGTATCGGGAGCACCCGCTGGAGCGGGCCGGAGTCGCGGAGCGATTCTGAGCGTGGCCACCGCCCTGCAGCAGGCTCCACGCACCCACGAGGAAGCTGCCGCCGCGCTGAGCGCCGCCGGCGCCGAGGGGTTGAGCGTACGGATCGTCGGCGGCGCGACCAAGATCGGCTGGGGCCACGTCACCGACCCTGCCGACGTCGAGCTGCATACCTCGGGCCTTGACCGGATCCTCGAGCACAACGCCGGCGATCTGACCGCTGAGCTCGAGGCCGGGGTCCCTCTGGCCGAGGCGCAGCGGGCGTTCGGCGAGCAGGGCCAGATGCTGGCCCTCGACCCACCTCTGGGCGACGATCCGGGCGCCACCATCGGCGGCATCGTCGCGACCGGCGATTGCGGGCCGCTGGCTCACCGCTACGGCGGCCCCCGCGACCTCGTGGTCGGTGCCCGGGTCGCCTTGAGCGACGGTACGATCGCCCACTCCGGAGGCAAGGTGATCAAGAACGTGGCCGGCTATGACCTGGCCAAGCTGTTCACGGGTTCGTTCGGGACGCTCGGTTTGATCCTCAGCGTCAACGTGCGCCTGCACCCGGTGCCCGCGGCGACCACGACCGCGCTGGGCAGCTCGTCAGACCACCAGGCGCTGGCTGCCGCGGCTCGCGGGCTGGCGTCGGCGCCGTTCGAGCTGGCCGCTCTGGACATCGCCTGGCGCAATGGCCGTGGCGGGCTACTGGCGCGCTGCGACGGGCCCGAGGCCCGGCGCCGGGGAGATCGCGCCGCCCGCTTGATGGGCGATCTCGGACTGGAGTGGGTCGAGGTGACGGCTGACGACGAGAGCCTCTGGGACCGCCAGCGAGCCGGTCAGCGCTCTCGAGGCCAGGCCCTGATCCGGGTCTCCGCCCCCGCCAGCGCCCTGGCCGCGGTGCTGAGCGCCGCCGACTCGTGTGCCGGCACGGTGGTAGGGCGCGTCGCCCTCGGGTCGATCTTCATCGAGCTCGATCCCGACACGGTGCCGCGGCTACGCAAAGAGCTGCCCCCCGGTGTCACCGCCATCCTGCTCGACGCCCCGCCCGCGATCCGGGCCCAGATCGACCCCTGGGGGCCGGCGGCGCGGCCCGCGGTCGAGCTCATGCGCCGGGTGAAGATGCGCTTTGATCCCACCGGGACCTGCAATCCCGGCCTGTTCGTGGATCGGATCTGATTCGGATGGCGGCTTTCGACACCCACCGCCCCCCCGAGCTGTCGGTGATCGACGACTGCGTGCACTGCGGCTTCTGCCTGGACGCCTGTCCCACCTACGCGCTGTGGGGTGCCGAGGCCGATTCGCCCCGGGGTCGGATCGTGTTGATGCGTGAGGGCCTGGAGCCGGGCAGTCAGATGTCGGATGAGATGGTCACCCACTTCGACCGCTGTCTCGGCTGCATGGCCTGCGTCACCGCCTGCCCGTCGGGAGTCAAGTACGACCGGCTGATCGAGCGCGTGCGCCCCCAGGTCGAACGCCACCACGAGCGCGCGCCCTCCGAGCGGGCGCTGCGCCGGCTGCTCTACGAGACACTTCCCCACCCCAAGCGGCTGCGGGCTTTGGTGCCGCTGCTGGCCGTGGCCCGCAAGCTCGGAGTGGAGCGCCTGCCCGAACGGCTGTCGGTGCTGACCAAAGTGGCTCCCAGGACCCCGGTCTCGGAGACGATGGGCAAGATCGCGCCGCGCACGGCGGCGGTGGGGACCCCGCGCGGCCGCGTCGGGCTGCTGCTGGGCTGTGTGCAGCGCGTGTTCTATCCCCACGTCCACCGGGCCACGATCCATGCGCTGGCCGCCGAGGGCTTTGAGGTGATCGCCCCACGGCAGCCCGACTGCTGCGGCGCCTTGGAGCTCCACGGGGGCGCCGAACCGGGTGCCGTCAAGCGCGCCCAGGCCACCATGGACGCCTTCGCGCGCGCGGGCGGGAGCGCCGGCCTTGACCACATCGTCGTCAACGCCGCGGGCTGCGGGTCGGCGATGAAGGACTACGGCGACCTGCTTGACACCCCCCAGGCCAGGGCATTCTCCTCCCGCGTCCGCGACGTCACCGAGCTGCTCGGCGAGGTGGCGCCACGGGCCCCTCGGGGAGCCGTGGCGCTGCGTGTCGCCTACCACGACGCCTGCCACTTGGCCCACGCCCAGAGCATCCGCGCCCAGCCACGGTCACTGCTCGATGGGATCCCGGAGCTCGAGCTGCTCGAGAACCCCGTCGAGCCCGAGATCTGCTGCGGCTCGGCCGGTATCTACAACCTCGTCCAGCCCGAGGCGGCCGCCGAGCTCGGCGCCCGCAAGGCACGCAACCTGATCGCGACGGGAGCGGACGCGATCGCCGCAGGCAACCCCGGGTGCGCAGCGCAGCTCGATCTGCACCTGCGCGAGCTCGGACATCCGCTCCCGATCCATCACCCCGCGGAGCTGCTGTGGCGATCGATCCGGGCCGGCGCCGCGTAATTCCG
>DASXJY010000186.1:0-6962 GCA_036497115.1 Solirubrobacteraceae bacterium
GTGTTCACCCCATTCGCGCTCGCGCAGGGTGAATTTCTGAACCTTCCCGGTCGACGTCTTCGGCAGGGGCCCGAACTCAATCGCGTCGGGGCACTTGTAGTGGGCGAGCCGCTGGCGGCAGAGCGCGATGATCTCGGCGGAACTCGCGCTGCCCTCGCTTTCCAGCGTGACGAAAGCCTTCGGCCTTTCCCCCCAGCGCGGGTTCGGAATCCCGATCACCGCGCACTCGAGAACGGCTGGATGGGCGCAAATCGCCTGCTCGACCTCGATGCTCGAGATGTTCTCGCCGCCGGAGATGATGATGTCCTTGCTTCGGTCGCGCAGCTCGATGTTGCCGTCCGGGTGCCAGACGGCCAGATCACCGGAGTGAAACCAGCCGCCGCGGAAGGCCTTCTCGGTGGCCGATTGGTCTGCGAAATAGCCGCTGGTCACGTTGTTGCCGCGCATCACGACCTCGCCCATCGTCTCGCCGTCCTGCGGGACATCGTGCATCTGCTCATCGACGACTCGCACCAGATCGGCCGTGGGGTAGGCCTGCCCCTGCCGCGCGAGCAGAATCGCGCGCTGATCGAGCGCCAGCTGCTGCCACTCCTCCTGAACCGGGCACACGGTGATCGGGCCGTACGTCTCGGTCAGGCCGTAGACGTGCACAACGCGGAAGTTCAGCTCGGCCATGCGAGCCAGCAGCGTCGGCGAGGGCGGCGAGGCGGCAACCATCGCGGTCACCGGCTGCTCCAGGCGGTGTGCGTTGCGATCGTGGATGATCATCTGCTGAACGGTGGGCGCCCCGCTGTAGTGCGTAACGCCCTCCTCGTCGATCAGCTGCCACACCCGGTCAGGGTCGAGCGTGCGCAGCGCGACGTGGCGAGCCGCGACGGCGGTCACCGCCCACGGGAAGCACCAGCCGCTGCAATGAAACATCGGCAGCGTCCACAAGTGCACCGACTCAGGGCTCATCCCGGCGACGATTACCTCGCTGAGCGCGTTCAGGTAAGCGCCGCGGTAGGAGTACTGCACCCCCTTCGGCTGCCCGGTGGTGCCGGAGGTGTAGTTGATCGCGATCGTCTCCTCCTCGTCCTCCAGCCAGCTCTCGGGCGCCGTCGAGGACGCGGCGTTCAGGAGGGCCTCGTACTCGTCTTGGGTACAGTCGCTGCTCGCACACCGGATTACCGTGACGCCGGGCAGCTCCAGCGGAGCAACCAGGGATTCGAGCTCGGCATCGAGGAGCAGGAACCGGGCGCCGCTGTGGTCGAGGATGTAGCCCACCTCCGGACTCGCCAGGCGATGGTTGATCGCCACGAGGATCCCGCCGGCCGCCGGAACGCCGAAATGCGCCTCGAGCATCGGCGCCGAGTTAAACAGCAGCGTGGCCACGCGGTCTCCCTTGCTAAGCCCGGCCGACCGCAGAGCGTTGGCCAAGCGCCACGACCGCTGGGCGAGTTGACGGTAGGAGTCACGACGGACCCCATCCACTACCGCAGTCTTCTCCGGATAGGAGTAGGCGGCCCTACGCAGGAAATCAACCGGGTTCAACTCCGAGCGAAACACTCGGCTCGCGACCCGATCGGTCGCGGGAATAGGTTCGGTCCCAACCACCGCGTCGGTCATGCCCCTCCTCCTTGTAGCTCGAATGTCGTCCGCCGGCTGGCGGCGTCGGTGCTCCCGGGGCCATTATCCCGGCTGAAGCCAAGCCGGCCAAATCCGTCCGGTTGACGCCGCGGCGGCGGCGAAGGTGTCACATTTGCGGCTGCCGCGGTGCTAAGTGGGTGTGATGAGGTTGCCAGCACGACGTGACGAGCTGTCGGAGCGCCCTGACAGCGGCTCCGGAATGGAGGCCTTCGAGGCCTTCTTTCGCAACCACTATCGCGGGGTGGTGCGCCTCGCGCAGAGTGTCGTGGGCGACCCCCAGCGGGCTCAGGATGTGGCCCAGGACGTCTTTCTCGCCGCCTACCGACGCTTCCCGGGCGATTACGACCAGGCTGGGGGATGGGTCCGGGTGGCCGCCGTGCACACGGCGCTCAACCTGCTTCGTGGCGAGCGGCGTCGGGACAAACGTCAGCTGCGGGTGCACCTCGTGGGTTCCATCCCCAGCGCCGAGGAGGCCGTGCTCGAGCGGGAGAGACGGGCAGAGCTGCACCGGGTCTTGCGCCGGTTGCCGCGCCGCACGGCCGCAGTCCTGGTGATGCGCCACGGCGGCATGAGCTATCTCGAGATCGCGGAGGCGCTCGGGGTGAAGGCAGGACAGGTCGGGACTCTGCTCAGACGGGCAGAGTCCGCGCTTCGAAAGGAGATTGACCGTGAGACACGTTTCTGACGGGGTGCTTCGGCGGCTCGATGACGAGCCCCTAGCCGTTCCGGACCGGGCCACCGACCACGCCGAGAACTGTGAGCGTTGCCGCGCCCGGCGGGTCCAGATCGCAGACGACGCCGAACGCGCGGCCGAGCTCATCTGCGCCCCGCACCTCGCACCCGACGTCGATTCCGCATGGGCGCGGGTCCAGCGTGAGCTTGACCGCAGCCCGCGAGCCGGCACCGGCCAGCGCCGGCGGTCAAGGCCGGCGCTGGCCCGCCGCACGCGGTTGCCGCCAGTGTCGCTGCGGGCCGGTTTGCTGATCGGCGCCGTCGGGATCGTGGTCGCCGGCACGGCTGCCGCGGCCACGCTGACCACGATCTTCTCGCCGACTCACGTCGCCCCGGTGGCGGTAAGCCAGAGCGACCTGCGAGCGATCGCGGCCTTCACCGGGCTCGGCGAAAGCCACCCGCTCGGCGGCTTCAGCACACCCAGCGGCTCGAGCCGGGTTCGGTTCGGGACCATCAGGTGGGCCTCAGGCGCCCCCCAGCCGGCGGCCTCGCTCGCCGCGGCCACTGCACAAGCGGGCATCGCGGTCTCCCTGCCCAGCCACCTTCCCGCGGGCGTGGGGGCCGTGCGCCGGTTCACGGTTGCGCCCCGTGTGATCGCCACCGTCACCTTCAACTCAAAAGCCGGCCGCCTCGCCGGGAGCTCGGTGACGATTGACGCCGGCCCCGCCGTCTTGGCTGAATACGGCGCGGCGAAAGGGCCCCGCGTGTCCACCCTTGCCGTGGCGACGATGCGTCGTCCGACGGCGCGGTCCACGGGTGCCAGCATCGGCCAGATCGAGGCCTTCCTGCTGGCCCGGCCCGGTATCCCGCCGCAGCTGGCCGAGGAGGTCCGCCTGATCGGTGACTTGAGGACGACCCTCCCGGTGCCAGTTCCGGCCGGTGCCTCGGTCCGCTCGGTCCAGGTCCGCGGCTGGCCGGGCGTGCTCCTCGCCGACTCCTCGAACGCGGCCGCTGGCGTGGTCTGGGAGAACGGACGTGGCTTGCTTCGTGTCGTCGTCGGAATCCTCGACCCGCAAGATGTCCTGAATGTGGCGAACCAACTCGGCTGAGAGAGCCTCCCCCGACGCGGGCGAGCGCTCCCCGGTCCCCGATCCGGTCCCGCCGTCGGAGGCAGAGGGCGCCGCTCTCGGGGGCGATCGCCACCCGGAGGCCGCGGCGTCGTCGCCGGCGATCCATGCGGTTGGGTTGAGCAAGCGCTTCGGCGATACCGTCGCCGTGGACTCACTGTCGATGACGGTGAACCGCGGAGAGGTGTTCGGCTTCCTCGGTCCGAACGGGGCTGGGAAGACCACGGTGGTGAAGCTCCTGCTCGGCTTGGCCCGGCCCACCGGGGGCGAAGCGCTCGTGCTCGGCGCGCCATTGGGGGACCGCGAAGCGCGCCGGCACATCGGCTATCTCCCGGAGCTGTTTCGCTTTCAGACCCTGCTCAGCGCCCGCGAGGTCTTGCGCCTGCACTGCCGACTTCTGGCGCTCCCCAAGGCGACATGGGTGCAGGAGGAGCGCCGGGCCCTGGAGACTGTCTGTCTGCTCGAGCGAGGCGACGATCGCGTCGGCACCTTCTCGAAGGGGATGCAGCAGCGGCTGGGGCTGGGCGTAGCGTTGCTCGGCGGCCCCACCCTCGTCGTGCTCGACGAGCCCACGAGCGCCCTGGACCCAGTCGGCCGACATGACGTGCGCGAGATCGTTCGCGGGCTGCGCGAGCGAGGAGCCACCGTGTTTTTGAACACTCACCTGCTCGAAGAGGCCGAACAGGTTTGCGATCGGGTGGCGGTCATCGACCGGGGGAGAGCCGTTGCCACGGGCAGTCTCGACGAGCTGCTGGGGCGACAGAGCAGACTGCGGCTGAAGGTGGGAGGTCTGGGTCAGAACTGGTGGAGCGGTTTTGGGCGCTTCGGTGATTGGCACCGTCAGGACGAGTGGCTCGTGGTCGAGGGCATCGATCCGTCGCGCATCGCCGAGCTGGTCGGCCAGCTCGTCGCGGCCGGCGGGCAGATCGAGGCGGTGATCCCCGAGCACCAGAGCCTGGAAGCCCGCTTCCTCGAACTGCTGGGAGAGCGATGAACCCGACCTTGACAATCGCCACGGTGACGATCAAAGAGGCGGTCCGACGCCGCCTGCTGCTCGCTTTCATCGCGATCACGGTTGTCATCGTCGGACTGAGCGCGTGGGGATTTGACCGCTTGAGCCACACGCACACCCTCACCTCTGGGGAGACCAACCTCGCGGTTCCTCAGGCGCTGATCCTGTTCATGTTCATGTTCAGCTTCGTCCTCGCGCTGAGCGCCTCGGCGATCGCCTCGCCGTCGATCTCCTCAGAGATCGAGTCCGGTGTGCTGATGACGATCGTGACCCGTCCCGTCCGTCGGACCGAGGTGCTGCTGGGCAAGTGGCTCGGGCTGCGGCGTTGCTCGCCGGATATGCCGGCGGCGTCTGCGCCCTCGAATTCGGGGTCGTCGAATGGGCAAGCGGTTTCGTCCCCCCGAACCCGGTGCTCGTCGGCGTATACCTGTTCGCCGAGGGGGCGCTCCTGCTGACCCTGGCTCTGTTCTTGAGCACAAAGGTCCCGGTGATCGCCGCGGGGGTCATTGGCGTGGCGGTCTTCGGGGCTGGATGGCTGGCCGGAGTCGTGGGCACGCTCGGCACCGCATTGAACGTCGCCGGGCTGCGAACCGTGGGGCAGATCGGGCGATTCCTCCTGCCCACCGACGGGCTATGGCACGCCGCCATCTACTACCTTCAGCCGCCCTCGCTGATCGCCCAGCATCTCACCCAAGGTGGACCGCGAGATCCCTTCTTTGCCCAAGGCGCACCGTCGTTGGCGTACCTGTTGTGGGTGGCCGCCTGGTTTTTGATCGTGCTGACCGCGGGAGTGGCCAGTTTCGAGCGCCGCCAGCTGTGAACCGACGCTGAGGGGGAGCGCCCCGGGGGCGCCAGCAGACACAGACCACCGAACGGGTGGTCGGCCCCTTCCCCAGCCAGTTCTCGCGCCGCGACTACCCAAACCGCCAGCCCGCCCGTATTGACGGACACCGCGGGCCGGACACGCGCCAAGGAAGGCAACGAACGAAGGGGTGTGCTGCCAGACGCCACCGTACCGCGCGCGACGGAGACCTCCGGCTGACGCCGGCTCCCGCTTGCGACCTCGCTTCGTTCGGTGAAAGGCTTGACAAAACGGAGGATGCCTCCGTATATTCCCGGCAGCATTGACCGACAGGAGCTTCACATCGAGCGCGACAGCCACGTCGCGCGAGTTAGACGGGATCCGCGTCCTGGTCACCGGGGCCACCAGCGGCCTCGGAGCGGCGATGGCCACCGCGCTCGCCGGCGCCGGCGCGCGGGTGATGGTCACCAGCCGGGACTCCCGCCGGGCGGAGGCGTCGGCCTCGGCGCTCGGCGCCGCGGCGATCCCGGGTCAGCTCGATGTCCGAGACGAGAGCTCCGTTGTCGCCTGCGTCGACCGGGCCTACGAGGCGTGGGGCGGCATCGACGTGCTCGTCAACAACGCGGGCATCGGCATGCGCACGGTCAATCCTCGGTTCGTGTCAGACCCGCAGCCGTTCTGGGAGGTACCCCCGGCCGGATTTCGAGACGTCGTGGAGACCAAGATCGTCGGCTGTTTTCAGATGGCGCGCGCGGTCGTGCCGCGAATGCTCGAGGGGGGCGGCGGCCGAGTCGTCAACATCTCGATGAACGAGCAGACGATGGTTCGCCGCGGGTTCGCGCCCTACGGTCCGGCTGGCGCCGGTGTCGAGGCGCTGTCCCGGGTAATGGCAGCGGATCTGGCCGGCAGCTCGGTGACCGTCAACATCCTGCTGCCCGGCGGGGCCACCCGGACCGGGATGCTCCCCGATGACCTACCCGCCGAGTTCCGGGCCACGCTGCTCGAGCCGACCGTGATGGGCCCACCGATCGTGTGGCTGGCCTCCGACCAGGCGGCGGGGGTACACGACCTGCGGGTCGTGGCCAACGAGTTCGATCCAGACGCTCAATGAACGCAACTGACTCTCCGACCGGGCCGGGAGCGCCCCTTGGGCTGGCGCCGCACATCGTCGTACCCGAAGCGGCAGAAGCGGCCCGCTGGTACACGCGGGCGTTCGGCGCCCAAGAGCGCGGTCGCGTGCCGCTCCCGGGCGGCCGGGTGATGACAGTCGAGCTGGCGATCGGCGAAAGCACCGTGCACGTCGGAAGCGAGTTTCCCGAATTCGGGATCGTCTCGCCGCTGACCCTGGGTGGCACCGCGACCGTGTTGCAGATCCAGACCGATGACGCCGAGGCGCTCTGGACCCGCGCGCTTGCAGCGGGAGCCGAGGTCAGCCACGAGCTCGCTGATCAATTCTGGGGTGAGCGCCAAGGGCAGGTCACCGACCCCTACGGCCACCGCTGGAACATCGCCCAGCACCTCCGCGACGTGTCGCCCGATGAAGTTGCTCGCGCCGCCGCCGAAGTGTTCGGAGGCTGACTCACCGGCATGAACCGGCTGCGAGCGCGCGGGAGAGTCGGCGCATGACCGCCTTCATCTGCGAGACATGCGGAGCCCAACACTCTCCGTCGGCGAACCCGCCTGCCCGGTGCGCGGTCTGCGAGGACGAGCGTCAGTACGT
>DASXJY010000187.1:0-26160 GCA_036497115.1 Solirubrobacteraceae bacterium
CGGCTCGGTCGCCCGGCGCCAGCGCGACTTGACCAGGTCGACCCGCCACCTCCCTCCCGGATCCGGCACCAGAGCGACGCCGTGGCGGCCCAGCCGGGTGGGCATCGCGCAATCGAAGGTGTCGATCCCGAGCTTGACGCCGGCGATCAGATCGTCGACCTCGCCGATTCCCAGCAGGTGGCGGGGACGGTCCGGAACCAGCCGTTGCAGCTCGGCCGTCGACCAGGACACGACTTCGTACATCTGGGCCTTGTCGCGCCCCAGCGAGCCGCCGATCGCGATCCCGTCGCACTCGCTGGCCGCCACGGCCTCGCTCGAGGTCACGCGCAGATCGCGCTCGACACCGCCCTGGACGATCCCGTAGACCGCCTGGGAGCCGGGGCCGTTGCGGCGATGCCAGTCCAGGCAGCGGTGAAGCCAGCGGTGGGTGCGCTCCATCGACCGGGCCGTGTAATCCCGGGAGACGTGAAACGGCGTGCACTCGTCGAACACCAGCGCAATGTCGGAGCCCAGCGCGCTCTGAATCTCCATCGAGGTCTCAGGCCCTATGAACCGCTCGCTGCCGTCGAGATAGGAGCGAAACCGCACGCCCCGCTCCTCGATGGCCAGAATCGTGCCGCTCGGCTCCGGCGCGGAGGCCCGGGTCGGCTGCCGCGCCCGCCCCTTGATCTCGTCGGCAACGCCCCCGTGCCCCATCGAGAAGACCTGAAAGCCCCCGGAGTCGGTGATGATCGGCCGGTCCCACCGCATCAGCTCGTTGAGCCCCCCGAGCTCGTCGATCAGCTCGTGGCCCGGCGCCAGGAAGAGATGGAACGTGTTGCCGAGCACCATCTCGTAGCCGAGGCCCTCGACGTCGCGGGGCTCGAGGGTCTTCACGGCCCCCCGGGTGGCCAGCGGGACGAAGGCGGGAGTCGCCACCCGGCCGTGGGCCAGATCGAGCGTGCCGGTGCGGGCGCGCGTCTGGGGGCATCGGGTTCCCGGCGAGAACACCGTCCGGACCCTACCCAACCCTCGGCCGGCTCCTCGTAGCCTTGGCGCATGGCCCGAGCGCCCATCGCCGCGATCCTGCTGAGCGCCCTGGCCATTTCCGGCTGCGGTGGTTCGGGCGGCGCCCAACCCAACGGCCAGGCGCTGTTCTCGCAGGCGTGTAGCGCCTGCCATTCGCTGACCGGCGTCGAGTCGCCCAAGCGCCAGGGTGGCGATCTGCGCGCCGGGCGCTTCAGCCGGGCGGTGATGCTTCAGTTCGCCCGCGAGATGCCGGTTCGCCGGCGGCTCAGTGAGGCCGAGCTGCGCCGCGTTGCCGACTACGTCGTCTCGGTGGAGCGGGCGAATCGCTGAGCCGCCCAGTGCCTAGGGCCCAAGGGCCAAGGGCCCAGGGCCCAGGGCCCGATCGTGTCACCCACTACGGGCCACGAGTTCGCCGACACCGGTGACCGTGCCGGCCTTCGAGAGCCCGCCGGCGACGATGATCGCCTTGCCGACGGTCAGGACCCCGGTGTCCGACAGCGCGTGCGGCAGGTGGCCGGCGGCGCGCACGGCGCCGGTGAGCGGATTTATCGCCCACACGCCCGCGGTCTGGGCGTCGAGGCTGTCGCCGCGGCCACCGACCAGGTAGACGGTCGCCCCGAGGGTGGCCGCGCCGGCGTGCGTGATCGGGTGGGGCAACCGGCCGATCTGCCGGACGCGCCTAGTCCGAGGATCGAAGGAGTAGATGGCGTCGCTGGCCCCCGAGGGGGTGGAGCCCCCGATCACAACGATGCGGCCGCCGACCGCGCTGGCGGCGGCGTAGCGCAGCCCCACCGGCAGGTGCCCGACCACTCGCGGGGTGGTCGACGGACGCCAGGCCAGGATCGTGTTGAGCCAGCTGGTTCCGTCGTAGCCCCCCACCACGTAGGCGGTGCCGCCTGACTGCGTTACCGCCACATCTGACTGAGCCCGCGGCAGCGCCCCGACCGTCCGGACGGTACGGTTCGCTGGATCAAAGCTCACGATGTGGTCAAGCTCGGAGGCCGACCCGCCCCCGAACACGTAGACCCGGCCGTCGAGGGCCGCGCCCTGGGCATCGTGCTGGGCCAGCGGCAGCGTCGTGGCGCCCGGCAGCAGCCCGTGGACGCTGGCCAGCTCGATCGAGTCGCTTGAGGTATCGGCGGCGTCGAGGCCGCCCAGCAGCACGAATCGCCCATCGCCGAGGGCGGCGCTGGCCGGGTCGCGCAGCGGCGCGCGCAGCGTGAACAGCGGCCGGTAGGACAGCCTGGCTGGAACCGCGGGCGCGGTGGCGCCCTTGCCGGCGGCGTGTTGCTTGGCGGACGCGCGGCTCGAGCTCGTCGTCGTGCCGGCGCCGCCGCACCCCGCACCGGCGAGCGCGAGACCCAGCGCGACCGCGACTAGTGTCGGGGTGCGTGAGCGGATGCCCGCGAGCGTAGCCAACGTGACGGCCGTGTCGCCGCAGCCCGGGGGTCAGTGTGGGGATTCTCACCAACCGCTTAGGCCGATGCCACCCGTTCCGGGAAGCCTTGTCCACGTGCCAGTCCGCCTTCCCCGCCGCCGCGCGGCCGTCGCCGCGCTCGCGGCCCTGCTGGCACTGATCGCGGCGGGCTGCGGGTCCGGCGGTCACCCCACCACCAGCTCGACTCCGGTAAAGCTCCAGCGGATCCACCCCGCGCCGCAGCAGCGGCTGTCGGGGGCGAAGCTGGACGTCTATGCCGCCGACGGGCCGGGGGCGCTCAGCCCCGCGGTGACCCACGACCGGGCGCTGGTCTATGTGCCAAACAGCATGAGCGGCACGGTTGACGTGATCAGCCAGCGCACCATGCGGGTCGTCGGCTCGTTCGCCAGTGGCGCACTCCCGCAGCATGTAACGCCGTCGTATGACCTCAAGACTCTGTACGTGGACAACGATTTGGGCAACAGCCTGACCCCGATCGATCCCCGCACCGGCCGCCCGGGCCGACCGATTCCGGTTGAGGACCCCTACAACCTCTACTTCACCCCAGACGGGCGCTACGCGATCGTCGTCGCGGAACGGCTTCAGCGGCTCGATTTTCGCAACCCGGCGACGATGCGCCTGGTCCACTCGCTGTCGGTGCCGCAGTGCCGCGGCGTCGACCACATGGACTTCTCCGCCCACGGCCACTATGCGTTCGCCAGCTGCGAGTTCAGCGGCGAGATGATCGAGATCGACCTCGCCCACCAGCGTGTCAAGCGGACGCTCCAATTGAGCCACGGGCTGGCCAGTCCCCAGGACGTCAAGCTTTCGCCCGACGGGCGCACGGTCTATGTGGCCGATCAGCAGAACGGCGGCGTGTGGGAGATCAACCCGGCCACATTCCGCGTGATCGGTTTCCTGCGCACCGGCTCAGGCGCCCACGGCCTGTATCCCAGCCGCGACGCCAGGGTGATGTACGTCTCCAACCGCGCCGCGGGATCAATCTCGGTGGTCAGCTTCCGGACCCGCCGGGTGATCAAGACCTGGCAGCTCCCGCTGCCGGCCAGCCCCGACATGGGCGGAGTCTCCTCCGACGGCCGCACGCTGTGGCTGAGCGGGCGCTACAACGCGGTGGTGTACGCGATCGACACCAAGACCGGGCGGCTGAGGGCGACGATCCCGGTCGGCCAGGGCCCTCACGGGCTCTGCGTCTGGCCTCAGCCCGGGCGCTACTCGCTGGGGCACACCGGCATCCTGCGCTGAGCGGCGCAAGCGTCCGGGTGGTCGGCTGGCGAGACCGGCACGAAATGCGAACGGGACCGAGTCACGGCTGGCGAGACCGGCACGAAATGCCAACGGGCCCGGCTCGCGTATCACGATGCCGGGCCCGGAGCCGGATCGCTTGTCTGTGATCCGGCCTGCCTACGGTTGGTTGCCGGTTACTCGGTGGTCTCGGCGGTCTCCGAGCCCTCGATCGCCTGCGGCGCGCCGCCGCCGACCGAGATCTCCACCTTGCGCGGCTTGCGCTGCTCGGGCTTCGGTACCCGCACCTCGAGCACGCCGCGGTCGAACGTCGCCTGGACCGACTCCGGATTGACGCCCTCGGGCAGCGTCAGCGAGCGGCGGAAAGAGCCCGAGCTGCGCTCGACGCGGTAGTAGCCCTCCTTGCGCTCCTCGTGCTCGGCCTTGCGCTCACCGGAGATCGTCAGGACGTTGTCCTCGAACTCGATGTTCACGTCCTGCTCGGAAAGGCCCGGCAGGTCGGCGCGCAGGACGAAGGCACCCTCGGTCTCGACCAGGTCCATGGCCGGAATCCAGCGACGGTAGGCGCCGTTGGCGGACGGCGAGGGGCTATCGAAAAAGGTGTTGAACAGCCGGTTCATCTCGTTCTGGATCGTGCCCAGCTCGCGGGCCGGCTCCCAGCGAATAAGTGCCATCTGATCCCTCCGTTGAAGACTTGGAAGTTCTCGGTATCTGCATTATGAAATCTCAGTCTAAGAATGTCAAGTTTTCTGCTGCCGACGAGCGTCCTCGCCCAGACTCCGGGTCGTCGTCGCCCCGCGGGGTCCTCGGGCCGCGGCGCGGCACTCCCGGGCCGGGGGAAAGCGCAAACGTCCCAATCGAGGCCAGCCGGCGGAGCATTGGGACGTTTGCCGACTGGTAGAGCGCAAACGTCCCAACCGGCCCTGCAGCGCCGAGGATTGGGACGTTTGCCTCCCCCTCGGCCCTCTCCACGCTCCTCCACCAGCCGGACGCTCCCCGTAGCGCCCCAGCAGCCCCCCGGCAGCCCCCGGCAGCCCCCCGGCAGCCCCCCGCAGCCCCCAGCAGCCCCCAACTGCCCCGACCCCTACGACGAGATCAGCGACTCACCGGACATCTCACCCGGCTGCTCGATCCCCAGCATCGCCAGGATCGTCGGCGCCACGTCGGCCAGTACCCCCCGCTCGCGCAGCTTCACCCCCTCGACGGTCACGATCACCGGCACCGGGTTCAGCGAGTGGGCTGTGTTGGGGCTCCCGTCGGGCTCGAGCATGTGGTCCGCGTTGCCATGATCGGCGGTGATCAGACAGGCGCCCCCGGACGCCTGAACCGCCTCCACCACCTGCCCCAAGCACCGGTCCACGGTCTCCACCGCCTCCACCGCCGCCTCGATCACCCCGGTGTGCCCGACCATGTCGGCGTTGGCGAAGTTGATGATTCCGAACTTCGGGGGCCCCTCGCGCCACGCGGCCACGAACGCCTCCGCCGCCTCCGGGGCGCTCATCGCGGGCTTGTGGTCGTAGGTGGGGACGTCGCGAGGCGACGGCACCAGCTCGCGCCGTTCGCCGTCGTAGGGCTGCTCCTCGCCGCCGCCGAAGAAGTAAGTCACGTGCGGGTACTTCTCGGTCTCGGCGACGTGGAGCTGCGTCTCACCGCGCCCGGCGATCACCGCCGACAGGGTCGTCTTCGGCCGCGAGGGCGGGAACGCCACCGGGTAGGCCCAGCCTTCCTCGTATTCGGTCATCGTGGTGTACCGGCCGACCGCCTGGGCCCCACCCCGGTCGATCTCGTCGAACCCCGGCTCGGCCAGCGCGCGGGTGATCTCGCGCATCCGGTCCGGGCGGAAGTTGATCCCCAGGACCGAGTCGCCCGATCGGATGCGGGCCTCCTCGCCCACCAGCACCGGCCTGATGAACTCGTCGGTCTCGTCGCGCTGGTAGGCGTCGCGAGCGGCTTGCGCCGCGCTGTCGGCGCTGTGCTCGGCCCGGCCGTGGACCAGCAGGTCGTAGGCGACCTGGAGGCGGTCCCAGCGCTTGTCTCGGTCCATGGCGTAGTAGCGGCCAATCACCGAGCCGATCCGGCCGGCGCCGGCGGCCGAGAGCCACTCCTGCACCTGCTCCAGATACCCCGCGCCTGACTTGGGCAGCGTGTCGCGGCCGTCGGTGAAGGCGTGGATCACCAGGTCGGGCACCTCGACCGACGCCGCCAGCTCGATCAGGGCCCGCAGGTGCTCGAGGCTCGAATGCACGCCGCCGTCTGACACCAGCCCGATCAGGTGCACCCGCGCGGCCCCCGTCAGCGCCTCGCGCAGCACCCGGTTGGTCCCCAGCGCTCCCTCGGCGATCGCCATGTCGATCCGGGTCAGGTCCTGCACCACGACGCTGCCCGCCCCCAGGTTGAGATGGCCGACCTCGGAGTTGCCCATCTGGCCTTCGGGCAGCCCCACCGCCCGGCCGAACGCGGTCAGCGAGGTGGTGGGGTACTGCTCCCACAGCTGGTCGAACACCGGCGTGCAAGCCTGCGATATGGCGTTGCCGGGACCGGCCTCGGCCAGCCCCCACCCGTCGAGCACGATCAGCGCGGCGCGCGGGACCGGAAGCGACCCTGTCTCCATCGTGGCGACCTATTCCGCGGCGGCGACAATCGCCGCGAACGACTCCGCATCGAGACTGGCGCCTCCGACCAGCGCGCCGTCGACATCCGGCAGGGCCAGCAGCTCGGCCGCGTTGTCGGGCTTGACGCTCCCGCCGTAGAGGATCCGGATCCGCTGCGCCTGGTCGCGCGAGCGGTCGCCGACCAGGGCGCGGACGAAGGCGATCGCGTCCTCGGCCTCCTCTGGAGTTGCCACCCGTCCCGTGCCGATCGCCCAGATCGGCTCATAGGCGATGATCACGTCCCCCAGCCGCTCGGTCTCCAGCCGGGCCAGGTCCTCCTGCACCTGGTGGCGCAGCTTGCGCTCGGTGTCGCCGCGATCGCGCTCCTCCTCGGTCTCGCCCACGCACAGCATCGGCTGCAGACCGGCTTCAAACGCGGCCGGCACCTTCAGCGACAGCGCCTTGTCGGTCTCGTTGAACAGCTCACGGCGCTCGGAGTGGCCGAGGATCACGCCGTGGACCCCGAGCTCGCTCAGCATCGGTCCCGACACCTCGCCGGTGAACGCCCCCTCGGCGGCCTGGTGCATGTTCTGGGCGTAGACGCTCACCCGCGAGCCGCGCGTCGAGTCGACCATCGCCTGCAGCGCGGTGAATGTGGGACAGATGGCGACTTCGGTGCGCTGCACCGAGGACACTCGCGGCAACAGCGCCTGAATGAACTCCTCGGCCTGCTCCACCGTCTTGTGCAGCTTCCAGTTCGCGGCCACCACGGGTGTCCGCGGCTCGCCGCTGCGCTCGTCAGCGCTCACTGCAGGACCTCGACGCCGGGCAGATGGCGGCCCTCGATCAATTCCAGCGCGGCGCCGCCTCCGGTCGACAGGTGCGTGACCTCGTCGGCCAGTCCGTAGCGCGCCACCGCCGCCGCCGAATCACCGCCGCCGACGATCGTCACGCCGGGAGCGCCCGCCACCGCGCGGGCCACGGCCTTGGTGCCGGCGCTGAACGGTTCGAGCTCGAAGGCGCCCATCGGGCCGTTCCAGAACACCGTGCCGGCGGTGGTGATCAGGCTGGTGTAGGCGTCCGCGGTACGAGGCCCGATGTCTAGCCCCATCAGCCCGTCGGGCACATCGACCCCGTCCAGCGGCTGCGGCTCGGCGTCGGCCTCGAATCGCTCCGCCAGCACCAGGTCGCTGGGCAGAGCCAGGGTGGCGCGGGCTTTGGAGGAGGCGTCGATCGCCCGGCGGGCCAGTTCGACGTCGTCCTCGGAGCACAGCGAGTCGCCCACCGAGTGGCCTTGGGCGGCCAGGAACGGAAAGCACATCGCGCCCCCGATCAGAATCGTGTCGGCCGCCGTCAAGAAGGAGTCGATCACGCCGATCTTGTCGCTGACCTTGGCCCCTCCGAGTACCGCGACCAGGGGCCGCGACGGGTCAGACAGCAGTCCGGTCAGGGTCTGGACCTCTCGCTCCAGCAGCAGCCCGGCGGCGTGGTCTGAGACCAGCCGCGCCACGCCCTCGGTCGAGGCGTGGGCACGGTGGGCCGCCCCGAAGGCATCGTCCACGTAGGCATCGGCCAGTTGCGCCAGCTGGCCGGCCAGCTGGGGGTCGTTCTTGGTCTCGCCAGGCTCGAAGCGGATGTTCTCCAGCAGCAGCACGTCGCCACCGTCTAACCCCTCGGCCAGCTTGGTCACCTCCTCGCCGACCGGTTCGGGAGCGAGCTTGACCTCGTCCTTGATCAGCTCTCCCAGCCGCGCCGCCACCGGCTCCAGCGACAGCTCGGGCTCGCGATCCTTGGGCCGGCCCAGATGCGAGACGAGCACCAGCGCGGCACCACGCCGGCGGAGTTCCTCGATCGTCGGCAGAGCCGCCCTGATGCGGGTGTCGTCGGCGACCTTGCCGTGATCGAGCGGGACGTTGAAGTCGACCCGGACAAGGACTCGCTTGCCGTCCAGGTCACCGAGGTCCGAAAGTGTCCTCACAGCAACCGCTGCACCAGATCCGCGACGCGGTTCGAGTAGCCCCACTCGTTGTCGTACCAGGAGATGACCTTGACCATCGTCCCGTCCATCACCGCGGTCAGCTGCGAGTCGAATATCGACGACGCCGGGTTCTTGACGATGTCCGACGAGACGATCGGGTCCTCGGTGTAGACCAAAAGTCCCTTCAGCGGGCCGTCGGCGGCGGCCTTCATCGCCCCGTTGATCTCCTCGACGCTGGTCTCGCGCGTGCATTCGACGGTCAGGTCCACCACGCTCCCGGTCGGCACCGGGGCCCGGACCGCCATCCCGTGCAGCTTGCCGTTGAGCTGTGGGATCACCAGGCCGATCGCCTTGGCCGCCCCCGTGGACGCCGGGATCAGGTTCACGGCGGCCGCGCGGGCGCGGCGCAGATCACGGTGGGGCATGTCCTGAAGCCGCTGATCGGCCGTGTAAGCATGGATCGTGGTCATCAACCCGTGCTTGATCCCGATCGTGTCGTGGAGAACCTTGGCCACCGGGGCCAGGCAGTTCGTCGTACACGAGGCGTTGGAGATCACCCGATGCTGGTCGCGGTCGTAGGCGTCGTCGAAGTTGACGCCGAGCACGACAGTGGTGTCGGGATCGGTGGCGGGGGCTGAGATCACGACCTTCTTGGCCCCGGCGTCCAGGTGCTTGGAGGCGTTCTCGCGATCGGTGAATAGGCCGGTTGACTCGATCACCACGTCTGCCCCGAGGTCAGACCAGGGAAGTGAAGCCGGATCGCGCTCGGCCAGCACGCGAATCTCCTTGCCGTCGACCGAGAAGCCGGAGTCGGTGGCCTCCACGCTGCCGGGGAATGGCCCGTAGTTGGAGTCGTACTTGAGCAGGTGCGCGATCGTCTTTGGGTCCACGAGGTCGTTGACCGCCAGCCACTCAATGTCGGCGCCGCCCTCGTAGGCGGCCCGGAACACGTTGCGGCCGATCCTCCCGAAGCCATTGATTCCGACACGTACCGCCATGCGTGCTTCCTCCGTTGTTAAACCGCCGTCAAGACCAAAAGCCGGTCCGCAGCGATGGCTCCCGGCCGGCCCGGAACAGGCTATCTACTCGGGCCTGGGACCTGCGGTGCGCCGTCAGCGGCGGGAGACGACCTCGACGCGCAGGCGATCGGGATCCAGCAGATACGCGGCGTAGTAGCGGCGACCGTACTGCGGCCGCTGCCCGGGCGGTCCGTCGTCGTCGCCGCCGTGGGCCAGCCCGGCCTTGTAGGCCCCATCGACAGCCGCCTTGCCGCTGGCCTGCAGGGCCAGGTGACCGTAGCCGGGCCGTGGCCCGCGCTCGCGGACCACGAACCACACCAGCGGTCCGTTGATCCCGTACGCCACGGCGTGGTCTGACTCCAGCATCCGGCGGGCTCCGAGGGTCCGGAAGACCGCATCGTAGAAGCGGGTGCTGCGGTCCAGGTCGGTGACCTCGAACCCCACGTGATCGATCATCGTGGCGCGCTCATGCCGGCCTGGTCACGTCGCGGTGCAGTGCGTCGACCAGGTAGCCGCTGCCGGTCCGGTAGCGCTCGGCCAGATGCTCGGCGATCGCAACCGACCGGTGGCGACCCCCGGTGCACCCGATCGCCACCACCAGATGAGCCTTGCCCTCGGCCAGGTACTGGGGCAGCAGGTAATCGAGCAGCGGGGTGAGCTGGGCGTAGAAGTCGTCCAGGGCGCCTTCGGCGTTGATGAACGCCACGACGGTCGGATCGCGGCCGGTCAGCGGGCGCAGGTCGGGCTCGTAGTGGGGATTGGGCAGGAAGCGGACGTCGAACAGGAGGTCGGCGTCGCGGCTGGGGCCGTACTTGAAGCCGAAGCTCTGAAACGTCACCGCCAGCCGCCCCCGAGCCTGGCTGGGCAGCACCTCGTCGGCGAGCTTGTGGCGCAACATGGCCGCGGTCATCCCGCCGGTGTCGATCACGATGTCGGCGCGCTCGCGCAGTGGCGCCAGCAGCTCGCGCTCCCGGGCGATTCCCTCGGCAACGCTCCCGCTCGGCGCCAGCGGATGGCGGCGGCGGGTCTCCTTGTAGCGGGTCAGCAGCGTCTGCTCGTCGGCTTCGAGGAACAGGACCCGGTGCTTGAGGCCAGTGCGGCGCAGGTCCTCGAGCATCTCGGCCAGCCCGTCGAAGTAGCTGCCGCCGCGCACATCGGAGACGACCGCGGCGTTGCCCACCTTGGAGCCGGGGTGCATGAACAGCTCCACCAGCGAGCGGATCATCTCCGAGGGCAGGTTGTCGACGCAGAAGTAGCCCTCGTCCTCGAACGCGGCCATCGCGGTCGACTTCCCGGCGCCCGAGAACCCGGTGATCACGACCAGATCGGTGAGCGCGGATGCCTCCACAGCCTCTTAGTCTGAATGGCCTGGCGGACAAGGGAGTGGCCGCTTGGTGTATGCGGCGGCGGTGAGGTGGATGACGCCGCGCCGCGACCGGGGGTGGCCCGTCGAGGCCGGGCGGTGTGCCACTATGGCGCCCGTGTTTCGCCGCCGCGCTCGTATCGCCCTCGTGGCGGCGCTCGGACTCGCGCTGGCTGGGCCTGCCGTGGCGCGGGCCGATCAGCTCAGCGCGAGCGTTTCGGCCACGCCCACCGGACCGGCCATGGCGCCGGGATTCTTGGGGGTCTCGTTGGAGTACCGGGCGCTGCATCAGTACACCGGCCGGGATCCCCGGGCCGTCGACCCGGTCATGGTGGCGCTGCTCAAGGGGCTGGCGCCGGGTCAGGCCCCGATCGTCCGGATCGGCGGCGACAGCGCCGACGGCACCTGGTGGCCGATCCGGGGCATGATCGCCCCGGGCGGGGTCTACTACCGCCTGACCAAGGGCTGGATGCGGACCACCCAGGCGCTGGCCGCCGACCTTGGCGCCAAGCTGATCCTCGGCATCAACCTCGCGGCCGGGCGCCCGGCGATCGCCGCCGCCGAGGGTCGGGCGCTGCTCGCCGGGGTGGGGCGCCGGTTCATCGACGCCTTCGAGATCGGCAACGAGCCCGATCTGTATGGCGTGTTCCCGTGGTACAGCGACCGGCGCGGACACATCTACCGGGCCCGCAACCGCAAGTACAACCTCACCGAGTACAGCCGCCAGTTCGGCCAGTGGAGCCGGGCCCTGCCGCAGCTGCCGCTGGCCGGGCCGGTCACTTCCGGACCGGCTTGGATGGGCAAGCTCGGCCGCTTCATCTCCCGCGCGCCGCGGCTTGCGCTCGTCACCTACCACCGGTACCCGCTGCGCGCCTGCATCAAGGATCCCAACACGAAGGGCTTTGCCTCGATCCCGAACCTGCTCGCCGACAAGTCCTCGAGCGGCCTGGCCCAGGGGCTGGCCCAGTTCGTCCGGGTCGCCCACGCTCACAAGCTGCCGTTCCGGGTCGCCGAGATGAACTCAGCCTCGTGCAAGGGCGCGGCCGGGGTCAGCGACACGTTCGCGTCGGCGCTGTGGGCGCTTGACGCAATGTTCAACATGGCCAGCGTCGGTGTCGACGGCGTCAACTTTCACATGCTCCCCGGCTCGCACTACGAGCTCTTCAGCCCCTCCCAGGACAGCGCCGGCAACTGGCAGGCGTTCGTGCACCCCGAGTACTACGGGCTGCTGATGTTCTCGCAGGCCTTCCCGCCCGGCGCCCGCCTGCTGAAGGTCGCCGCGCCGGGTGGCCCGGTCAAGTTCTGGGCCACCGTGGGCCCTGACGGGGTGGTCCGGGTGGTCCTGATCAACAAGGACACGACCAACGCGCACAACGTCCTGCTGACGCTGCCGGGGACGCCGCCGACGGCGTCGCTGGAGACGATGAGCGCGCCGGGTGCGAGCGCCACCTCCGGGGTCACCCTCGGCGGCCAGACCTTCGGAGCCGAGACCTCCACCGGAGTCCTTCCCGGGCCGTCGCAGACGACCCCGGTCTCGCCGGTGGCCGGCGCCTACCCGGTCACCCTGGGGCCGGGTTCGGCGACCATGTTGAGCGCCGGCTGACCGGCTCAGACCCCGCTCTTGTGCAGCTCGCGATACATCTCGCGGGCCAGCTTGCCGGGAAGGCCCGGCACCGCCGCCAGTTCCTCTCGCGACGCGGCGAGGATCGCGTCGGGCGATCCGAAGTGGGCCAGCAGCGCCCGCTTGCGGGCGGGCCCCACCCCGGGCACGTCGTCGAGCACCGAGGCGGTCATCGCGCGGTCGCGCCGGATCCGGTGGTGGGTGATGGCAAAGCGATGCGCCTCGTCGCGGACGCGCTGCAGCAGTTGCAGCTCCGGAGTGTCGTGGGCGAGCGCCAGCGGCGCCTCGCGGCCGGGGATGAAAACCTCCTCGATCCGCTTGGCGAGCGAGATCACGGTGACGCCGCGGTCTCGGAAGCCCTGCAGGGCTCGGAGTCCCGCTGACAGCTGGCCCTTGCCGCCATCGATCACGACCACATTGGGCAGCGCGGCGAAGCTCGGGTCGTAGTCCTTGTCGTGGGGCGAGAAGTCGCGCTGCTGCTCCCAGCGGGCGTAGCGCCGGCCCAGCACTTCCTCCATCGCCGCGAAGTCGTCGGGCCCTTCCTGTCCGCCGTTGCCGGTGGCGTCGCCGACCGTGAACACCTTGAAGCGGCGGTAGTCGGACTTCTTGGGGGCGCCGCCCTCGAACACCACCATCGAGGCCACCGTGTTGGTCCCCATCAGGGTCGAGATGTCAAAGCATTCGATCCGCAGCGGGATCGTGTCGAGCCCCAGCGCCTGCTGTAGCCCGTCGAGTGCCTCCACCCGCTGCTGGCGGCGGCGCTCGGAGCGCAGCTTCTCCTGATCGAGCGCCAGGCGGGCGTTTCGCTCCGCGAGCTCGAGGATCCGCCGCTTGTCGCCGCGCTCGGCGGCCCGGATCTCCACACCGCCGCCGCGCCGGGCGGTCAGCGCCTCGGCCAGGGCCGTGTTCTGGCCGACCTCGCGCTGGACGATCAGCAGCGGCGGAACCGACATCGCGCTGGCGTAGTACTGCAGGACGAACGCCTCGGCGACGTCGAGCACGTCGGCATCGGCGGCGTTGTCGAGGTAGAAGCTCTGGCGGTCGGAGAGGACGCCGTCGCGGACCTGGAACACCTGCGCGTTGGCCTCGGACTCCGACACCGCCACCGCGATGGCGTCGAACGAGCCGGCGCCGTCGTGGGCGACCCGCTGGCGCTCCAGCAGCGACCGGATCGCCTTGAGGCGGTTGCGCTCCCGGGCGGCGTCCTCGAAGCGCTGCTCGGCCGAGGCCAGCCGCATCTCGTAGTCCAGCGCCCGCTCGATCTCCTTGTAGCGTCCCGACAGGAAGTCGATCACGCCATCGATCGCCTTGCGGTACTCGGCCTGGCTGACGTAGCCGACGCACGGCGCCTCGCAGCGCTTGATGTAGTAGTCCAGGCACGGTGATCCGCTGCGGCGGCCGGGGTCGGGACCGTCGCAGGAGCGGAACATGAACACCTTGCCGAGGACCTCGAGGGTGGCCCGGACCCGCTTGGCGTTGCTGTAGGGGCCGAAGTAGGCGCGGTCGCGGCGGTGGCGCTCGCGAGTGAAGTAGACCCGGGGGAAAGCCTCGTCGAGCGAGATCGCGATGTAGGGGTAGGACTTGTCGTCGCGCAGCCGGATGTTCAGCCGCGGCTTGTACTGCTTGATGAAGTTCTGCTCCACCAGCAGCGCCTCGGACTCGGTGTGCACGACCAGCGCCTCGACCTGGTCGATCATCGCCAGGATTTCCCGTCCCGCCCGGGTGCTGGGGTTGGAGAAGTGCGACGCCACCCGCTTCTTGATCGACTTCGCCTTGCCCACGTAGATGACCTTGCCGCGGCGGTCGCGGAACAAGTAGACGCCGGGCTCGTCGGGGAGGTCGCGGCGCCGGTCAGCGGGAAGGATCGACATCCGCTTCGAGGATAGAACCGGGGGGTTCCGCCGCCGCGCCCGCCCCGCGCAGCCCAGAGGCCCAGTGTCTCGATTCAGAAGTTCGTGGGCACTAATCCGCCGTGAACGAGAGAAGCACCCCGGCCGCCCCCAGCGCCAGGGCGGCCAACGCCACCACTTCCCCCACCCCGGCAGCGGGAAAGTCCGCCACGTAGCGTCCCAGCGTGGCGTTGAAGATGTCCCCGCCGTGGGTGGGCGGGTCGCTGAGCGCGTGGATTGTGAACGCGACCGCCACGATCAGCGGGATCACCAGCGCCACCCGGGCGTTGCGGGTGCCCCGCAGGGCCGCCGCCACCAGCCCCACCGCCAACAGCGCCAGCAGCACGTCGGCCGCCGAGTACAGCTGCCAGGCGCTGGGATCCCGGGGGACGCCCTGCAATGCCGCCGAGCCGCCGTACTGGGCCAGGAACTGGCGGGAGAACTGGTGGCTCCAGGTCAGAAACAGCGATCCCAGCAGGATCGGACCGGCGAGCAGCATCAACCAGTCCGCCATCACCTCTCGCTTGCCCTTGGTCACGGCGGCGGCAGTGTACGGGGCGACATGAAGTGAGTGGTAATGGCCAGGACCGCCGGGGGCGCGTAAGGTTCGCTGCGGCCATGGCCACCACCGCCCTGCGCACCTGCCCGCTGTGCGAAGCCACCTGCGGCCTCGAGCTCCAGCTCGACGGCGACCGGGTGGTCTCGATTCGCGGCGACAAGGCGGACGTGTTCAGCCACGGTTTCATCTGCCCCAAGGGGACCGCGCTGCGACAGCTCCACGACGACCCCGACCGGGTCCGCACCCCGCTGATCCGCGACCACGACGGGACCCATCGCCCGGCCGGCTGGGACGAGGCGTTCGCGCTGATCGACGAGCGGCTGTCTCCGATCCTGTCCGCCGACCGCAACGCCGTGGCCGTCTATCTGGGCAATCCCAATGCCCACAACCTGTCGGCGCTGCTCTACGGCAAGGTGCTGATCAAGGCGCTCTCCACCCGCAACAACTACTCCGCCAGCACCGTCGACCAGTTCCCCAAGCAGATGTCGAGCGCGCTGATGTTCGGCAACGGGACCACCGTGGCGGTGCCCGACGTGGACCGGACCGATCACCTGCTGATTCTCGGGGCCAACCCGCTGGCCTCCAACGGGAGCCTGATGACGGCGCCCGACATGCGCGGCCGCCTGCGCGCCCTGCGGGCTCGTGGCGGCAAGCTGGTTGTAGTTGACCCCCGGCGGACGCGAACCGCCCGCGAGGCCGACGAGCACCACTTCATCCGTCCCGGGACCGATGCCCTGCTGCTGTTCGCGCTGGTCAATGTCCTGTTCGAGGAGGATCTGGCCGATCCCGGACCGCGGCTGCGCCAGCTCTGCGACGGCCTCGACGAGCTCCGCGAGCTCGCCGCCCCGTTCACTCCCCGGGCGGTGGCCGCGGCCACCGGGATCGAGCCGGTCGAGATCCGGCGGATCGCCCGCGAGCTGGCGGGCGCCCCCACAGCGGCGGTCTACGGCCGGATCGGGACCTGCACCCAGGAGTTCGGGACGCTGGCCAGCTGGCTTGTCGACGTGCTCAACGTCCTGACCGGGAACCTCGACCGCGAAGGCGGCGCGATGTTTCCGCTGGCGGCGGCCGGTCACGCCAACGCCGCCGGCGAGCCGGGGCGCGGCCGCGGCACCAGCTTCGGGCGCTTCACCAGCCGGGTCCGCGGGCTGGCCGAGATCTTCGGGGAGCTGCCGGTGGTGTGCCTGGCCGAGGAGATCGACACGCCGGGAGACGGTCAGGTGCGGGCGCTGATCACGATGGCCGGCAACCCGGTCCTGTCGACTCCCAACAGCGGGCGGCTCGACGCGGCCCTGGACTCGCTCGAGTTCATGGTCAGCCTCGACGTGTACGTCAACGAGACCACGCGCCACGCCGACGTGATCCTGCCCGCGCCCTCGCCGCTGCGACGTTCCCACTACGACCTGGCGCTGTACCTGTTCGCGGTCCGCAACGTCGCTCACTACTCGCCCCCGGTGTTGCCGGCCCGCGACGACGTGCCCGATGAGTGGGTCACTCTCCTGCGGCTCGCTGGCGTGGCCTTCGGCATGGGTCCCAGCGCCGACGTGGCGTCGCTTGACGACGGGGTGGCGCGGACGCTGGTGGCGCGGGAGGTCAACACCCCTCAGTCGCCCTTGGCGGGACGCGACCCGGACGCGGTGATGGCCGAGCTGCAGCCGCGGGTCGGCCCCGAGCGGCTGCTTGACCTGCTGCTGCGCGCCGGACCTTACGGCGACGGCTTCGGCGCCCGGGCGCAGGGGGGCATCAGCCTGGCCGCGCTGGAGGCGGCGCCCCACGGGATCGACCTGGGACCGCTGCAGCCGCGCCTGCCCGACGCCCTGCGTACGGTCAGCGGAAAGGTCGAGCTGACGCCCCCGCCGCTGGTGGCCGACGTGCAGCGGCTCAGAGCGGTCCTGCAGCGCCCGGTCAGCGACGGGCCGGTGCTGGTCGGTCGCCGCCACCTCCGTTCCAACAATTCGTGGATGCACAATCTCCCGGTGCTGGTCAAGGGGCCCCCGGCCTGCACGCTGCAGGTCCATCCCCAGGACGCCGACCTCTACGGTCTGGCCGACGGCGAGCCGGCCGAGCTGCGATCGCGAACCGGCATCGTCACCGCACAGGTCGAGGTCACCGACGAAGTGATGCCAGGGGTGGTGAGCCTCCCGCACGGTTGGGGCCACGATGCCGCTGCGGCTCGCCTGTCGGTGGCCGCAGCACACGCCGGGACCAACAGCAACGCCCTCGGCGACGAGCTACTGGTCGACGCCGTGTCCGGGAATGCCGTTCTCAACGGCATCCCGGTCGAGCTCGGCCCGCGCCTTGACCCGGTCACCGACCCGGATCTCGCCGTCGCCGAGGATGTCGGCGCGCAGGCCGCCGCGGTGAACGAGCTCTCGTAGCACCGGCCGGTCGGCGTAGCGCTGGACGACCGTGCACGGCTCGCAGAGCCGCATCCCCCGGCAGGGCACACCCCCGACGTCGAACTCATGCCCCACGAGGCGGTTGAGGTCGATGCCCCTGACCACGAGGTTGCGGCGGTGGTCGTCGGGGCCCAGCGGCGGAGCAAACGACTCGCATACCTCGGCCTCGATCAACGTCAGCGCACTACCGGCCACCCCGGAGGGAAACGTTCCTGCGCCTGTGGTGTGCCGGTCGCCTTCCAGGCCACGGCCGGCGAGCGCCCTGACCCGCTGCCGAGGCTGCGCCGGCCGCCCGGCCGCCGGGGCAACGAGGATCGACTCGACCGCGCCCGTCTGAGGGGGTACCGCAGGCCGGGGCGGCATCGCCAGGGCGATGTCGGCCGCCGCCACTACGAATCCAGCCTTCACCGCGTCACGCGGCACCGCGCCTGCGCCGGCGGGGTCCCACACGACTCCGGAGGGAACCCCGTACATCACCACCCAGCGCTGCGGCCCGTCGGACGGCCGCGCCGCGCCGAGCCACGGGCCGGCCCAGGTAAACGACTGCGGCTCGGCGACCGGCGCCAGCCCCAACCCCAAGCCGCCGAGCCACCGGGAGACCGTCCAGCCGGTCGCCGCCTCCTCCCCTCCGATGAGCGGCGGCAGCTCGGCCACCGGCAACTCGAGGATGGTGGCCAGGCAAGCCAGAAACGACGCCGACTCCAGAGGCAGGTCGCCCGCTGGGAGCGGAGCTTCGCGCACTAGTACTTGCGCGCGGCCCAGATCACCGCGAACCCGACGTACACCGACGCCCCGACCAGGACCAGCCAGGCCACCGAGCCGGCACTGGTCCGCCAGAGCTGCGGGGTAGCGGTCAGGGCCAGCGCCAGCACCGCGACCGCGGCGTACAGCGCCCCGCGGCGTGCGTCACCCAGCGAATAGAGAGCGGTGCGGTGCTCGCGGTACATGATCGAGCCCACCCAGGCCAGCGAGGCGAGGAAGATCAGCGAGACCGCCTGTACGACGACGTTGGCGGTCGTGCCGCCCCCCGGTGCCAGGGCGACCACGGCGGCAATCGCCAGGATGATCACCACGTTGCGGAGGTTGGCGTTGATGCTCATCCCCTACAGGGTACGCCGCGGCTACGGCAGGACGGCGCGCTCGGGCCGGAGCTCCGGCAGCGGGCCCCGGCGCGGCGCGCCGGAAGCCGTCTCTGCCGCAAGGTCGTCCCGGCCGGCCGGCGGCTGGACGTCCGGCGGCGCGAGCCCGGCCACAGGCTCGGCGGCGAACCGGTATCCGACCCCGAAATGGGTGTGCACATACCGCCAGTCCGGCGACACGCCCTCGAGCTTGTGGCGCAGCTTGCGGACGAACACGTCGACCGAGCGGTCGCCGCGGGCCATCGTGTAGCCCCATACCCGCTGGTAGATCTCCTCGCGCTCCAGCACCCGCCCATCGGCCATGGCCAGCTGCACGAGAAGCTCGAACTCCTTGCGAGAGAGCGCAGCGGCGGCGTCGGCAACGTAGGCGTCGAAGCGGTCGGGGCGAATCGTCAGCTCGCCGGCGGCGACCGTGTCGTCGCGGACCGACACGTCGCTGGCCCGACGGCGCCGCAGCACGGCCTCCAGGCGCGCAATCAGCTCCTCCGGGTGGCAGGGCTTGGTGATCCAGTCGTCGGCGCCGGCCCGCAGGCCGCGCACCCGGTCGGATACCGGTGCCGGCGCGCTGCAGATCAGCAGCGCCAGGCCCGGCAGCGAGCTCGCCACCCAGCCGACATAGTCGAGGCCGGTCAGCGCCGGGTTGACGATCAGCGCGTGCAGCCTCAACGCGGCCAGCTGCTGCGGTGGGGCGGCGTAGCCCAGAACCTCACGGTCCCAATGCAGAGCGGCGAATCGCCGCTCCAGCACCGTCATCAGACCGCTGTCATCGTCTACGAAGGCAATCCGTATCGCCGAGGCCGCCCGTGGCGCTGGCATGGTGCTTGGCAGTCTAGAGGCGCCCCGGGACGCTCGGGTGGGCGAGCCGGTGCCCGGACAGCAAACGTCTCTAACCGGCCACGGCCTCCCAGCGGTCATAGAGCTCAGCGACGGCCCGCTTGGCCGCCTCGTGGCGGCTCGTCGACCGCGCCGTCGCCTCCGGCGTCGCCCAGGCCGTGGGATCCGCGAGTTCGGCCTCCAGCGCCCGCAGCGCCGCCTCGGCGGCCTCGATCTCCTGCTCCAGCCGCCGCTCACCCCCGCCCCGGGCGCCGCCGGTCGGTGGGTTGCGCTTGGTGTTCGGTGGCTTGCTGCGCTGGCCCGGGCGGGCTGCCTTCGAGGCGGCGGCGGGGGCCTTGGCCCGCTCCTCTCGGACCCGCAGGTATTCGGGCCAGCCGCCGACGTAGCTGTGCAGCGTCTGATCCTCCAGGGCGACGGTCCGGCTGCCCACGGCGTCGAGCAGCGCGCGGTCGTGCGAGACGAGCAGCAGCGAGCCCGAAAACGAGTTCAGCGCCGCCTCCAGCGCCTCCCGGCTTTCCAGATCGAGGTGGTTGGTGGGCTCGTCGAGGATCAGGACGTTGGCCCCCGACTGCACGAGGATGGCCAGCGACAACCGCCGGCGCTCGCCCCCGGAGAGACCTTCCAGCGGCTTCTCGGCGTCCTCGCCTGAGAACAGGAACCGGCCCAACAGCGCCCGCGCCTTGCCGGGCGTCAGGCCGGTCGCGTGCTGCGCCGCCTCGACCACGGTCCGGGCCGTGCCCGCGGCCAGCTCCTCGGCGTGCTGGGAGAGAAATCCGATCGTCACGTTGTGGCCGGTCCGCAGCTTGCCGGCCACCGCCAAGCCGTGCGGCTGCGCCAGGGCCTCGCCGAGCTCCCGGCGGCCCGCCAGGGTCTCGATCAGGGTCGTTTTGCCGGCCCCGTTGGGGCCCACCAACGACACGTGCTCACCGCGCTCCAGCCACAGCTCCGCATCGCGCAGCAACACCCGGTCCCCGGCCGACAGCGACGCATCCTCGAGCTCGAACACGACCCGCCCGCTGCGCTCGGGCGCCTTGAACGCGAATTCGAGGCCGGCGCCGTCAGTGGCATCTCGGGTGATCCGCTCGATCCGGTCCAGCCGCTTGGCCCGCGATTGGGCCTGCCGGGCGCGGGTCCCGGCTCGAAACCGGGTCACGAAGCGCTCCAGGCGCTCGATCTCCGCCTGCTGGCGCTCGATCGCCCGGCCCAGAGCCAGCTCCCGGGCCGCCCGCTCGCGGCGCCAGGCGTGCCACGGCCCGGCGAAGAACTTGCCCCGTCCCGCCTCGAGCTCCAGGACCGCGGTTCCCACCGACTCCAGAAACCAGCGGTCGTGAGCCACGAGCACGATCGCCGCGTCGAGCCCCACCAGGTGCTGCTCCAGCCACTCCAACGACTCGATATCGAGGTGGTTGGTGGGCTCGTCGAGCAGCAGCAGGTCGGGGTCGCCGGCCAGGGCGCGACCCAGCGAGGCCCGGGTCAGCTCTCCGCCGGAGAACGTCTCGAGCCTGCGGTCGAGATCGGAGTCGTCGCGGAACCCCAGTCCGTGCAGGGTCGCCAGTGTCCGCTCGCGCCAGTCATAGCCCCCGGCGTGTTCGAGCCGTGCCTGGGCTCGGGCGTACCGGTCCAGCGTCGCCTCGTCGTAGGCGCCGTCGGCCATCCGCTGCTCCAGCGTGGCCAGCTCGTGCTCGATCGCCACCAGCTCCGGCGCCCCCGACAGCACGTAGTCGCGCAGCGACAGGCCCCGGTCGCGCGGCGGACGCTGGTCGTGCAGGGCGACCTTGGACCCCTTGGAGAGGACGAGCTCGCCACGATCGATCGAGTCCTCCCCGGCCAGCATCCGCAGCAGCGTTGTCTTGCCGGCCCCGTTGCGCCCGGACAGCGTCATCCGGTCGCGCCGCTCGAGCTTGAACGAGATCCCCCGCAGCAGCGGCTCTCCAGCGATGTCCTTTCCGACGTCCGATGCGATCACCACAGCCATCTCGCTGATGGTAGGAGTCCGTTGCCCCATGGGTAAGATCGCCAACATGAGTACGCCGACGTACCCACCGACGCCGCCACGCGAGATGCTCCCCCCGCGGACGCTAAATGTCGAGGGACACGGGGAGCTGTACCTGCGCGACAGCGGCGAAACGGACCCCACGCGCCCCACGGTGATGCTGCTGCACGGTTGGATGGTCAGCGCCGATCTCAACTGGCACGCGGCCTACGAGCCCCTGGTGCAGGCCGGCTACCGCGTGCTGGCCATCGACCACCGCGGCCATGGACGGGGGCTGCGGACCACGATGCCGTTTCGGCTCACCGACTGCGCCGCCGACGCGGTCGCCGCCGTCCGGGCCCTGGGGCTCGCGCCGGCCATCTTCGTCGGGTACTCGATGGGCGGCACGATCGCCCAGCTGATCGCCCGTGACCACCGCGACGCCGTCACCGGGATCGTGCTCAGCGGCACCTCTCAGCACTTCCAGGATCCCGAGACGGTGCGGCTCTGGCGGGTGATGGGCGGTCTGCGCCTGCTGCTCTCGGTGGCGCCGCGCTCGGCCTGGCGCGCCGGGTTTCGCCAGCTCGGCATCCCGATGTCGCCCGAGGCGGCCTGGTGGCAGTCGGAGATGATGCGCAATTCGCCCCGCGATGTGGCCGAGGGGGGACGCGAGCTGGGACGGTTCGATTCGCGACCCTGGCTGGAGTCGGTCGACGTGCCCGCCGCCGCCGTGATCACCGCCGGCGACAAATCGGTTCCGCCCCGCAATCAGCGCCAGGCCGCCGCGGCGCTACGGGCAACCGTGTACGAGGTCGACATCGACCACCTCGAGGTCACCACCCGGGCCAGCGAGTACAACCCGGCGCTGCTGCAGGCGGTGGCCACGGTGGCCGCAGCCGTCGATCGCCCCACCGCTGCGGCCAGAGCGTGACCTCGGCCCATCGATCGGATAGGCTTCAAAACGGCATGCGTCGCGCCCGTTTCATGATCGCGTTGACCCTGTTCGTGGGGACGCTGCTGATCGCGGCACCGGCTGCCTTCGCCCGTGCCGACGGCGGTCAGGGGTGGTGGGGGGAGACCAACGACAAGGACATCACCAACGTGATGTTCATCACGATCGCCTTCTTCCCGGCGGTGATCGTGGTCTTCTCGCTGATCCAGTGGCGGCTGGAAAAGCGCAAGCACGCCAGGATGGACGCCGCCAAGCGCCGCGAAGCCAACGCCGACTGGCGCGGCGGCTGGTAGTGCTCATCCGGGTCACTCGATGACCTACTTCGTCACGGGGGCGACCGGCTTCATCGGCCGTCATCTCGTGGAGCGCCTGCTGGCGCGCGACGGCGACATCTACGTCCTGGTCCGTGAGGGCTCGGCCGAAAAGCTCGACGCGCTGATCGAGCGGTGGGGCGCCGAGGCCGCGAGCCGGGTCAAGCCGGTCACCGGCGATCTGGCCCAGCCGCGCCTCGGGCTCGGCGACGAGTCAGTCGACGAGCTCAGAGCCGCCAGGGTCGATCACTTCTTCCACCTGGCCGCGATCTACGACATGACCGCCGACGACGAGCGCAACCGGATTGCCAATGTCGACGGCACCCGGAACGCGGTGGCGCTGGCCAACGCGATCGAGGCCGGGCGCTTTCACCACACCTCCTCGATCGCCGCCGCCGGGCTCTACAAGGGGCTGTTCCGCGAGGACATGTTCGACGAGGGCCAGAAGCTCGACCACCCCTACTACAGGACCAAGTTCGAGGCCGAGAAGATCGCCCGCAGCCAGACCGCGATGCCCTGGCGGGTCTACCGCCCCGCGATCGTGGTCGGCAACTCCAAGACGGGCGAGATGGACAAGATCGACGGTCCGTACTACTTCTTCACCGCGATCAAGAAGCTGCGCCACTATCTGCCGGGCTGGTTTCCCCTCGTCGGTCCCGAGCTCGGCTACACCAACATCGTTCCGGTCGACTTCGTCGCCGACGCCATGGATCACATCGCCCATCAGGAGGGTCTCGATGGCCAGGCCTTCCACCTGACCAGTCCCCAGTCCCAGCGCTCCGGCGAGGTGATGAACACGATCGCCGCCGCCGCCCACGCCCCCCAGATGTCGATGCGGATCGACTCCAAGCTGCTCAGGGCGTTGCCCAAGGGCACGCTGGGAATGCTGATGCAGCTGCCGGCGGCAAAGGGTGTGCGAAAGGCCATCCTGGCCGACTTCGGAATCCCCGACGAGGTCATCGGCTACATCGGGCTGACCGCCCAGTTCGACACCCGCGACACCGAGCGGGCACTCGCCGGCTCAGGTATCGAGGTGCCGCCCTTGGCCAGTTACGCAGCCAAGCTGTGGGACCACTGGGAGCGCAACCTCGACCCCGACCTGTTCAAGGACAGCAGCTTCGAGGGTGCCGTGAACGGCAAGACGGTGCTGATCACCGGCGCCTCGAGCGGGATCGGCAAGGCGGCCGCGTTCAAGATCGCCGCCGCTGGGGGGATCCCGCTGCTGGTGGCGCGCTCGGCGGACAAGCTCGAGGACGCAAAGCGCGAGATCGAGGAGGCGGGCGGAACCGCCTACACCTACTCGGCCGACATCTCCGAGCCCGAGTCGGTGGAGGCGCTGGTGGCCAAGGTTCTCGCCGACCATCCCGCCGTCGACGTCCTGGTCAACAACGCCGGACGCTCGATCCGCCGCTCGGTGGCGCTGTCCTATGACCGCTTCCACGACTTCGAGCGGACGATCAAGCTGAACTACCTGGGGACGATAAAGCTGATCATGTCGCTGCTGCCCCACATGCGAGAGCGCCACGCCGGCCACGTCGTCAACGTCTCCTCGATCGGCGTGCAGACCAACCCGCCGCGGTTCGCGGCCTACGTCGCCTCCAAGGCGGCACTCGACGCCTGGACCCGGGTGGTGGGATCGGAGTCAATCGGCGACAACGTCCACTTCACCACCATCCACATGCCGCTCGTGCGCACGCCGATGATCGCGCCGACGAAGATCTACGACAGCTTCCCGACGATCTCGCCTGACGAGGCCGCCGACCTGATCTGCGAAGCGATCCGCACCCAGCCCAAGCACCTGGGCACGCGCCTGGGCACGTTCGGCGAGATCGCCTACGCCCTGTTCCCGAAGGCCGTCGATCAGATCCTCTCCACCGCCTACAAGGTGTTCCCGGACTCGGCGGCGGCCAAGGGACAGAAGGATCCCGACGAGAAGGCCTCCACCGAGCAGGTGGCACTCGCGCACCTGATGCGCGGCGTGCACTGGTAGCCGGCCGTCCCGGCCGGACGGACGTGCGGTCACTAAGTTCCCCATACGGGAACTCAGTCACATCACGTCAATGCTTTGGCCGGAGGCAACCCCGGGTTATCGGTGGCGCGCCGCGCCTGCGGTGACCGTTATCTGGGGAGAGGCGGAAAGTGCCCTCAACGTGCCACCCGAGGTGGATTTCTCGCTCGCCTTCCACGTCTGTGCGCCCACCGCAGTGCTCGGGGCGGTCGCGCCCGGGCCACCCGCCGCCGGCGAGCCGTAGGTGATCTTCACCGCCGTCCGGCTCGACTGGGTGAGCCCGGAGACGGTGATCGTACGGCCGGAGACCGAAACGGTCCCCACGCTCGCGGTCGTGGCCCCGGCGTCGGTGGTCGTGGTCGACGGCGTGCTACAGCCGCTCGGGACCACCATCCGTACTGCGCCGTTGAGGATCCCGCCACTGGCCGTGCCATAGGTGAACAGGATCGTATGTCGAGACGAGGAGGCGCTGACGGTGGTCGTCGAAGTCGTCAGCGTCCCTGACCCGTCGGCGGAGAGGATCGGGAACTTCCGCTCCACCTCCGGCGCAGCGTCGTAGGCGCTATTGCCCGGCTGGTTTGCGTCGATGATGCAGGACCCCGACGCGACCACGTGCAGCAGCCCGCCCATGATCGTGCAGGCGCTCGGGCTGGTGCTCGAATAGCTCACCGGTAGACCCGAGGACGCGGTCGCGCCCAGATCAAAGTCCGGATGCCCGAACCTGACCCCCGGCGGCGCCGTGAACGTGATCGTCTGAGCGGCCCTGGGGAACGCGAACTTCTCGACACGATTGTTGCCGGTGTCGGCGACGTAGACGTCGCCGGTGTGGTCCGCCGCGACCCCGTTTGCGAGGAAGAACCCCCCATCGCCCGAGCCTGCGACGCCCCACTTGGCCAGGAACTTTCCCGATTGGTCGAACTTCTCCATACGATTGTTGCCGGTGTCGGCCACGTAGACGTCGCCAACGTCGTCCGTCGCGACCTGCTCCGCCTGGTTGAATTGGCCGTCGCCTGAGCCGTGGCTGCCCCACTGGGTCAGGAAGGTCCCCGAGGAGTCGAACTTCTCAACACGATCCGTGTTGCCGTCGGTGACGAAGACGTCGCCGGCAGCGTCCGTCGCGATCCCCCTTGGTTGGCCCAACGGCCCGGCCCCCGGGCCGTTCTCCCACTGGGTCAGGAAGGTCCCCGAGGAGTCGAACTTCTGCACACGGCCGTTGGCGGTGTCGGCGACCAGGACGTCGCCGGCGCCGTCCGTCGCGATTGCCTCCGGGTCCCTGAACTGGCCATCGCCCGAGCCCCTGGTGCCCCACTGGGTCAGGGAGGTGCCCGAGGAGTCGAACTTTTCGACACGATCGCCGCCAACGACGTAGACGTCGCCGGTGGCATCCGTCGCGACCCCCCTTGGTTGGCTCAACTGCCCGACCCCCGAGGCGTTGGCCCACTGGGCCAGAAACTTCCCCGAGGGGTCGAACTTCTGCACTCGGTTGTTGAAGGTGTCGGCAACGTACACGTCGCCGGCGGTGTCCGTCGCGACTGCCTCCGGATTTAGGAACCGTCCGTCGCTCGGGCCCCAGGTGGCGAGGAAAGTTCCGGATGAGTCGAACTTCTGGACACGATGGTTGTTTTGGTCGGTGACGTCGACATCGCCGGTGCTGTCCACGGCGACGCTCGTTGGGTTGCGGAATTCCCCGTCGCCCGAGCCCTGGCTGCCCCAGTGGGTCAGAAAGGTCCCCGACGAGTCGAACTTCTGCACACGATTGTTGCCGGCGTCGACGACCAAGACGTTGCCGGCGCCGTCGGTCGCGATCCCTGCCGGGGCGCGGAACTGGCCGTCACCC
>DASXJY010000188.1:0-6207 GCA_036497115.1 Solirubrobacteraceae bacterium
GCCGCACACAGCGCCGAGCCGACCCCGAAGCCGGCCACGCCGACGGTGAAGATGCGCCGCTCGCCCAGCCGGTCGGTCAGTGATCCCGCCAGCAGGATCAGTGAGCTGAGCGTGAGCAGGTAGGCGTTGGAGATCCACTGCTGGGCGGCAAAGCCACCGCCGAGGTCGCGGCCGATGGCCGGCAGCGCCACGTTGACCGCCGAGGAGTCAACGGCGGCGATAGTCGAGGCCAAGATCGCGCTGACCAGCGCCAGGCGCTTGGTCGACTCGGAGACCGGCGCGGCCATCTCAGCGTGACGCTGCGTCGATCGGAAGCCGGGCCCGGAAAACCGTGCGACCGGGCCGGGACTCGAGCGTCAGGCTCCCGCCGTGGCGGTCGACCAGGATCCGGCGGGCGGTGTCTAGCCCGAGGCCCGTGCCGCGCCCCACGTCCTTGGTGGTGAAGAATGGCTCGAACACCCGGTCGCTCATCTCCGGGGGGATGCCGGGACCGTTGTCGGCGATGTCGACCTCGGCACAGGCGCCGTCGCGGCGGGTGACGATCGTGATCTCCCCGCTGTCGCCCAGGGCATCGATGGCGTTGTCGAGCAGGTTGGTCCAGACCTGGTTGAGCTCGGCGCCGTGGACCGTGAGCCGAGGCAGCGAGGGGTCGTAGTCGCGGTTGACCTTGATCTGGGTGTGCTTGAGCTTGTGACCGAGGATGGTCAGCGTCGTGTCCAGGCCCTCACCCACGTCGACCTGCACCACCTCCCCTCGGTCCATGTAGGCGTAGGTCTTGATCGCCGTGACCAGGGCGGTCATCCGCTTCGTCGACTCGGCGAGCTCGGAGGCGATCTTGCGAGCCGACAACGTCGCCGCGATCCAGCGCAGCGTCGCCTCCAGCGCCGGTCCCGCGGCGTCGCGGGTGCGCTGCAGGAAGTCGCGGTCAAGTCCGGCGGCGGCCAGCGGCTCGCTGAGCAGCCAGCTGTCGCCGACCCCCATGTCGGCGATTGCGTCGGCCAGCTCGTCGGCGGCGTCGGCCTCGTCGAGGGTGTCCAGCGGTATGGGGTCGGCCGCCGCCTGCAGCGCCTCGCGCTGGAGGGTGACGAGCTTCTCGGCGTCAGAGCGCTCGAGCCCGGACTCGACGAACACGCCGATCGTCGAACTCACCACCTCGAGGGCATCCGACAGCTGCTCGGCCGAACGCTGGGCGGCCGTAGCGGGATTGTTGAGCTCGTGGGCCAGGCCGGCCGCCATCGTTCCCAACGAGGTCAGCCGCTCCCGGTTCTGTTCGCGCTGGGTGATCCTCCCGATCACCGGGCGGACCTGGGCCATCACGCGCCGGAACACCGGCCGGTCGGCGAGGGCCAGCTCCACGAATTCCTTGGCCGGCACGACAGCGAAGCGGACCTCGCTGCTGGCGCGCAGAGTGATCACGTTCTCGCCCTCGAGCAGCGTGGGGATGGCGCCGATCCAGGTCGGTGCGATTTGGTCGTTGATCCGCTCCTCGCGGCCACTGTCGCTGATCAGCCCTTCCATCGTCCCTTCCAGCAGGAGGATCAGACCCGACGATCGCTCCCCCTGGACCGAGACCGTCTCGCCAGGGTGGGCCTGGCAGAGCTCGGCGGCATCGGCCCAGGCCCGCAGCTGCTCGGTGTCGAGGTCGGCGAACAGGTCAACGCGGGCCAGTTCCTCGACCGTCGGGTGGTTCATGCCTCGGCCAAATACTCGTGGATCAGCGACACCGCCATGGATCCCTCGCCGACAGCGCTGGCGACCCGTTTGATCGAGCGCGATCGCACGTCGCCGGCCACGAATACGCCTGGGACGCTCGTCTCCAGCGTCCGCGGTTCGCGCGGGAGCGGCCAGCCGTGACCACGCGCATCGGCGCCGGCTAGGATGAAGCCGCGGTCGTCGCGGGCGACGACTCCGTCGAGCCAGTCGGTGCGGGGCAGGGCCCCGATGAACACGAAACAGGCGTCGACGTCGACGGTGCGCTCGTCTGCGTCGGAGCCGCGCAGCCGGATCCGGGCAAGTCGTCCGTTCTCACCCTCGGCACCGACCGCCTCGGTCCGGGTCAGCACCTCGATGTTGTCGTAGCCCTCGATCTGCTCGATCAGGTAGTGCGACATCGATTTGGCCAGCGAGTCGGCGCGGACGACCATCGTCACTCGGTTTGCGTACCCGCTGAAGTAGACCGCGGCCTGCCCGGCGGAATTGGCCCCCCCGATCACGACCACGTGCTGGTCCTGACAGGACCGCGCCTCGGTCAGCGCGGCGCCGTAGTAGACGCCGGCGCCGGTGAACTCGTCGAAGCCGGGAGCCGGCATCCGCCGGTATGACACGCCCGAGGCGACCAGGACGCAGTTGGCGCTGAGCTGTCCGCCGCCGGTCAGCTCGACTATCCGCCCGGCCCCCTCCACCCGCAGCGACACGGCGTCGGAGACCGTCAGCAGCTCGGCGCCGAGGCGCCGGGCCTGAGTAGTGGCCCGCCGGGCCAGATCTGAGCCCGAGAGCCCGGTGGGAAAGCCCAGGTAGTTCTCGATCCGGCTCGACTGCCCGGCCTGCCCCCCGGGCGCCTCGCGCTCGACCATCACCGTCCTCAGCCCCTCCGAGGCGCCGTAGACCGCCGCCGCCAGACCGGCCGGGCCGCCGCCGACGATCACCAGGTCGTAGTGCTCGGCGGTCGGCTGGGAAGCCACGCCGAGGCGCTCGGCCAGCTCGAGCACGCTGGGGCGCTCGAGCACGGAGCCGTCCTCGAGCAGCGCCACCGGGAGCCGGTCGTCGGGCACCCCGGCGACCGTGAGCAGCTCACGGGCTTCGCCGTCGCGCTCGAAGTCGAGCCAGCGACCCGGGATCCGGTTACGGGCCAGGAAGTCCCGTAGGTCGTGCGTGTCCTTGGAGAAGCGATGGCCGATCACTCGCACACCCCCGGCTTCGAGCGCCGCTCCGGCCTCCCACGTCTCGAGCAGATCCCCGACCACGGGGAACAGCTGCTCCTCGGGCGGGTCCCAGGGCTTGAGCAGGTAGTAGTCGAGCGAGACTTCGTTGATCGCGGCGATCGCCGCCTCGGTGTCGGCGTAGGCGGTCAGCAGCACCCGCTTGGAGTCTGGGAACACCTTGCGGCCCTCGACCAGGAACTCGGTCCCCTCCATGCCCGGCATTCGCTGGTCGGCCACAACCAGCGCCAGGGGGTCGCCGCGGCGGCGTAGATCGCCGAGCAGCTCCAGCGCCTCAGGGCCCGAGCCGGCGCGCAGGATCCGGTAGTTCTCGCCGAACCCACGGCGCAGGTCCCGGGCCACGGCGGCGAGCACGGCAGGCTCGTCGTCGACTGCCAGGATCGCCGGTCGCCGTTGCTCGGGGGGCAAAGCGTCAGGAGAGCATCGGCGACGGGGGGATCCGCGTCGTTCCGGTGACTTGGGGGATGATCATCCCGACCTCGTCGATGAAGCACCAGCTCCACTCCTCACCGGGCTCCAGCGACCGGATGATCGGATGCTCGCTTGACGCGGCGTGGCGGCTGGCGTGGCGGTTGGGCGAGTCATCGCAGCAGCCGACGTGACCGCACTCCAGGCAGATCCGCAGGTGCAGCCAGACCCCGCCCTCCCGCAGGCAATCGTCGCAACCGTCCACCGCGGCGGGCAATTCGGTCACGGCGATCGTGTTCAGATGGGTGCATTGGCGATCGCTCATTCTTTGAGCATCGCAAAGTCGTCAAGCCCGCTACCCGGCGTCGGACAGAATCCGGACGTCGTCGGGGGCAGCCCGCAGGCCCGCCACCTGACCCGCGACGAGGGAGGTCCCGGGGCCTGACCGGTCGGCCTGGACCAGGAACCGGGAAAGGTGGATTACCAGGTGCCCGTGCTCGTGGCCGACGCTGCGCACGACGTCGGTGACCGGTGAAAACCGCGGATCCTCGAACTCGAGCTCCCACGGATAGACGGCGACCTGGACCGGGCCCTCGGCTCGTGCTGCGCTCGTCAGCTCGCCGCCGCCGGCCAGGCGGACGGTCGATCCAGCGGCGGTCGGGACCGCGGTGCCGCGCAGGACGTTGGCGCCGGTGAGACCGGCGACCAAGGCATTAGCGGGGCTGCGCAGCAGCTCGGAGGCGGTGGTCAGCTGAACCAGCCGGCCGTGATCGATCACGCCGATTCGGTGCGCCAGAGCCGCCGCGTCGTCGAAGGAGTGGGTGACCAGGAGGCTCGGCAGCTTCAGCTCGGCCAGCAGCAGCCCGAGCTCGTCGCGGACCTGGCGGCGGGTGATGGCGTCAAGCGCTCCGAACGGTTCGTCGAGCAGAAGGACCCGAGGGTTCCGGGCCAGTGCGCGGGCCAGCGCCACCCTCTGGCGCTCGCCTCCAGACAGCTGTCCGGGACGAGCCGACGCCAGATGGGCGACGCCGACTCTGTCCAGCAGATCGGGCCTGTCGACCCGACCGGCAAAACGGACATTGGCGGCCACGGTCAGATGCGGAAACAGCCCGTAGTCCTGCGGCAGATAGCCGGTCTTGCGTCGCTCCGGGGCGACGTGAACTCGCCGCGCAGCGTCGAACCACAGCTCGTCGCCGAGCGCGACACGGCCGCCGTGGGGCCGCTCCAGCCCGGCGACCGATCGCAGCAGCGAGCTCTTGCCGGCGCCCGACGGACCGATCAGGGCGACCGTCTCGGCGCCCATCGTCAGTGCGGCGCGAAGCTCGAACGATCGTCGGGGAAGCGTGATGTCGATGTCGAGGAGATCCATGAGCGCATCAGCAGCTTGGAGGTCAGCAGGATCGCCGCGCTCACGAGTATCAGCAAGACACCGATCGCGATCGCCTGGTCAAGGTTGGCGTCAAATAGGGAGTAAACGGCGAGTGGGAGCGTCTGGGTGCTCCCCTGGAGGCTTCCCGCGAACAGGATGGTGGCACCGAATTCCCCCACCCCCCGGGCGAAGGCCACTGCTGCCGCGGCGCCCAGCCCGGCGCCCGCGAGGGGGATGGCGATCCGGAGCATGCGGCGAACCGGACCGGCGCCGAGCGTGCTGGCGACGTCGATCATCGTCTCGTCGATGGCCTCGAAAGCCGCGATCGCGCCGCGCAGGTAGAACGGGCTGGAGACGAACAGGACGGCCAGGACGACCGCGGCCTGATTGAAGGCGAGATTGAGCCCGAGGGCGCTGACGGTGCTCCCGAGCAGCCCGAACCGCCCGAACGTGACCAGCAGCCCCAGGCCGGCCACGGCGGGGGGCAGGACCAGGGGAATTTCCACCAGCGTGATCAGGAGCGTCCGGCCGGGAAAGCGGCGGCGGCCGAGGATGTAGGCAAACGGGGTCCCGAACGCGATCATCACGACGAAAGCGACTACGTTGGTCTTCAGTGAGACGAGGATCGCGTCGGTGGCGACCTTTGTCCCGAACCCGGCGATCAGGTCGTGCAACGGCTGATAGGTAAGGAGCGCGACGATCGGCAGGATCAGGAACGCCACCACGATCGTGATCAGGCCGATCGCGCCCGCGGTCAGCGATCCGCGGGCCAGGGCGGACATCCAGGGCGGCGCGTCGCTATTTGTGGCGGTGGGGCGAGAGAAGCGCCTCACGGCCTGCCGAAGCCGGCGGCGCGCAGGCGAGCCTGGCCCTGGGGCGAGAGGACCTTCTGAACGAAGGCACGGGCCGCGCTCTGATTGTGGCCCGATTTGACGACGGCGATGAAATCCTTGGCGCCGGGCTTGGCCGCCGCCGGGAGCCTTATCACCGCGACCTTGCCCTTCGCCGCATCGGCGTCGGTGATGTAGACGAACCCGGCGTCCGCCTGGCCCAAGGCCACCTCGGCCACGGTCTGTGTGACGTCGGTGGTCTGGCTGACGACGTTCTTCATCGCCGCCTTGGTGATGCCGAGATTCTCGAACGCGGTCCGGGCGTAGTCGCCACAGGGCACGGTGGCGTTGCAGATCACCAGCTTGACCCCGGGCCGGGTGATGTCGTTGACGGACGCGATGTGGGCCGGATTGCCCTTGGGCACGATCAGCACCAGCGTGTTGGTGGCGAACTCGATCGGCTTGTCGATGAGCTGCTTGGCGTAAAGCGCAGCCGGCTGCTTCGGGCTCGCAGCGGCGTACACATCGGCCGGAGCCCCCTGCTCGATCTGGGTCTTGAGGGCTCCCGAGCCGCCGAACGGGTACTTGGCCCCAGGGTCGATCTTCGGGACGACCTTGGTCAGCGATGCGGGTGCGAACACGGTTGGCGCCGCGCCGGAAG
>DASXJY010000189.1:0-9027 GCA_036497115.1 Solirubrobacteraceae bacterium
GGTCTCGGTGGCAGCGCCGACCTTGACCACGGCAACGCCGCCCGACAGCTTGGCGAGGCGCTCCTGGAGCTTCTCGCGGTCGAAGTCGGAGTCGGTCGTCTCTACCTCGGCCTTGATCTGGTTGATCCGGCCCTTGATCGCATCGCTGTCGCCATTGCCGTCGACGATCGTGGTCGTGTCCTTGGTGACCACCACGCGACGGGCCCGGCCCAGCTGCGAGAGCTGAGTGTTCTCGAGCTTGAGGCCCATCTCCTCGGTGATCACTTCGCCGCCGGTGAGGATCGCGATGTCCTCGAGCATGCGCTTACGGCGATCGCCGAAGCCCGGCGCCTTGACGGCAACACCGGTGAACGTGCCGCGCAGCTTGTTGACGACCAGCGTCGCCAGCGACTCACCCTCGACGTCCTCGGCGATGATCAGCAGCGGCTTGCCCGACTGGATCACCTGCTCGAGCACGGGCAGGATGTCGCGGACGGAGCCGATCTTCGAGTTGGCGATCAGGATGTAGGGATCCTCGAGGACCCCCTCCATGCGCTCCTGGTCGGTGACCATGTAGGGACTGATGTAGCCCTTGTCGAACTGCATGCCCTCGGTGAACTCGAGGTCCATGCCGAACGTCTGGCCCTCCTCGACGTTGACCACGCCGTCCTTGCCGACCTTGTCGATCGCGTCTGCGATCACGTCGCCGATCTCGTCATCGCCGGCGGAGATCGTCGCCACGCGGGCGATCTGGTCCTTGCCGGCGATCTCCTTGGACTGCGACTCGATGGTCTTGACGACTTGATCGACGGCGAGCTCGATGCCGCGCTTGAGCGCCAGCGGGTTGGCCCCGGCGGCGACGTTCTTCAGACCCTGGCGGACGATCGCCTGGGCCAGCACGGTCGCCGTGGTGGTGCCGTCGCCGGCAACGTCGTTGGTCGCGGTGGCGACTTCCCGGACGAGCTGAGCGCCCTGGTTCTGGAAGACGTCCTCGACCTCGATCTCCCGGGCGATGGTGACACCGTCGTTGGTGATCGTGGGGGCGCCGAACTTCTTGTCCAGCACCACGTAACGGCCGCGCGGGCCGAGCGTTACCTTGACCGCGTTGGCGACCGCATCGACGCCCTGCTCGAGCGCCTTGCGGGCCTCCGCCTCGTACTTCAGTTCTTTATGTGCCATTTGATCTCTAGTTCTCCTGGGGTTCTACTGGACCTTGGCCAGCACATCTGACTCGCGGAGGACGAGGAGCTCCTCGCCATCCACCTTGATCTCGGTGCCGCCGTACTTGCTGTAGAGGACCTCGTCGCCCTCGGCGACGTCCAGCGGCGTGCGCTTGCCGGTGTCCTCGTTGACCTTGCCGTCGCCGACGGCCAGGACCTTGCCCTTTTGGGGCTTCTCCTTGGCGGTATCGGGCAGGACGATCCCACTTGCGGTGGTCTCCTCCTCCTCGATGGCCCGTACGATCAGGCGATCGCCGAGGGGCTTGAGCTTCATTGTGGTCAGACCTCCGTTAGAAGTTTGCGATACCGGGGCGTTTGGCACTCGCGGACTCAGAGTGCCAGCGCGTGTCGCACTATAGCTCGCCGACAACGCTAATCAAGGCCAATTTGGCACTCTCGTGTTAAGAGTGCCAGGACCAGGCGCTCTGAACGCCTGCTCACGACCCCTTCCGACCGCTCGAACGGGCTGCGCCGCGCCGGCCGACCCCCGACGCGGGAACTAATTCCGCGCGCCGCCAAGACCGTGGATGCGGTCGCGCAGCGGCTCGGGCGGGTTTTCGATGATCTGCGAGAACCGAACCACGGTGACCGTGTCGTCCATCGACACCTTGCGCCCGTAGATCTGTTCCAGGAAGTGGATCATCTCGTCGACCCGGCGGAACTCCGGGTTATCGTGCTCGATCTCGCGGGGGGACAGGTCGCGCACGCGCTTGACTTCGACCTGATCGATGACGGCATGGAAGATCTTCTCGCGGGGGGAATGCTGATAGCCGATCGTGACCAGGACGCACTCGTTCTTGCGGTACTTGTGCGACTTGTCCCCCAGCCGAATCGTGGCCGTCTTGCGACCGCGGCGGAGCTGGTCCGCGAACACCGAGGAATAGAAGTTGAGAACCCGCATGGTGATCGGAGGGGCAGCCTACCGATCCGCTGCCCCACGCGACATCGCGCGCTGCACCATCTCGCGCTCACCGGCATAGGTCAGTCGCCTGGCCGCCTCCTCCAGCGGCATCCAGCGTGCCTCCTCGATCTCGTGGTCGTGATCCTCGAGGCTGCCGGAGCGGTACTCGAACAGGAAGAACAGGACCTGCTTGTCGATGCTGCGCCGGCGCCGCTCGTAGCGGTAGCGCACGACACCCAGCTCCTCGATCAGCTCGGCCTGTACCCCGGTCTCCTCGGCGACCTCGCGACGGGCCGCCTGCGCGGCGGTCTCGTCGCCGTCGGGATGTCCCTTGGGCAGCCCCAGGACGCGGCGGCCGTCGGCGGCGCGCTTGACCGGAACGATCACCACCACCCGTCCTTTGTCGACCACCACCCCGCCGGCTGAGAACTCGGCACCGCTAGTAGACATAGCCCTCGAGCGCCCGGGGCGCGTGGACGGTGAGCCTCCCGCGACCCTGGGTGATGATCCCCGCCCGCTCGAGCACGGCCAGAAAGCGGCTGGCCGACTCCCGTGACGATCCCGCCAGTTGGGCCAGGTCAGCCTGGGTGGCGGTTATCAGGACGTCCGTCTCGCTGGCGCCCTCCGACCGCGCCGCCGCCACGAGCTGCGCGAGCACGGAGGCCACACGGCTCTGGACCGTCTGGAACGACTGCCGGGTGAGCCGATCGTTGGTCTCCCGTAGCCGCCGGCTCAGAGCGGCCAGCAGCTTGACGGCGATATCGGGGTGCTCTCGCAGCAGGCGGCGCATGTCCTTGCCGAGGATTGCCACGGCATCGGTCGGCTCGAGGGACTCCACCGTCGCCGAGCGCCGATCGTCGTCGAAGATCGCCAGCTCCCCGAAGATCTCGCCCTGACCGAAGGTCGCCAGGGTGATGGTCCGCCCGTCGCTGTGCTCGCGGATCGCCCGTACGTGGCCGGTGCGGACGATGTAGCAGGTGTCGCTCTGATCGCCCTCGTGAAACACGGCCTCCCCGGCTTCGAACCGCCGCGGCACGGTCACCTCGGCCACCCGCGCCAGGTCCTCCTCCGCCAGGGTCGAGAATGCCGGCACCCGCTGGAGCAGCGCTCGCGTCTCCTCGCCGGTGGCTGCCATCTGTGAGGGATAGCACAGACCCCTGGGCGCGACGGCAGGCACCACATTGGGCGCGATCCCGAACTGCCAGATCTGTATGGTGATTTTCGTGCGCGTCGCGCTCGCGACATCGGTACTGGCGTTGGGGGTGGCGGTGGCTGGATCCGCCGCTCCGGCGCAGGCGGCCCGCAATCCCACCCGGTCACAGATCGCGCGGGCGGTCAGGAAGGCGACTGCCTCGCCGTCGCTCTGGGCGACGGTGAATATCTGCGACACCAAACGCCAGCCCCACACGCTCGGGATCCGCGCCCAGATGCCGGCGTTGGGGTTCCCGTCGTGGCTCTCGCTGCGGATCCAGGTCAATTACTACTCGTCGTCCAAGCGGCGGTTCCTACCCATCTCCACCGGCTCGATGCTGATCCGCCTGGGGCGCTCGTCACACGGCCTGCAGCAGGCCGGCGCGACCTTGGCGTTCAAGCCCCACACCGGTCTGCTCAACGCCCGCGTCAGGTTCATCTGGAGACGGTCGGGCAGGCTGCTGGGCCAGACCGAGCGCCGGACCACGGCCGGCCACCCCCGCGCCGACTTCGGAAGCCCGCCGCATTACAGCGCCAAGCAGTGCCGGATCAGGTAGTCGGCGAGGCCTCAGCGGGCGGCGGCCAGCGCCACGAACAGCCGGGGGTCGTTGCTGACCACGCCGGTGACGCCCAGCGCGTCCAGCTCCAGGATCCGCGGCAGCTCGTCCACGGTCCAGATGTACAGCTCGCCCCCGGCGGCGCGAACTGCCCGCACCAGCGATGGCGTGGCCAGCCGCCAGTGGGCCATGATCGCGTCGCAGTAGCCGGCCGTGATCACCCGGAACGCCCGGGCGGGGAATACCTGCCGGGCCACGGCCACCACCGCGTGAGCCGGTAGCCGCATCGCCGGAGAGCGGAAGGGATCGCGGTGCACCCGGGGGACCGACCAACCGATGCGAGCTCCCGGCTCGGCGGCGCGGATCGCCACCAGGCTCGACGGATAGTGGGTCGAGATCAGGGCTCGCGCCAGCAGCCCGTGGACCCGCAAGGCGTCAAGCACCTGCAGTTCGTAACCGGGCAGCTTGAGGTCGACGTTGAGCTCGATCCCTGCGAACGGAGTCTCGGCCAGGTGGCCCAGCGCGTCCTCGAGTGTGTGCGGCGACCGAGACTCGGCGTCGTGGTAATCGTGGGCCAAGACCAGGCGGTCGCCCCCGCGCTCCAGCAGCACGTCGAACTCGATCATGTCGACGCCGGTGCGCAGGGCAGCATCGAAGCTGGCTCGCGTGTTGCCGGGGACGATCAGGTCGGCGCCCTTGTGACCGACCCGCTTGAGCCTCGTCCGCTCTCCGGCTAGCGCTGACATCCCGGGCACCAGAAGGTGGTGCGGTTGTCGTCGCCTTGACTGCGGGCGGCGATCTTGGCTCCGCACCGCGGGCAGGGCCGTCCGTTGCGTCTGAACACACGCGGCTCCTCGAGCATCCGCCCGTTCTGAGCCGACGCCAGCATCCTCGGCCGCACCGCGTCGATGATCCCCACCGCCTCGCAGTCCGTCACCTCGCCGACCGGTCGCCAGGGATCGACGGCCGCCTCCCAGCAGCCCTCGGCCTTCCAGATGTTGCCGATCCCGGCCACATTGCGCTGGTCCAGGAGCGCGTCGCCGATCCCGCGCGTGGAATCATCCGCGCGCAGCCGGGCCAGGAAGCGCTGAGACTGAAATTCGGCCGCCAGCACATCTGGGCCCAATCCGGCCAACCGCTGGTCGAACCGGGTTCGGCGCTCAGTCAGCAACTCGAGCACGGGCCCGTCGAACTCCACCACCTGCTGCCCCGCCCGCTCCAGGACGATCCAGGCGCGACGGGCTGAGCGCCCCCAGCGCCGGCCCGGCTCATAGACACCCCACGAGCCTGTCATTCGCAGGTGCGAGTGCAGGATCAGGTCCCCCTCGAAGCGCAGGAACAGGTGCTTGCCGTGCGTCCGGATCTCGCTGACAGCGCGGCCTGCCAGCCGCTGCGGCCAGCGGTCCATGGCGTGGCGCGGCTGCGGCGTCCGAATCTCGTCGGGTACGTGACCCTCCAGCACCGGCCGCATCCGCCGCGCGGCGTAGGCGATCGTGTCTCCTTCGGGCATCGGCTAGAAGAGAGGCTAGTGCTGAGACTAAGCGGTCAGGGTCAGCCGGCGCGGCCCTTCCTGAAAGCCCAGCGCGGTCAGGGCCGGGGCCAGGAACGACCCCATCGCGGCTTCCCCGTCGACCTTCTCGAGCGCCAGTCGTTTCAACCGCCCGGCCCGGACCTGGTCGACCAGCGCCGACAGCGCGGGCTCGAGGCGCGGGTCACTGCGCTCGACCAGCGTCTGCAGCGCTCTGCCCCCGCGCTCGAGATAGACGATCGGATCGCCACCCATCAGCACCACGTAGGCGCCGGCGGTGCGGGCCGGGCGGCGTCCTGTCGAATCCTTGGGCCGGGGCCAGGGCAGGGCGGCGCCGTAGGGCTGAGCCGGATCCACGGCGGCCAGCACGAGCGCGCCGTCGCCGTCCTCTGTCGCGCCGGTCCTGGACCGCAGTCTTTCGACCGCTCCCGGCAGCGCGAACTGAGCACCCCCCAGTCCCTCCAGGAAATAGCCACGGCGGGCGATCCCCAACGTCTCCAGCTGCGAGAGCTCCGAGTAGATGGCGGAAAAGCCGCCGGGAATGCCCTCGGCCAGCACCTGCTCCCGGGTCAGGATGCCGTAGCGCTCGAGCAGCAGCTCTCCGAGCGCCCGGCGTCGCGCCACCGGATCGAATTCCCCCCGCAGCAGTGGCTCAGTCAGCGACCACCGCCCCTGGACCTGCGCCGCCGCGCCCTGGCGCCGCCGGCCGGCCCCGAACCGGCCGCTGCGGCGAGTGGCACGGCGCACAGCATCGCGCTGGGCCCGGGCCAGCGTCAGACGGGGCGCTCGCAGGGGGGCAAACGCGTCGTTTGTGGCCACGCCGGCCCAGGTCAGATCCCAGAGCGCCTCCTGGATCTCCTCCGGAGACAGGGATACATCGGCCAGCAGGTCGGTGAAGAAGCACGCCCCGGCGGCCAACCTGGCCCGCACCGCATCGTGGGCGCTGTCAGAGGGGATTTCCCCGCGATACGGCGGCGGCCCCAGCAACGGCAGATCCTCACGGAAGAAGAGCGCCACGCGGCCCGAGTTTCGCCCCAGCGCTCCGGCTCCGAGCCACACCACCTCGCCGCTGGCGCACAGCTGATCCATCCAGGAAGGGGAATAGGCGCCGATCCGGCGGGGCAGAACGTCGCGCTCCCAGACGTCGGCGGGCAACGGCAGCCCCTGCAGCGGGACCATGACCTCGCGCAACCGGTCGATTCCGGCGCCCGACGGCGGGTGGCGGTCGACCCCCTGCCAGCAGGGCAAGAACCGGGCCAGCTCCCGTTGCTCGGCGGGTTCGATCTCCTTGCGCAACACGGCCAGCGAGGCCCGCCGCAAGCGGCGCAGGACCTCGGGATCACACCACTCCCGTTCCGATCCGCCCGGCCGAAGCTCACCGCGGACCAGCGCACCCTCGCGCTCGAGCTCCCGCAGTACGGCCGAACCGTCGATCCCATAGCGGTCTCGGACATCGCCGCCGGTAAACGGGCCGTGGGTGGCTGCGAAGCGCCGCAACAGCCGCGATAGGGCGTCGGGAACGTCGTCGAGGAATGTCGCCGGAAGGCCCCCGGGAGGCGCCGCGCCCAGGGCGTCGCGGTACAGGCCGGCGTCAGCGGCGTCGATCCAGCGCACGTCGCCGTTGAGGCGGATCCGCGCCACCCGCCGCTCCCCCCGCAGGTCATCGAGCATCTTGGCGGGTTCGAGCCCCTCCATCACCCGCAGCCGGGCCTCGTCGATATTGAGGTCCCCGACCCGGCGCAGCACGTCGAGCAGGCTGTCGCGGTTGGCGGCGCGGGTCGGTTCGGAGAGGCACTGCAGGTCGGCCTCCACCTGCTCCAGAGCGCCGGGGTCGATCAGATCGCGCAGCTCCTCCTGGCCGAGCAGCTCGCGCAGCAGGTCGCGATCCAGCGACAGGGCCGCCGCGCGCCGTTCGGCGTTGGGGGTGTCGCCCTCGTACATGTACGTGGCGACGTAGTCGAACAGCAGCGACGAGGCAAACGGTGAGGCGGTCGCGGTCTCGACTTCGACCAGCGTCAGCTCCCGCCGGGCCAACCGGGTCAGCAGCTCGATCAGCCCCGGCACATCCAGGACGTCGCGCAGGCACTCGCGGTAGGTCTCCAGAACGACGGGAAACTCGCCGTACTTGCGCGCCACCTCCAGCAGCGACTGTGACTTCAGGCGCTGTTGCCAGAGCGGCGTGCGCTTGCCCGGCCGCGCCCGCGGGATCAGCAGCGCCCGGCCCGCGTTCTCTCTAAACCGCGCGCCAAACAGCGCCGATGACCCGAGCTCGGCGACCACCAGGTCCTCGATCTCATCGGGCTCCAGCAGCACGAGCTCGGCACCGGGCGGCTCCTCGGCATCGGGGAGGTGGACGATGATGCCGTCGTCTGAATAGATCGCGTCTGACTCCAGGCCGACGTGCTCGCGGATCCGGGCGCTGAGGGCCAGCGACCAGGCAGCGTGGACGCGACCCCCGAACGGGCTGAGCACGCACAGCCGCCAGTCTCCGATCTCGTCGCGGAATCGCTCGACCACAATTGCGCGGTCTGACGGAACCACGCGGGTGGCCTGCTGCTGCTCGGCCAGGAATTCGACCAGGTTCTTGGCGGCGCGCTGATCGAGGTCGTACTCCCGCTCGAGCGCCTCGGGCGGCTGGTCGACGGCCCAGCGCGCGAAGGCGCCGATCGCCTCGCCCAGCTCACGGGGCCGTCCCACCGTGTCGCCCTTCCAGAACGGAACCGCGCCCGGCAGGCCGGGGGCCGGCGTGACGATCACCCGGTCGCGCCCGATCTCCTCGATCCGCCATGTGGTCGCGCCCAGCAGGAAGGTCTGCCCGGGGCGGGCTTCGTAGACCATCTCCTCGTCGAGCTCGCCAACCCGCCGCCCGTCGGGCAGGGTCACCGCGAACAGGCCCCGGTCGGGGATCGTGCCGGCGTTGGTGACCGCCAGCTGACGGGCTCCCGGGCGGGCGCGGAACGTGCCCGCCACGCGATCCCACACGATCCGCGGTCGCAGCTCGGCGAACTCCGCCGAGGGATAGCGGCCGTCGAGCATGTCGAGCACGTTCTCGAGCTGTGCGCGCGACAGCTCGGCGTAGGAGTGGGTCCGGGTGACCAGCGCGTAGAGATCGTCGACCGATACCGGCTCGCGGTCGTCGGCCGCCGCGGAGATGGCCACGATCTGCTGGGCGAGCACGTCGAGCGCGTTGCGGGGAACCACCGTCGTCTCGATCTTGGCCTCGCGCATCCGTCGCGCCACCACCGCGCACTCGAGCAGGTCGGCGCGGAACTTGGGAAAGATGCGACCCCGGCTGACGTCCCCAACCGAGTGGCCGGCGCGGCCGATCCGCTGCAGCCCGCGGGCCACCGACTTCGGTGACTCGACCTGGATCACCAGGTCTACGGCTCCCATGTCGATGCCCAGCTCGAGGCTCGAGGTTGCCACCAGGCATGGCAGCTCACCGGCCTTGAGCATCTCCTCGACGACCGTCCGCTCCTCGCGAGCCAGTGACCCGTGGTGCGAACGGGCCAGCTCCTCCCCGGCCAGGTCGTTGAGCCGGATCGCCAACCGCTCGGCGGCGCGGCGGTTGTTGACGAACAGGATCGTCGACTTGTGGGCGCGGATCAGCTCCAGCAGCTCGGGGTAGATGGCCGGCCAGATCGAGCGGCG
>DASXJY010000190.1:0-5198 GCA_036497115.1 Solirubrobacteraceae bacterium
CGTACCGCCGTCGGCCTGGAGTACGTCGCAATCGACGTAGATGGTGCGCTCGCCGAGCGCCGAGAAGTCGATCACGCCCCGCAGCGAACGGCCGATCAGGCGCTGGATCTCGACCGTGCGGCCGTCCGGACGGCCCTTGGAGACATCGCGCTGCTTGCGATCGCCGGTCGACGCCGGCAGCATCCCGTACTCGGCGGTCACCCAGCCGCGGCCCGAGCCGGCCAGCCACCGTGGCACGCTGTCCTGGACCGACGCGGTACAGATGACCCGCGTCTCGCCCATCGAGATCAGCGCCGATCCCGTCGCCGTACGGACGAATCCGGCTTCGATCGTGACCGGGCGAAGCTTGTCGGTGGTGCGCCCGTAGCTGCGTTCGGGAGCGGTGGCGGTCATGCGGCAAGCCTAGTCTTCCGGTGCGGTCCACCGGTGGCCAGCTCCACGTGCTCGACCTGGCCGAGAGGCATCTGCAAGAAGCGAGTACCCAGGGTGCGAAACGACTCCACCGGACCGGTGGTCTGGAAGCGATAGCTGCCCTCGTCGCGGCGCGGGTTCAGCAGCCCCCGGGAGGCCAGCGCCCGCTCGACGCTTCTCGCCACTCCGGGCCCGGATCCGACGAGTGTCACCCCGCGGCCCAGCATCCGCTGGAGCATCGGCGCGATCAGCGGGAAGTGCGTGCAGCCGAGGATCACCGTGTCGACCTCGGCCTGGCGCAGCGGCGCGCAGTAGCCGCGCACGGTCTCCACCAGCTGCTCGTCGAACGGGAAGCCGGCTTCGATCACCGAGGCCAGGTCCGGGCAGGCCACGCTCTCGATGTGGACGTGAGGGTCGGCGGCCAGAACGGTTCGCTCGTAGGCCCCGCTTGCCACGGTCGCCGGGGTGGCGAGCAGGCCGATCCGCCCGCTGTGGCTGGCCGACACCGCGAGCTGGGCCGCCGGCAGCAGCACCCCGATGACGTCGATCTCGCGGCCCCGCCGTTGAAGGTGGCCCTGGACCGCATCCAGCGCCGCGGCGCTGGCGGAGTTGCAGGCCACCACGAGAAGCTTGGCGCCCTGCTCGAGCAGGTGGTCGGTGATCTCGATCGAGAACGAGGCCAGCTCCTGCGGCGTGCGGTTGCCGTAGGGCAGCCGCGCCGTGTCGCCGAGGTACAGGTAGTCCTCGCTGGGCAGCGAGACCAGCAGCTCGTGCAGGACGGTGAGTCCACCGACGCCGGAGTCGAACACGGCGACCGGGAGATCGAACACAGCGGGCACTCGCCTCATGGTGCCAGAGCCGGCGGCGTGGTCACCCGGGTAGGCTCGCCGACGGTCGATGCGCGCGCTGGTCGTCACCAACATGTTTCCGACACCGGAGCGACCCGCGCTGGGCAGCTTCGTGGCCGACCAGGTTCACGCGCTGCGCCGAACCGGCGAAGCCGAGGTTGAGGTGTTCGCGTTTGAGCCCGGTGGCGCGGCGGCGTACCTGAACGCCGCCGTCGATCTGCGCCGCCGCCACGGCGCCGAGCGGTTCGACATCGTCCACGCCCACTTCGGACTCTCGCAGTGGCCGGCCCTGGCCGTCCGCGGGCGCGCCCGAGTGCTGACCCTTCACGGCACCGACCTGGCCCATCCCCGTTCGCGCCCGATCACCCTGGCCGGACTGCGGCTGGCCGATCTGGTCGGGGCCGTCTCGGAGCCGCTGGCCGAGCGGATCCCGCGGTGGGCGGTGCCGCGCAGCCGGGTCGCGGTACTGCCGGCCGGCGTCGACCTGGACCGCTTCCGGGCGATCGAACGCGCCCAGGCCCGCCGGGCGCTGGGTCTGGATCTCGCCGGGCCCTATCTCCTGTTCCCGTCTGACCCGGGCCGTCCGGAAAAGCGCCACGACCTCGCGCTCAAGGCCGCCGGGGAAATCCCGTTGCTCACGCTCGGCGGGATCGCCCCCGGGCAGGTGCCACTCTGGACCAACGCTGCCAACGCGGTCCTGGTCCCCTCTGACCGAGAGGGATTCGGGCTCGCCGTCCTGGAGGCGCTGGCCTGCGACGTTCCCGTGCTGGCGACCCCGGTGGGTGTCGCGCCGCAAGTGCTGAGCGGTGTCGCCGGGACACTCTGTGAGCGGTTCGATGTCGATCGCTGGCGCGCCGCGCTCAAACCCCACCTCGAGGCCCCCGATCCCCGGGTCGCCGGCCGGGCCCGGGCCGAGCCCTTCTCGACCGATCTGATGGCCAGGCGGGTGCTCGAGGCCTGGCGGCACCTGCTCGGCGAGTGAGCGACGACCACCCGGCGCTCCGCGTCCGGCGCTCAGCTGCCGCCGGGTGATCCGCCGGAGGCGATCTGGGGCCACCCCTGAGCGATCCGCGCCACGGCCTCGCGCGCGACGTCGGTGAGCGGCGCCACCGCTGCCCCCGGCGCGTCGGGAGCAGCCAGGGCCTCCATCGTCGCCGCCACCGAGCGGCTCAGGGCCTTCAACGCGTAGCCGCCCTCGAGCACCGCCCCCACGGGCGCCTCGAGCTCGGCCCCAACGGCCCGCAGCGAGGCCGCCATGGCGGTATAGCCGGCCTCGGTCACTCGGCAGTCGGCCAGCGGGTCGTCGCGATGAGCGTCGTAGCCGGCCGAGATGAGGATCAGCTGTGGCCTGAACGCGCGCGCCATCGGAACCACCACGTGGTCGACGAGCGAACCGAAGACCGGGTCGCCTGATCCAGGCCCGACCGGCAGGTTGACGGTGAATCCTCGACCGTCGCCGACACCGACGTCCGAGGCGGCGCCGGAGCCGGGCCACAGCGGGGACTGGTGTATCGAGAAGAACAGGACCCGGGGATCGGCGGCAAAGATGTCGTTGGTCCCGTTGCCGTGGTGAACGTCCCAATCGAGGATCAGCACCCGGTCCAGCCCGTGGGCATCGATGGCGTGCCGGGCGGCGACGGCGACGTTGTTGAACAGGCAGAAGCCCATCGCCCGGGCCGGCTCGGCGTGGTGACCGGGAGGCCGGTGGGCGCTGAAGCCGGTCGGCGCCGATCGTTCCAGCAGCCGGTCGACAAGCGCCACCGCGCCGCCGGCGGCGTGGCGCGCGGCCTCGAAGGACCCCTCGCTCATGACCGTGTCGAGGTCGAGCTGCGCCCCGCCGCGCGCCGCCGCCCGCTCGATCATCGCGATGTAGGACTCGGCGTGGACCGCCTGCAGCGCCGAACGCGGCGCCGCGGGCGACCTGACCCGGTCAAAGCCCAGCCAGTCCCGGCCCGCCAGCTCCCGCTCGATGGCGACGATCCGGGCCGGCTGCTCGGGATGGCGCCCGGTGTCGTGAGCCAGCGAAGACGGATGCTCGAGGAACACGGGCGCGTCGGCCATCGGCGAGTACCGTACCTCTCAGTGGCGCAATCGGAGACCCAAGTGGCGGTCGTTGGGGCCGGCGCGGCCGGTCTCTACACCGCGCTTTGCGCCGCCCGCCGGGGTGCGCGGGTGACGTTGATCTCGGCGACGCCGCTGGCCGGATCCTCGAGCTACTGGGCCCAGGGCGGGCTCGCCGCCGCCCTGGCCGCTGAGGACAGCCCGGATCTGCACCTTGCCGACACGATCAAGGCCGGCCGCAGTGCGGTCCGGGAATCGGCCGCTCGAGTGCTCTGTGACGAGGCACCGGCCGCGGTCCAGGACCTGACCGAGCTGGGAGTCCGGTTCGACGCGGACCGCCGCGGGCGGTTGGCGCTGGGGCTCGAGGGCGGGCACACGGTGCGCCGGATCGTGCACGCCGGGGGTGCCGCGACCGGTCGCAGGCTGATCCGCCAGCTGTCGGCGCTGGTGGCCCAGGACGACCGGATCGAGGTCCTCGAAGGCCGGCCGGCGATCCGCATCCTGGCCGCCGACGGCCGGGCGGTGGGAATCCTGCTCGAGGGCCGGCAGGTGATCGCGGCGCGCGCGATCGTGGTGGCCACCGGAGGCGCGGCGGCGCTCTGGGCCCGGACCACCAACCCCGCCGGAGCGATCGGCGGTGGGCTGCTGCTGGCGGCCGCCGCCGGGGCCGAGCTGGCCGACCTGGAGCTGATGCAGTTTCACCCCACCGCGGTGGTGGGGCGAAATGGCGCCGACGGGTTCCTGGTCACCGAGGCGGTCCGCGGCGAAGGCGCGCTGCTGCTCGACGCCGGCGGCGAGCGGTTCATCGACGAGCTGGCCCCGCGAGACGAGGTCGCTCGGGCCGTGCAGCGGCGGATGCAGGCAACCGGCGCCAGCTCGGTCGGCCTCGACATGCGCGCGGTCGACCCGGCGCTGTTTCCGAATGTCGTCGGCGCGCTGCGCCAGGCCGGGATCGACCCCGAACGCGAACTCGTCCCGGTGGCGCCGGCGGCCCACTACATGATGGGTGGGATAGCCACCGACCTGGACGCCCGGGCCTCGCTTTCGGGGCTCTACGCCGTCGGCGAGTGCTCCTGCACAGGGCTCCACGGCGCCAACCGGCTGGCCTCCAACTCGTTGAGCGAGTGCTTCGTGTTCGGGGCCCGGGCCGCACGGTCAGCGGCGGCCGAGGCCGAGGGCTCGACTGCGTTTCAGTCCGTGGAGCGGATCGCCGCCGCGGCGGCGCCCGAGCTTGCGGCATCGATCTCCCAAGCCTCCCGTGCCGCGCTGTGGCGCTGCGCCGGGCTGGAGCGCACCGAAGCCGGGCTGCGCGCGCTGATCGCCGACGAACATCCCCTGGTGTCGCTGATCGCCCGCTGCGCTCTGGCCCGTGAGGAGAGCCGCGGCGCCCACCAGCGCTCTGACTTTCCCCACCGCGATCCGGAGCTCGACGGCCGGCACGTGACGCTGGGCAGCGCCGGCGAGCCAGAGCTGGCCGCCTGGGCCTGAGCGCCCCGCGCCCTGCGCGGTCCGGTTCTGAGCGCAACAATCGCCCGCTCCACGGGTTCTACCGAGCGCGGGGTCTCCCGAAGACTCCGCATGCTCCAAGGAGCAGGTTTTAGGAGAAACCGATTTTTCGCTTAACGCGCGGTTAATATCCGGACCGTCTCCAAATTCACAACTTCGGGGAATACTCGCCCAGAGCTAGAGGAAGGCGCGGGCAGGGCGCGCCGAAAGGAGTTGGAGAACCACATGTACCGCTTTAGTCGTGCGATCTACCGGGAGATCGCCGGAGACATCATCGAAACTCCGCATGGCGTGTGTCCTCACGCCAACCACGAGCGCGTGCTGCGCGCCTGTGAAGCGGCGATCGAGAGACTGGCGACTGATCGTCACTAT
>DASXJY010000191.1:0-9103 GCA_036497115.1 Solirubrobacteraceae bacterium
TTTCGACAAGGCGGTGATCCGGGCCCTCCAGGGCGATATGCCGGTGATCCCGGAGCCCTACGCTCCCGCCGCCGAGGCGCTGGGTCTGCCGCAACCTCGGCTGCTCGAGCACCTCAAAGCGATGCAGGAGCGCCGGCTGCTGCGGCGGGTGGCGGCGATCCTGTTTCACCGCCGAGCCGGCTTCAGCGCCAACGGCATGGGCGTCTGGAAGGTGCCCGACGACCGGATCTCCGAGCTCGGGATGCGGATGGCGTCCTTCCGGGGCATCTCCCACTGCTATGAGCGTCCGACCTACGCCGACTGGCCCTACTCCGTGTTCACCATGGCCCACGGTCGCTCCAAGGACGAGTGCGATGCGATCCTGGACTCGATCGCCGCCGACACCGGCATCGACGAGCGGGCGACGCTCTACTCCTCGACCGAGTTCAAAAAGATTCGCCTGCTCTACTTCACCCCGGAGTACCGCGACTGGGAACAGAAGCACGCGGGCGTGTGAGCGCCGCCACGCGTAGCACCCAGCGCTCATCGGAGCTATACGAGCGGGCGCTGCGACTCCTCCCCGGAGGGGTCAACTCGCCGGTGCGGGCGATGCGCTCCATCGGCCGGGATCCGCTCTTCATCGATTCGGCGGCGGGCGCGCTGCTCCGGGACGTCGACGGCAACGAGTACATCGACTGGGTCTGCTCGTGGGGCCCGCTGATCCTCGGCCACGCCGATCCCGGCGTGGTGGCGGCGGTCACCGAGGCGGCGGCGCACGGGACCAGCTTCGGTGCGCCGACCCCCCGGGAGATAGGGCTGGCCGAGCAGATCTCCGAGCGAGTCCCCTCGGTGCAGATGGTGCGGATGACCTCCTCGGGCACCGAGGCCACGATGAGCGCGATCCGGCTGGCCCGGGCGGTCACCGGGCGCGAGAAGATCCTCAAATTCGCCGGGGCCTACCACGGCCATGTCGATGGGCTGCTCGCCGAGGCGGGATCCGGTCTGGCCACCCAGGGAATTCCGGCCAGCCCCGGCGTACTGGCCTCGGCGGCGGCCGAGACGGTGATCGTGCCCTGGAACGCCCCCGCCGCCGTCCGGGAGGCCGCGCAGCGGCACAAGTTCGCCGCGATCCTCGCCGAGCCGGTTCCGGCCAACATGGGGCTGGTCCCGCCCGCCGACGGATATCTGCAAAAGCTGCGTGAGGTCGCCGACGACAACGAAGCGCTGCTGATCTTCGACGAGGTGATCAGCGGCTTCAGAGTGGCCCGCGGCGGCGCCCAGGACCGCTTCCGGGTCCTGCCTGACCTGACCGTCATGGGCAAGATCGTCGGCGGCGGGCTTCCCGCGGCGGCCTACGGCGGATCGCGCGAGCTGATGGAGCGGATCGCCCCCGCCGGCGACGTCTACCAGGCGGGAACGCTGTCGGGCAACCCCTTGGCGGTGTCGGCGGGCCTGGCCACCCTGCGAGCACTCGATGACGCCGCCTACGAGCAGCTGGCCGCGACCACCGAAGCCCTGGCCGCTGGCATCCGCGACGCCGCCGCGGCCGCCGGGCTGGCCGGCGCGGTCCAGATCGAGAGTCTGCCCGGGCTGATGACCGTGTTCTTCAGCGACCAGCCAGTTCACGATTACGCCGCGGCGGCCCGATGCGACACCGATGCCTACGGCGCCTGGTGCCGGGCGCTGTTGGAGCTCGGCGTGTATCCCCCGCCGTCGCAGTTCGAGACCTGGTTTCCGTCGCTGGCCCACCATGACGAGCATGTCCGCCGGACCGCCGAGGCGGCCCGCGCGGCGTTTGAGCGAGTGGCGGCGAGATGAGGGCAGCCCAGGACGGCATCCTCGAGCTTCACCGGGCGCTCAGCGTCCACGGCGGAACGCTGGCCGCTTCGCTGCTCGATGCTCCCCGCCGCCCCGACGACCAGCAGCTCCCGGGGCCGCCGCAGCTGGCGGCGCTGGGGCCGCGCGCGTCCGGCCACGAGGCCGAGTACGAGCTGCTGCTGGAGATGATCCTCGAGGGGACGCTGCTGCACTACGGCGTGCCCCGCGTCCTGCGCGACGACGACCGCGACCTCTCGCTGCTGCTCGGCGACCAGCTCTACGCCCTTGGACTATCGCGGCTGGCCGAGGTCGGCGACCTCGACGCGGTGGCCGAGCTGGCCGACCTGATCTCCCTGCTGGCGACGGCGTCGGCGGCCGACCGCCCCGAGCTGGTGGCCGCCATCTGGCAGGGCGGAGCAGCCGCCATCGGCTGGGGCACCACGCCCGAGCACGAGGCGGCCAAGGCGCTTGCCCGCAGCGCGGATCCGGGCGCCGCGGCGGCGCTGACGGCGTCCGCGGCGAGGGCAGGATCGTGACGCCCGCCTCTTTGTTGACGGTACGATTACTCGCGCGTTCAATACCTCTTAGCCGCCGTTGATCGAGGCGCTCGTGGCAGATCGACACAAAGAAGGAAAATCCAAATACACCACCGACCGGCAGATGCCCGGCGCCTTCGAAGGCGAGACCGTCACGCGCCGCGGGTTCATGAATCTGACCACGCAGGGTGCCGGGATCGTGGCGGCGGCGGCGTTCACACTTCCGGCTCTGGGATTCGCGATCGGCCCGATCTTCAGCCGGGTGCCGTTCAACTGGCAGCCGATCGGTCATCCCAACGACTTCGACCAGGGGACGTACGTCACCCGCATCGTGACCATCGTCCAGGGTGTCGGCGAGGCCGGGCAGTCGATCGCCTACGTGCGGGCTCGCAACCCGCAGATCGACACCGAGCCCGTGGATCAGTACAACCATTACATCGCGCTGTCCTCGCGCTGCATGCACCTCGGTTGCCCGGTCCGCTTCGTTGCCGCCGCCGAGCGCTTCATCTGCCCCTGCCACGGCGGGGTCTATGACTTCCGCGGCATGGTCGCCGGTGGCCCCCCGGTCCGCCCGCTGGACCGCTTCTACACCCGGCTGAACAAGACCTCGGGCCTGGTCGAGATCGGCCCTCGCTACTCCGTCAACTCCGAGCTGCACCGCTTCTCCCCGCGGGACCCGGGCCAGCCGCTGGACGGGATCGGGCAATATCTGTACCCCGCCCGCTTCGATACGTCGGTGCTCCCGAAGAACTGATTCGCGACGATGCCCAAGCTGCCAGCTCCCCCTCTCCCCAACGCGCTGAAGCCCAAGCCCAAGCGGCCTGGCCAGGAGGCCAACGGCAAGGTCACGCCGATCGACGCCGCCGCCGAAGCCGGTATCACCGTAGTCGACTGGATCGACGAGCGCACCTCGCTCTCGGGGAGCATCCGCTGGATGCTCTTCCGCAAGGTTCCGCGGGGGATCAACTGGTTCTACACGCTGGGCTCGGCGACTCTGTTCGCCTTCCTCAGCCAGGCGGTGACCGGTGTCTTTCTGGCCATGTTCTACCGGCCCGATGCCGCCGGCGGAGCCTACGAGTCGGTCCGCTACATCACCGACGACGCCTTCCTCGGGCAGCTGGTGCGGGCGATGCACAAGTGGGGTGCCTCGGTGATGATCATCCTGATCTTCCTGCACATGGCGCGAGTTTTCTTCTTCGGTGCCTACAAGTACCCGCGAGAGCTGACCTGGATCATCGGCGTGACGCTGCTGATCCTGACCCTGGCGATGGGCTTCACCGGCTATCTGCTGCCCTTCGACCAGCGCTCCTACTGGGCCACGATCGTCGGCGTCAACATCAACGGCACCGGCCCGTTCATCGGGCCTTACCTGTCTGACTTCCTGCGCGCCGGGCCGGAGTTCGGGGCCACCACCCTGTCGCGCTTCTACGCCATCCACATGATGCTGATTCCTGGCCTGATCGCGGCCCTGATCGGGATCCACCTGTACCTGGTCACCAAACTGGGGATCTCGGCACCGCCGTGGATCAAGGCCGAAGAGGAGCCCGAGCTGCGCGAGGCAGAGGTCTGATCGCCCCATGACCTTCGCCATTGCACTCCTGAGCGGGGTGAGCGTCCCGTGAACCAGGGTCAGAAGGAGTCCTACCTCCGCGAATATGCCCTGCTGAAGAACCAGGGCAAGCCGTTCTTCCCCTACGCGGTCGCCAAGGACTCGATCATGGCCGTGGTGGTGATGATCGTGATCATCTTCCTGGCGGCGATGTTCGGCGCCGAGCTGGGGCCCAAGGCCGATCCGACCACCACGACCTATGTGCCGCGGCCGGACTGGTACTTCTTCTTCCTGTTCGAGGTCCTGCGGGTCATGAAGAACGTCCCGAAGTTCACCGACATGGCGACTATCGGGGTCCCCACCATCTGCATGATCCTGCTCTTCCTGCTGCCGTTCTATGACCGCAGCCCGGAGCGCCGGATCGAGCGTCGACCGGTCGCGCTGGTCGCCGGGGTGGCCACGATCTTCGCCATGGCCTTCCTCACCTACTCGGGCGCCAACACCGGTTCCCCGAACTCGGTCGACATGAAGCCGCCGGCCAACCTCAGCGCCAGCCAGAAAGAGACCTTCCGCGCCGGGGAGGTCGTGGTCGGCCAGTCGGGCTGCCTGGCCTGCCACGTGATCGGCGAGAACGGAAACAACGGGCCGGGGCCCCCGCTGACGACGATCGGCGCGACGCTGCGCCCGCAGGCGATCGCCTCGACGCTGCGCAACCCGACGGCGCCGATGCCGTCGTTCGCGTCGCTGGCGCAGCAGTCCCCCCAGAAGTTCCAGAATCTCGTCAACTTCCTGTCCGAGCTGCAGTAGGTCGGGCGAGCACGGGGCGATGACGGCGAGCGCGTCCCCGCCGCCGGGACGGATGGCTACTTCTCCGGGCACCTTGGCCGAGCCCCAGGTTCGGGCGATGTTCGACCGGATCGCGGCGGTCTACGATCGCATGAACGCGGTGATGACCGCGGGGCTGCACCACCGGTGGCGCCGGCGCGCCGCTGACCTGGCGGCGGTCAAACCGGGCGCCGAGGTACTCGACGTCGCCACCGGGACCGGCGACTTGGCCCTGGAGCTGGCCCGCCGTGTGGCGCCGGGAGGACGGGTTGTGGGGGCCGACTTCTCGCCGGTCATGCTCGACCTGGCGCGGGCGAAGGCTTCCCAGACACCTCCAGCCGCAGGGGTGCAGCTGCGCTTCGATCAGGCCAATGCGCTGGCTCTCCCCTATGGCGACGGGGAATTCGACGCCGCCACAGTGGGGTTCGGGGCTCGCAACTTCTCAGATCTACGCCAGGGCCTCAGCGAGATGGTGCGCGTGGTGCGCCCCGGCGGACGGGTCGTGGTGCTCGAGATCACCACGCCGACCCGGCCCCCGCTTTCGACCTTTCTGGAGCTGTGGTTTGACCAGGTCGTCCCGCTGCTGGGCCGGCTGGCCGCTGACGCGGATGCTTACAGCTACCTGCCCAACTCGGTGCGCCGCTTTCCGCCGCCCGCCGAGCTGGCCGCGACCATGTGGGACTGTGGCCTGCGCGGCATCAGATACGTCCTGACGGCGGGCGGAATCATCTCGCTGCACGTCGGCGAGGTGCAGCCGTGAGCGCGGTACAGGCGGTCGTCGAGGCCGGCGGCGCGCCGGCGACCCGGCTGATGGAGCGACTGGAGCAGCGGATGGCGTCCTTGGCCGCCGGACACGGCGAGCTGGTGGGTCGCCACGCCGGGGAGACGATCTCTGCGGGCGGAAAACGACTCCGACCGCTGCTGGTGTTCCTCGCCGCAGGAGTGCCCCCGCCAGAGACCGAGGGCTTGCTGCGAGCCGCCGTCGCGGTCGAGCTGATTCACAGCGCCACGCTGGTCCACGACGACGTGCTCGACGGCTCCCCGTTGCGGCGCGGCCGTCCCACGGTCGTGGCCACCGCCGGGCGCCGGCTGGCCACCGCAACCGGGGACCTGCTGTTCTCGCGGGCCTTCGGTGAGCTGGTGAAGTCGCGCTCGCCGGCCGCGATCCGGGTGCTGTCGAAGGCGAGTTCCGAACTGGCCCGCGGCGAGCTCATGCAGCGCGCTGATGCCTGGCGGGTCGTGGATGTGCAGCGCTATCTCGAGCGCTGCCGGCTGAAGACCGCGGTCCTGTTTGCGGCGGCGTGTGAGCTCGGGGCCATCGAGGGTGCCGGGCCGGCGCGCGACCTGGCCCGGTTCGGAGAGCAGATCGGCGTGGCCTTCCAGCTGCTCGACGACGTCCTTGACGTCTCGGGTCCGCCGGAGCGAACCGGCAAGCCCCGCGGTACCGACCTGCTCGACGGGACGGTCACGCTGCCTCTGATCGTGGCCTGCGGTCGCGATCCGGACCTGGCCCGACTCGATCTGCAGAGGATTCAGACGCCCCAGGCGGCCGCCGAAGTCTGCGACCGAATCGCGCTGACCGGTGCGCTGCAGACGGCGCGGACGCAGGCGCTTGAGATGATCGTCGCCGCCAAGGCGGAGCTTCCCGCGCTGCCGGCATCCCAGCGCCAGGCGCTTGAGCTGATCGCCGACGGAGTCGTGGAGCGCTACTCGTGAGAGCGCGCTGCCGGCAACGAACCTAGAAGTCCTCGGGAGTGATCAGCTCGGAGTACAGGGCAGCGGCGAACCGTTCCACCTCTTCGACCATGTTGGCCTGCGCCAACTGGGTCAGATCGTCCAGGATCTCGCCCAGCCCCTCCTCCAGCTGCTCCTCAAAGGCGTCCACCTGCCGCTGGGAGAACACCCCTTCGGTGATCCAGTTGCAGTTGGGGCAGGACAGCGTCAGCATCCACAGTTCCAGCTGCGCCTCGCGCCACTCCATCGGTTGTACGAGCCGGGACTGGCACTGAGGACAGATGTGAAGCCTGCGGCCTGCCCTGCCTGCGCGTTGACGCTTGAGAACCTCGCCGGCGCGGGCGTCGGCGGGGGTGATGCGGCGCGTCGAGTCGGGGTCCGGATCCTGGTTCATCTCTGCCTTGGGGCGTGTATCGGCGGGGCCCTGAACGAGCTTGAGCAGGTATGTCTCCCGCCTAGACGAATCGCCCGCTACGCTTGGTGGCCCCGAACGGAGGCCTCACGCATGTTCCGCAACCCAACTACCGATCTGATCGTGGTGCTCGTGATCGTGCTGCTCGTCCTCGGCCCGAAGCGCCTCCCCGGACTCGGCAAAGGCCTGGGCCAGGGCATGCGGGAATTCAAGGACTCGATCGGCGGCCGCCACAAGGACGAGGAGGAGGACAAGCCGGAGATTCCCTCGTCGTCTTCAGTCTCTGATCCGGTGAGCACCACGCGGTCTGATACCGCAGCTCCGACTCCGAGCTCCGGCTCCGAGGTCGGTTCCGAGCGCCGCTCCTAGCGCTCGGCTGGAGTCGCCCTATGCCGAGGGTTGTACGACCCGTCGGCCACGAGGATCGCCTGAGCGTCGTCGATCACCTCGACGAGCTGCGAACCCGGCTGATGGTCTGTGCGGCGGCGTTGGTGGTCGCCTTCGGGCTCTGCTTCTGGCAGAACCACCAGCTGCTCAACATCCTCAACAACCCGCTGCCCCCAGCTACGAAGACCGCGGCGAATCACATCGGCGGGTTGACCAAGGATTCGGTCAGAGCTTCGCGGGAGCTGGCGGCCAGCGCGGCCCTGTTTCATCAGCTGTCGCTGTCGTCAGATCTCTCGCTTCAGGACAGCGCGCTGATCGCGGCCGCCGCCAACCGGCTCGGTGCCGCCTCCAAGGCGCTTCCGCAATCGACGCCCAAGAACGTCCCGATCACCATTGGCGTGGGTGAGCCGTTCACCACCACACTGACCGTCTGCTTCTACTTCGCGCTCCTGCTCGCGCTCCCCGTCCTGCTCTACCAGGCCTATGCGTTCATATTTCCGGCGCTGAATCGAAACGAGCGTCAAATCGCCGTCCCGATCATGATCAGCGCTCCGATCCTGTTCGTGATCGGCGTGGTGTTCACCTACTTCATCGTCCTGCCGGCGGCGATCCGCTTCCTACAGGGGTACAACAGCGCCAACTTCAATGCCCTGGTGCAAGCCAAGCCTCTGTACTCGTTCGAGGTACTGACGATGGCCAGTATCGGGCTGGCCTTTCAGCTCCCGCTGGGGCTGCTGGGACTTCACCGGCTGGGAGTAATCAACGGCACCACCCTGACCCGTCACTGGCGCTACGCTACGGTCATCATCGCGGTGATTGCGGCGATGATGCCGGGTGCGGATCCGGTCACTACGGCGCTTGAGACAGCTCCTCTGGTGATCTTATTTTTGGCCAGTATCGTGATGCTCAGAATCGCTGATCGTCGCGAGGCCAAGCGTGCGCTGGCCGAGCTCAACACGATCGACGGCGTCGAGACAGACCTCTAGCGAACATGCTCTTCGACCTTCGTAGCCGCGGCCGGCGGCGGACCGTACAGGTGGTGTACCTGGGCCTGGCCCTGCTGATGGGCGGCGGCCTGGTTCTGTTCGGTGTGGGGGCCGGAAACGGGCTCGGGGGACTGCTGAACGCATTCACCGGCGGCGGGTCCGGAAACGCGCAGTCGACGGCGATCAGCCAGCAGGAGAAGGCGGCGCTGAAGCAGACCCGGCTCAACCCGTCTGACCCGGCTGGATGGTCGGCCCTGGTCAACGCCCGCTGGATCTCGGCCACCAGCAACTCGAGTAACTACAACAGCTCGACCGCGACGTTCACGGCATCGGGCAAGAAGGAGCTCGCGGCCACCACCGCGGCCTGGCAGCGCTACCTCAAGCTGACCAAGAAGCCCGATCCAAACCTGGCCATCCTGGCCGCCCGCGCCTATGCGCAGCAGGGTCAGTACTCGGGATCCGCCGGCGCCTGGGAGCTCCAGACGCTCGCCAACCCCAGTTCGGCCAAGGGCTACGAATGCCTGGCCGCCGCCGCATACGCGGCAAAGCAGACCCGCAAGGGCGATCTCGCCCTGGCCAAGGCCCTCAGCATGGTGCCCAAGCTCAGCCGCGCCACGCTCAAGTCCCAGATCAGCGCCGCCAAAACCACCCCCGCGGTGGCCCAGGGCTGCTGACCGCCCCAGCCCCGGGCTCGTGAGTAACATCGCCCCGGCAGAGGGCCGTTAGCTCAACTGGTAGAGCAGGGGACTCTTAATCCCAAGGTTGGAGGTTCGAGTCCTCCACGGCCCACTCCCAAAGCCCCGCACAGGCGGGGTTTTTGTGTGCTCGGACATGTGCCAAATGTCTGAGCTGGCCGGAGCTTGGAACCGGTTGGTTG
>DASXJY010000192.1:0-11316 GCA_036497115.1 Solirubrobacteraceae bacterium
GCTGGCCCGAGGCGCGATCGTGAGATGATCGGTCAGCTGGGCGATCAGGCCGAGGCCGAGGCCGAGTCCGGGCCGGTGGGCCTGCGGCTCAAGCCCGCAGCCATCGTCGGCGATCAGCACCCATAACTCGTTGGAGACCAGGGCGGCGGTGACGTGGATGTACCCCGGCTCACCGCGATAGGCATGCATGACCACGTTGGTCAACGCCTCGGAGCTGGCCAGCCGCACCGCTTCCAGCTGGCGGTCATTGGCGCCCGCGGCGGCGGCAAAATCGGTCAAATCGCGGCGTGCCGTGCCCACCCATTCGGGCTGGGCAGGGTAGGTCTCGCAGAGGTTGTTCGCAGCACCCCGCATATCGCTCCAGTACCCCGATCATCAGCCCGCTACGCAAGTGGTGGCCGCCCCCGCCGGTCGTCCGGACGGTTCGCCCGGACGACGCACCGGCAACCGGCTCGTTGAGGGAGGCGCTTAGACGGTTCTATATTGCCGCCTATGGCCAATGGTTCCGCCAACGCCGCCCTGGTGACGGGCTCGGCCAGCGGTATCGGGCGGGCCGTGGCCCAGCGGCTCGAGCAGGATGGCTGGGATGTCCTGGCCGTGGACCTGAACCCCGATCCGGATGGCCCCGGCACCCCCTGGGAGGCGAACCTGGTCGATCCGGAGGCCAACAGCGGCGCCGTGGAGGCGGCGCGGGAACGCTTTGGCCGGCTCGACCTCGTGGTCGCCAACGCGGGCGTCCAGCATGTCGCCCCGATTCACGAGTTCCCGCTCGAGCGCTGGCAGACGATCATCTCGCTGATGCTCACCAGCCCGTTCCTGCTCGCGCGTCACGCCTGGCCGGCGCTCGCCGAAGCCGAGAACGGGACCTTCGTGGCCATCGCCTCGGTGCACGGCCTGGTCGCCTCCCCGTACAAGGCGGCCTATGTCTCGGCCAAGCACGGGGTCCTGGGCCTGGTCAAGACGCTGGCGCTGGAGGGGGCCGACTCCGGCATCACCGCCGCCGCCGTCTGCCCCAGCTACGTGCGCACCCCGTTGGTCGAGAAGCAGATCGCCGACCAGGCCCGAGCCCACGGCATCTCCGAGGACGAGGTCCTCGACGAGGTGATCCTGGCTCCCCAGGCCGTCAAGCGACTGATCGAGCCGGCCGAGGTGGCCGAGGTGGTGGCGTTCCTGGCCGGGCCCAGCGGGCGGGCGTTCACCGGGGTCCCGGTGACGATGGACCAGGGCTGGACCGCTCGGTAGCGCCCGGCGGCTGGACCGCCCGGTAGCGCCCGGCGGCCGGCCCCTCTCCCCCGGCGGCAGACCCGCGAGCCCATCGCCGCGGACCAACCTTGCCACAATCTTGTCAAGGTTTAGTACGATCCCGGCATGCGAGATTTCATCGCCGCCGCGCGGGAGCGCACGATCCTCTACGACGGAGGGATGGGGGCCACCCTGGAGCAGTTTGACCTCAGCCTGGAGAGCGACTACGGGCTGCCCGGTCGCTGCCACGAGGTCCTGGTCCTCAACCGCCCGGACGTCATCGAGGGCGTCCACAGCTCGATGCTCGACGCCGGGGCCGACGTGCTGGAGACCGACACCTTCCAGGCCTCTAGGCTGAAGCTGGCCGAGTGGGGGCTCGAGGCCCACACTCACGAGATCAACCTCAAGGCCGCCGAGATCGCGCGCCGCGCTGCCGGCGAGCACCGGTTCGTGGCCGGGGCGATCGGCCCCACCGGCTTCCTCCCGGCCAGCGACGATCCCACGCTGGGGCAGATCACCTTCCCGGAGCTGGTCGAGGTGTTCGCCGAGCAGGCTACGGGCCTGCTGGAGGGTCGAGTCGACCTGGTGATCATCGAGACAGCTCAGGACATCCTCGAGCTCAAGGCCGCGGTGTTCGGCGTCCGCCGTGCCGCCGCCGAAGGCAACCGAGCGGTCCCGATCCAGTGCAGCGTCTCGCTGTTGCCCCAAGGCGGCAAGATGCTGCTGGGGACCGACATCAGCGCCGTGCTGGCCACGCTGGAGGCGCTCGAGGTCGACGCGATCGGGCTCAACTGCTCGACCGGGCCCGAGGACATGCGCGACGCGATTCGCTTCCTGGGCGAGTTCAGCCCGGTTCCCGTTCACTGCATCCCCAATGCCGGCCTTCCTTTGCAGGGTCCCAACGGTGAGACGATCTTCCCCGAGCAGCCCGAGCCGCTGGCCGACGTCCTGGGCGAATTCGTCGAGCGCTACGGCGTCTCGATCATCGGGGGCTGCTGCGGCACCACCCCCGACCACATTCGCGCGATGGCCGAACGCACCGCGGGGCGCCCGGCGGCGCCCCGGCCGGCCCGGCGCTCGCCGCATGTCAGCTCGATGATCTCGGCCACGCCACTGGTCCAGGACCCCCGCCCGACCCTGATCGGCGAGCGGGTCAATTCGCAGGGCTCGCGCAAGGCCAAGGAGCTCCTGCTGGCCGACGACTACGACGGCCTCCTGGTCGTTGCCGAGGACCAGGTCGCCGGTGGCGCGCACGTGCTCGACATCTGCGTGGCGCTGACCGAGCGTCAGGACGAGGCCGACCAGATGCGGGAGATCGTCAAGAAGGTCTCGCTCTCGCAGCCTTCGCCGATCCAGGTCGACTCCACCGAGCCCGACGTGATCGAGACGGCGCTTGAGCAGATCCCCGGGCGAGCGATCGTCAACTCGATCAACCTCGAGGCCGGGCGCGCCAAGCTCGACCGGGTGGTCCCACTGGCCCGGGCTCACGGCGCCGCCGTCATCGCTCTGACCATCGACGAGGTCGGCATGGCCAAGACGGCCGAGCGCAAGCTGGAGGTCGCGCAGCGGATCACCGAGCTCTGCTGCCAGGAGCACGGGCTCGATCCCGAGGCGCTGATCTTCGACTGCCTGACCTTCACGCTGACCACCGGCGATCCGGAGTGGCGGCCCAGCGCCGTCGCCACGATCGGCGGCATCCGCGAGATCAAGGCCCGGATCCCCGGCGTCAAGACGTCGCTCGGGGTCAGCAACGTCTCGTTTGGGGTCGGGCTGCCGGCCCGCTCGGTGCTCAACAGCGTCTTCCTGCACCACTGCGTGGAGGCGGGGCTTGACCTGGCGATGGTCAACCCCAACCACATCACCCCCTATGCCGAGATCCCGGAGCTCGAGCGACAGCTCGCCGACGACCTCGTCTTCGACCGCCGCGACGACGCGCTGGAGCGGTTCATCGCCCACTTCGAGGCCAAGGGGCCCGAGGACGGCGACGGCGGGTCAAACGCGGCCGCCAATCCGACCGAGGGCATGGAGCCCGAGGAGGCGCTGCACTTCCACATCCTGCGCCGCAAGAAGGAGGGCGTCGAGGACTGGATCGACGCCAGCGTCGAGAAGATCGGCGCCGTGCCGACCCTCAACACCGTGCTGCTGCCGGCGATGAAGGAGGTCGGCGACAAGTTCGGCGCCGGCGAGCTGATCCTCCCCTTCGTCCTGCAGTCGGCGGAGGTCATGAAGCGCGCGGTGGCCCGGTTGGAGCGCTATCTGGACAAGCTCGAGGGCTACACCAAGGGGACCGTGGTGATCGCCACCGTGTTCGGCGACGTGCACGACATCGGCAAGTCGCTGGTCAACACGATCCTCACCAACAACGGCTACACCGTGGTGGACCTGGGCAAGCAGGTCCCGATCTCCAACATCCTCGACGCCGCCGTCGAGCACCAGGCCACCGCGATCGGTCTCTCGGCGCTGCTGGTCTCGACCTCCAAGCAGATGCCGGCGTGCGTCCAGGAGCTCCACGAGCGCAGCCTGCCCTTCCCGGTGCTGATCGGCGGCGCGGCCATCAACCGCAACTTCGGCCTGCGCATCCTGTACCCGAAGGGCGCCGATTCAGACGAGGTCTACGAGCCTGGCGTGTTCTACTGCAAGGACGCCTTCGAGGGCCTGGCCAAGATGGACCAGATCGTCGACGCCGAGGCCCGCCAGGGCCTGGTGGCCAAGACCCGGAGCGCCGCGCAGCGGCTCCGTGACCAGCCCGCCGCCGAGCCCGACGACGGGCCCGAGGTGACCGACGACTCGGTGCGCAGCGCCGCCGCAACCGACAACCCGGTGCCGGAGCCGCCCTACTGGGGCGCCCGGGAGATCGAGGTCCCGCTCGACGATGTCTTCCCCCACCTCGACACCCACGTCCTGTTCAAGCTCCACTGGGGCGGGCGCGGGGTCAAGGGCGAGGAGTGGGCTCGGCTGCTGCGGGAGGACTTCCAGCCCCGGCTGGAGCGGATGTGGCGCGATCAGGACTACCTGCAGCCGCGCGCCCTGCTCGGCTACTTCCCCTGCAACTCCGACGGCAACGAGCTGATCGTGTGGGATCCGGAGCAATTCGATCCCGCCCATCCCCGCGAGCTCGAGCGGCTGGTGTTCCCGCGCCAGCCCCGCCACGACCGCATCTGCCTGGCTGACTTCTACCGTCCGCTCGGCTCCGATGGGTTCGACGTCGTGGCGCTGCAGGCGGTCACCGCCGGCGAGCGGGTCACCGAGCTGATGGCCTCGTTGGAGGCCGAGGGCGAATTCGCCGAGCAGCTGTTCGTCCACGGCCTCGGGGTCCAGACCGCCGAGGGAATGGCCGAATGGCTGCACTCCCGGGTCCGCGACGACCTCGGAATCGAGCCCGCCCAGGGCCGCCGGTACTCGTGGGGCTATCCCTCCTGCCCCGAGCAATCAGAGCTGACCAAGGTCTTTTCGCTGCTCGACGCGCCGTCGATCGGGCTGCGGCTGTCGGGCGGCTACGCCGTCGAGCCTGAGCAGTCCACGCTGGCGATCGTCGCCCACCATCCCCAGGCCGTCTACTTCGGCATGCGCTCGGGCACGCTGCCGCGCAACGCCCGGCAGGCCTCGGACGAGGTGATCGCCGGGACCGACAAGGACCCGACGCGGCTGGGGCCCCTCAGCGACGAGGATCCGGCCGGGGCCGGCGAGCCGGTCGGCGCCGGAGCCTGATCGCGGCCGGCGCCGCGCCGGCGCCGGCGACAGCTCAGCTCTTGACGTCGACCGTGCCGGAGCGGCGGCTGCCGTGGCGCCGAGGCCGGGCCGGCAGCTTGACCGGAGCGGCGTGCATCGCTCGCAGGCGCACCTCGCGCCACGACATCCCCTCCTTGAGCAGCGCCGGGGTGCCCATCAGGATCGCGGTGGAGACCTCAACCGCCTGCAGGATCACGCCGTAGGCGACGCCAGTGCCGAAGCCGACGTGCCAGCCGGTGTGAAGGACGGCCACGCAGGCGGCCTGGAACACGCCGAGGTTGGCCGGAGTCGCCGGCAGCACCGCGGTTATGTTGACCGCGAACAGGACCGCCGCCGCGGCGCCCAGGCCGGCCTGATGGTTGATCCCGAGCGCGATCAGGAGCACGTAGCACGACAGCCACTGAAGCGCCCAGGCGGCGAACTGGGCCAACGCGGCGATCGCGCCCAGGCGCGGGTTGCGGAACACCGCGAGTCCGGCCCGGACCCGGGTCATCCCCCGGCGCACCTGCGCGATCAACGTGTAGAGCTTGCCGAACCGGGAGTCGGCCGAACCGTGTTTGAGCACCATCGGCGCCAACAGGACGAGCACCAGCAGGGCCAGCGGCACGATTGCCGTCAGCAGCAGCGCCTCCTGGTGGCCGCTGAAGATGTTCACCGAGGAGAACATGACCGCGCCGAGCACAGCCAGAGCCACGATGTTGAGCAACGTCTGGGAGACAAGCGTGCCGAGCACGATCGGGAGGTTCTCCCGCGGCCGACCGGTTCTTCGCGCCACCACCAGGGCTCGCGACGGCTCCCCGAGCCGGGCCGGAAGCGTTGACGACATGAGCACGCCGATGAAGGTCCCCTGCATGGCGTCGGCCAGCTTGATCCGCCCGCGCGGGATCGCCGCGCGCAGGATTGCATCCCAGGAGAAGGCCCGCATGACCATCGCACCGCACATGAGCGCCAACCCCAGCACCACAAACGACGGGCTGGAGGCCAGCAGCGCCGAGACGATGTTGCTGATGCCGATCTTCTTCAGGGCCAGCACGGCCAGCGCGATGCCACCCAGCGACACGGCCGCCAACGCCGCCCGGCGGGCGATCGTCACCAGCGGGCCGTGGCGGCGGGTCAGGGGCGGCTCCAGGCTGGGCAGGCGCCGAGCCGGCACACGCGGCTTGAGGTCGGCCGAGCGCATCCCGACGGCAACCGCGGTCCGCTGCGGGAATCCCACCGGCTTCGGCGTGGCGATCGCCTCCCGGTAGGCGCCGAGCACCTCGGCGGCGACTCGCGGCCAGGCGAACCGCTCCACGTCCCGGGCGGCGGCCCGGGCCATCGCGGCGCGGCGCTCGGGCTCCTCCCAGAGGTCCCGCAGAGTCTCGGCCAGCGCCTGGGGATCGGCCGGCGGGACGAGGACGCCATCGACGCCGTCGCGGACGACATCGCGGTAACCGGCAATATCGGAGGCGACCACGGGGGTTCCGGCGGCGAACGCCTCGGTCAGGACCATGCCGAAGCTCTCGCCGCGCAGCGACGGCGCGCACAGCACATCGGCGTTCTGAAGCTCGGCCCGCTTGCGCCGGTCGTCGACCTTGCCGAGTACGCGAACGCCACCGTCATCGAGCATCAGCGGGGCCAGCTCCTCGGCGGTGGGCCCGATCACCGTCAGCTCGGTGGGGACGTGCTCGCGCAGGGCCTCGAAGGAGCGCAGCAGCAACGGCAGGCCCTTGCGCTCCACCGCTTGGCCCACGAACACGATCCGCAGACAGTCGCTCGAGGCCCGCTCTCCCGCCGTGGCCAGCACGGCCGGGTCGACCTCGACCCCGTTGGGGATCACTCGGTAGTGGCCGCCGAAGAATCGCCGGCCGGTCCAGGCCGCTGCGTCTGAGACGGCGATCCGGACGTGCAGGCGATTGAGCATCCGCCGGGCGCCCATGAGGTTGGCCAGCCCGTTGGGTACCCGGCTCTCCGAATAGGAGTGAAATGTGCCCACCAGGGGCAGCCGCGTCCAATCGGTGGCCATCCAGCCGGCCAGCGGAACGATGGGTTCGTGAATGTGGACCACGTCGTAGCCACCGGTCCGCAACTCGTGGTGCATCGTGGCCACGCCGTGTGGGGTGATGGAAACGTTCGACACCGCGCCATTGGCCTTGAAGCCGACCGTGCGCCCGAGTGAGACCAGATAATCCGGCGGCTCGAGGCTCTGCGGCCGGGCGCCTCGGTGGAGGATCGCGGCGAAGGTGTCGGCCGGGTCGTATGGGGCCAGCACCCTGACGTGGTGGCCATCGGCGATGAAACGCTCTGCGAGCGCCTCTATGTGTCTTGTCACCCCTCCCGGATACGTCCAGGAGTACGGCGACACCAGGGCGATCCGCATTATCGGAATTGTACCTGCTGCCTCAGGGCCGAAACCGGGTTTCGGTTGCCTATGCTTAGCGCACCGTGCCGGTCCGCCATTTCGTCAAGTACACGTTCCTGAAGGTCGACCCGGCCTGGCGCCGGCTCGACGAGGAGCGTCGTGCCACTGACAAACGCGAGTTCCTGGCCGCCTGCGAGGACTTTGCCGACGGCCACCTGCTGCGCGCATTCTCGCTGGTGGGGACCCGCGGCGATGCGGACATGCTGCTGCTCAGCCAGGCGCAGAATCTCGATCGGATTCACGAGTTTCACGTTGTCCTGGCCCAGAGCGGGCTGATGAAGTGGTGCACGATGCCGTATTCGCTGCTCGCCATGACCAAGCCTTCGGAGTATTCGGACGAGTCTCGTCTGGAAGTTCGTCCTGCCCACGGCAAGTACCTGTTCGTCTATCCATTCGTCAAGACGCGGTCCTGGTACCTGCTGGCGCCGGATGAGCGCTGGCGGATCATGCAGGACCACATCAGGATCGGTCGGGAGTACCCCTCGGTGGAGCTCAACACCAGCTACTCGTTCGGTCTCGACGACCAGGAGTTCGTGGTCGCCTTCGAGACCGACAACCCGGCGGACTTCCTCGACCTGGTGCAGCGGCTTCGGACCACTGAGTCCAGCGCCTACACGCTGCGTGACACGCCGACTTTCACCTGCATCTCGTGCTCGGTGGAGCGGGCGCTGGGAGCGCTCGACGGCGCCGTCCTCAGCGCCCCCGCGGGTCTGGCCTGAGTCCCCTCACAGCGTGGCCCCGAGCTCAAAACGCCGGGCCGAGATCCAGACCGCAGTGGCCGCGCTGCGCAAGTCTGACCCGGTCATGCGCTCGCTTATCGACCGGTACGGCGCTGACGGCGTGGGCGAATTCCGAGCCGGACGGCCCCGTGACCACTACGGAGCGCTGGTGCGCTCGATCGTCGGCCAGCAGCTGTCGACAAAGGCCGCCGCGGCGATCTACGGGCGGCTGACTGATCGCTTCGGCGGCCGGGCTCCGACCCCGGATGAGGTTCTCGCCGACGATCCTGAGCAGTTGCGCGTCGCCGCCGGCCTTTCGCACGCCAAGGTGAGCTACCTGCGATCGCTGGCCGAGCACGTGCTCGACGGTTCGCTGCGCCTGAACCGGCTCGGGCGCCTGCCTGACGAGGAAGTCATCGCCCAGCTGGTGGCGGTCAAGGGGATCGGCGAGTGGTCGTCGCACATGTTCCTGATGTTTCACCTGCAACGGCCGGATGTCCTGGCGGTTGGCGATCTCGGCATCCGCAAGGCGGTGATGGCCGCCTACGGACTGCCGACGCGGCCCGGCCCGGCCGAGATCGAGCGCATCGCTGAGCCGTGGCGCCCGTACCGGACGCTGGCCTGCGAGTTTCTGTGGCGTTCGCTGGGGGCGACGCCGATCTAGACCGCGGAGACTTCTTCCTCTTCGGCGACGCGGAACGAGGAGCCGCAACCGCAGGCCGCGATCACGTTCGGGTTCTCGACCTTGAAGCCGGCGCCCTGAAGGCCGTCGACGAAGTCGATCACCGAGCCCCGCACGTAGGGCAGGCTCGGGTTGTCGACCAGCAGGCGAATCCCCTTATCCTCGAACACCTCGTCACCGGCGCGCTGCTCATCGAAGGCCAGCGCGTACTGGAAGCCCGAGCAGCCGCCGCCGCGAACTCCGACCCGGAGACCGGCGGTCTCGGCGACTGCGCTCTGGGAGGACAGAAACTCCTTGACCTTCTCGGCGCCCTTATCGGTGAGAGTGATCATGCTTCACGAAGTATAGCGATGGCACCTCGATACGCTAGAGAACGTGTCCGCAACTCCACAGGAGCTGAAATCGCGCATCGAAGCCGGGATTCCCGGAGCCGTGGCCGACGTCACCGGCGACGGCCACCACTTCAACGCGATCGTCAGCGCACCAGCGTTCCGGGGCATGCCGCGACTCGCCCAGCACCGTCTCGTCTACGACGTGTTCGGCGCCGAGCTGGGCGATCGCATCCACGCACTCTCAATCCAAACGCGAACTTCGGAAACGGAGGACACCGAATGAGCGATCAAGCCACCAATCCGATGCGCGACGCGATCCAGGAAGCGATCGCCGACAACCCAGTACTGCTGTTCATGAAGGGAAATCCGGAGGCTCCGGCCTGCGGTTTCTCGGCCCGCACGGTGGCCATCCTGCAGTCGCTGGGAACCCAGTTCGCCGCCGTCGACATCCTGCCCGATCCGCGCATCCGCCAGGAGCTGTCGGCGATCTCCAACTGGCCGACGATCCCGCAGCTGTTCGTCAACGGCGAGCTGGTCGGCGGCTGCGACATCGTCAGCGAGATGTACCAGTCCGGTGAGCTGCAGGAGGCCCTCGGTCTCGAGACCGGCTCGCCGGTCGAGGAAGCGCCCGACGCCGCCGCGGTCGACTCGCCACCGCTGTCGATCGAGAACCGCCTCTAACCACAGCCGCGCGGCCCACGCGAACACGAAATGCGGGTGCGAGGGGCCCCCGCCACCGATCCGCACCGCCCCGCCCCGTCCCCGGTCGTGGCGCTGCGGTTCGGTGACGGCGCGCTGTGGGCGATCGACCAGACCGCACTGCCGTGGCGCGAGGAGCAGCTCGAGTTGCGCCGCGCCGCCGACGTTGCCGCGGCGATCAAGCGCTTGTCGATCCGCGGCGCTCCGCTGATCGGGGTGGCCGCCGCCTACGGCGTGGCCCTCGAGCTGGCCCACGACCCGGACGGCCTCGAACGCGCCAGTGCGATGTTGCGCCGCGCACGCCCCACCGCCGTGAACCTCGCCCACGCCGTGGATCGGGTCGGTGGCGCCGTTCGCCGGGCCGCCCCGGGTGAGGCGGCGGCGGCCGCCCTGGCCGAGGCCCAGGCGCTGCACGCCGACGAGGTCAGCGCCAGCGCCGAGCTCGCCCGCCACGGGGCCGACTACCTGTCCTCCCCGGTCGGGCGGCGGGTCCTCACCCACTGCAACACCGGAGCGCTGGCGGCACCGGGGCGGGGCACAGCCCTGGCCGTGATCGCCGAGCTGGCCCAGCGCGGTCAGCTCGAGCTGGTGATGGCGGCCGAGACCCGCCCGTTGCTCCAGGGGGCGCGATTGACGGTCTACGAGCTACGGCGGCTGGGAATCGAGCACGAGCTGGTCGTCGACGGGGCTGCCGCGGGCCTGATCGCCGGCGGCGAGCTCGACGCGGTCGTCGTAGGGTGTGATCGCGTCGCCGCCAATGGCGACGTGGCCAACAAGGTCGGCACCTACTCGCACGCCCTGGCCGCGGCGGCGGCCGGAATTCCGTTCGTGGTCGCCGGCCCCACCTCGACGATCGATCCCGACTGCCCCTCGGGAGCCGAGATCGTGATCGAGGAGCGCGACGGCGACGAGGTGAGCAGCCTGCACTGCGGCGCGGCCGGGGACACCTACGAGCTGACGCTGCCCGGCACCCGGTGTCGCAACCCGGCCTTCGACCTGACCCCGGCCTCGCTCGTCACGGCGTTCGTGAGCGAGCGCGGCGTCGTCGAGCCGGCCGCGGGGCAGTCGGTGATGTCGCTGCTCGATTGCCCGGCGGCGGGAGCGGGCTGGATGGTTGATCCCACGACCCCGCGTGCCGGATGAATCCGGCATCTAGCCGTCAGCCGCTCCCAGCGCGCCGGGGCGACGGAACTCCAGGTACTCGACGATCCGCCGCGAGTCACAGATCGCCTCGCCGTCGAGTACCAGCAGCGGCACCCGCCGCTGGCCGCTGAGCGCCTCGACCTCGGGCCGGCGTTTGCGGCGCTGGGGGACCACCACGGCGTCGAACGAGATCCCGTCGCGCCTGAGCGCGCGCGCCACCTTGCCGCACGGGCACAGCCAGTCGGTGGGCGTGCTGCAGCGGTATAGCGTGGCCATAGCTGCAGACGATACGGGCCCGGTGGAGATCGTTTTCGTTTGCGGCGCTGCCGCGGTAGGGTGCCGCCGTCATGAGCGTCGCGATCGTCTCCG
>DASXJY010000193.1:0-7238 GCA_036497115.1 Solirubrobacteraceae bacterium
GGCCGCGCTGGCCAGCGGCGCGACCGAGCGGCAGGGACTGAACGCGGCAGGCGCGGCAGCCGGCCACAGCTTCGCGGAGGTCTGACGCTGGGCGGAGCGGGAAGGGGGCGCGGCCGGAGTCGATCGGTGCCGCTGCTGGCCACGGCGCTCTCGCTGGCCGGCGTTCCCGCCCCGGTGACCAGGGCCCTGGGGAGATTGATCGCCGGTGAGCTGCCGCTGGCCGAGTGGTGGCGGTGGTGCGGACCACGTCCACCCCCGGCTCGGTGGCGGCCCGCGGTGAGAGCCGGGTTCTGGAAAAACGGCTGCGGCAACGGGTCCGGGCTGGTTTAGCGGCTCGAAATCAGACGGCTACGAGATGTTTACCGCAGCTGAAGCTGAGAGTGTCAGCCTGATCCGGGAGCCGATGTCAAAGGAGGGGACATATGCCACAGATCATCGTGACGGCTGACCATCCGGTTGAGGGTGCCGATCGCCCGATGATGTTCACCGAGCGCGTGAGCGTGCAGGACTTCGAGTCCGATCATTTCCGCGCGCAGCTGGTCGAGCGCCTGGGTTGGGCAGTTGGCGACGCCGACGCCGTCGCCCGCGAGCCCGCGGATTCGGCGCGCCTGAGAACAATCTGAGCTTCGGGCACCGGGGGCTATCGGTGCTCGGCGAGCGTCGTCACCACGGCTTCGTAGACACCGGCGCCATAGCCCTCGGTGGCCACCCTGACCCCGCTGCGACCGGTGACCTCGGGCTCGAGCGTGAGGTCGCGCTCGAGCGCGTTGGACACCAGCCAAAACGTCCCCACGACGGCGGCCGCCTCCATGTCCTCACGTGAATCGCCGACGGCGATGCAGTCCTCGGTCGCATAGCCGCGCGCCTGCATGTGCCGGGCGACGGCGCGGGCCTTGGAGGCTCCCGCCGGGATCAGGTGGTAGGCGTGGACGACTGGCAGGCCGACCATCTGCTCCGCGGCCGCGCGGACAACGCCGTTGTCGACCAGTCGCAGCCAGGCGAGCCCGGCCTCATCGAGGAGCTCGCGGGCCTGATCGAGGTCTACCTTGCCGCGAAACAGGTGCGAGACGTCTCGCTGCGCCGACCACGGCGTGTGGTACTCGATCTGGCCGGCGAACCGCTCAAGCAGCAGGGCGGGCGCACCCGACGCCTCGATCTGGTCGTAGATCGTGCCGGACTCGGCTGAGGGCTCGATCCCGTCGGTCAGCCATTCGAGCTCGCCATCGATCACCAGCCCACACCCGAGCTCGAAGATGTGTGACGAGGAGCCGATGATGCGGGCAGCCTCAAAGACGCTTGACCGGTTGCGGCCCGAGTAGATAACGACCTCTGCGTCCGCTCGCGCGCAGGCCTCCAACGCCCTGACCCCGAGCAGGCTGAATCCACCGTCGGCGCCCGTCACCAGAGAGGCGTTGGGTCCAAGCAGGGTTCCGTCCAGATCGACGTACAGGCAGCGCACGGCCGGCGCGACCGTAGCAGCGAGCCGCCTTCCCGGACCCCCCGGGCGGGGCCGCCATACTGAAACCGGAAGTGGCCACGATCAGAGACACCGAGCCCTGGGAGGCGCTGCTCGCCAGTGGCGGCGAAGACGAGCGCCTCGTCCACGACTACACCTATGCCGCCCAGCCCGCCCGAACGGTGGCGATTCCGGCTGAGCTGGGGTGGCAGGTCGCCCAGGCGCTGGAGCGAGCGGGGATCGAGCGGCTCTACGAGCACCAAGCCGAGGCCCTGGTCAAGGCGTTTGCCGGACCCACGGTTATCACCACCGGCACAGCGTCGGGCAAGTCACTGTGCTTCCAGCTGCCGACCCTGGAGGTGCTGACCTCGGATCCGAGCGCTCGCGCTCTGTACCTGTACCCGACGAAGGCCCTGGCCCAGGATCAGGCCCGCTCACTGCAGCGCTTCGGCCTGCACAAGGCGATCCGTCCCGCGATCTACGACGGCGACACGCCACGGGCCGACCGGACGGCGATCCGCAAGCGCAGCAACCTGGTCCTGACCAATCCCGACATGCTCCACGTGGGGATCTTGCCCCACCACCCGGCGTGGGGCGATCTGTTCTCCAACCTGGCCTTCGTGGTGGTCGACGAGGCCCATGTCTACCGCGGCGTATTCGGCTCCCACGTCGGCAATGTGTTGCGGCGCTTGCGGCGAGCGGCGGCAATCCACGGCACCGAGCCGAGGTTCCTGCTGGCCAGCGCCACGATCGCCAACCCGGTGGATCTGGCCGAGCGCCTCACCGGTCTGACCGACTTCAATCTCGTCGATCGCGACGCCGCGCCGAGGGCGACGCGGCGGGTGGCGATGTGGAATCCGCCGCTGCTCGACGAGCAGCTGGGCGTCCGAGCATCGGCGCTCTATGAGGCGGCCGAGGTCTTCTCCGAGCTCATCTCCGGCGGAGCTCGCACGATCTGCTTCATGAAGTCGCGCAAGGGGGTGGAGTTGATCCTGCGCCACGCCCAGGCCCGGCTCGATCCCGAGCTGGCCGAGCGGGTCGCGCCCTACCGGGCCGGGTACACCCCGGCGCAGCGCCAGGAGATCCAGCGCCGGTTGACCAGCGGCGAGCTGCTCGGGGTGGTCGCCACCGACGCACTGGAGCTGGGGATTGACATCGGAGAGCTCGACGCCGCCGTATGCGTGACCTTTCCCGGGACTGTGGCCAGCCTCAGGCAGATGTGGGGACGGGCGGGCCGGCGGGGTCGTGGGTTGGCGGTCTACATCGCCGGCGAGGATGCGCTCGATCAATTCTTCTGCCGCCACCCCGACAACTTCCTCGGCCGTCCGGTGGAGGCGGCGATCCTCGACCCTCACAGCAGCGAGATCTATGCCGAGCATCTTCTCTGCGCCGCCCACGAGGCGCCGCTCAGCGAGCAGGACGAGCCGGTTCTTGGCCCCGGCTGGCGCGGGCAGGCGCAGGCTCTGGCCGAAGCCGGACTGCTGCGGGAACGCGCCACCGGCTTCGTTCCCAGGCGCGCCGATGACTACCCGGCGGCGCGCGTCGCACTGCGTTCGGCTTCGGCCGACAGCTTCGTGTTGATCGACGGCGCCTCCGGCGAGGTTCTCGGCACGATCGAAGCCGGCCGCGCTTACTCGACCGTCCACGAGGGGGCCGTCTACCTGCACCTCGGCCGCTCCTACCACGTGGTCGAGCTCGATCTCGGCTCGCGACGGGCGCTGCTGGAGCCGTTCGACGGCGACTACTTCACTCAGACCAAGCGCGAGAGCATGACCTACATCGAGCGGCTGATCGAGCGCCGCCAGGCCAATGGGGTGACGTTGTCGTTCGGCACAGTCATCTACTCCGAGGTCGTCCTCGGCTATCAGCGCAAGGCGCTGCAGGACCACTCGGTGATCGACTTTCAGACCCTGGACCTGCCCACGGTGGAGTTTTCGACCCAGGCGCTGTGGTACGAGCTCGACGAGCTGATAGCCGCCGAGCCCTTCCCGCCGGCGGCGCTGCTCGGGGCGCTGCACGCGCTCGAGCACGGGCAGATCGCCGTGCTGCCGCTGATTGCGATGTGCGATCGCTGGGACATTGGCGGGCTGTCGACCAACGCCCATCCCCAGACCGGCGGTCCGACGATCTTCATCTACGAGGGGCACGCCGGGGGAGTGGGAATCAGCCGCCGGGGCTATGGCCAGTTCGATCGCCTGGTCGGCGACGCGCAGCGGCTGATTGGCGAGTGCACCTGCCGCGACGGCTGCCCCTCGTGCGTGCAATCGCCCAAATGCGGCAATCTCAACGAGCCGCTGTCCAAGCGCGGCGCACTCGAGCTGCTGCGGCGAATGGTGGTCACAACTTCTAAACGAGATGGACAGCCCGTCGGCTGAGAATTGGGCATCGCCCCTAGCTCGAACCACCGGTCCGTCGCGCTGAGAAGCGAATGGATCGCTCCGCTCCCCGCCCTCGGGCGAGTGCACGGCGGCCCCAGCGCCCATGAGCAGCTGACCAGGACCCACCGGCCGGGTCGCAGCCCGTGGCCGCTCCCAACTCCGACCGGCGCCGCCCCTTATCGCCTGCGGTTGGCCGATGCGCTGCCCGGGCACGAGATCGATGAAATCGAGGCGGCAGGGATGCTGCGCTTCCACTGCGTCGGGGACACCGGCGGGCTGCACAATCCCGGGCCGCAGCGGGCGGTGGCCGCAGCGATGGCCGACCAGCTCGCCGGTGAGAACCCGGTGCGGTTCTTCTACCACCTCGGCGACGTCGTCTACCTCCACGGTGAGGAGACCCATTACCGCTCGCAGTTCTTTGAGCCCTACGGCGACTACCCGGCACCGATCTTTGCGGTGGCGGGAAACCATGACGGAGACCGGGCGCCCGGGACCGGTGCGGCCGCGCTCGACGCGTTCGTCCGCCACTTCTGCGCTCCCGCCGTTCCTGTCAACGCGGGCCGGAGCGTTGGCCAGCCGAATGTCTACTGGACGCTCGAGCACGAGTGGGTGACGATCATCGGCCTGTACACGAATGTCCCCGAGGGCGGGTTGATCGATGCCGGCCAGCTGCGTTGGCTGGTCGGCGAGCTCTCAGCGGCACGCCCCGGCGTGACGCTGATCCTCGCCATGCACCATCCCGTCTATTCGGCTGACCTGGCCCACGGCTCAAACCTCGCGCTCGGGATCCAGCTCGAGGAGTGCTTCGCCTGCGCGGGTCGCGCTCCGGACGCCGTGTTCAGCGCCCACGCTCACAACTATCAGCGCTTCGCGCGCCACTACGAGGGGCGTGAGCTCCCGTACGTCGTCGCGGGAAGCGGCGGGTTTCCGGAGCTGCACCGCCTGGGCTATGGGATCCCCGACACGCCGGCATCGTTTGCCGGCCTACCGGGGCTGACGCTCGAGGCTCATCAGCATGCCGCGTTCGGGTTCTTGACCGTGAGCGCCGGACCGGCGGGGGCCCGGGTCGACTACAACACCGTGGTCCGTCGGCGGCCGGTGCTCTTTGACCAGTTCTGGATCGAGCCCGCAGGCGGGGTCAACGCCGGGCGCCGGGCCGGCGCGGTTACTTGATCGCCAGCGTGGCCTTGCCGGTCAGCGCGCTCGGCGTGGCTGCCACCGAGCCTGAGAAGTCGCCGAGGAGGCCGAGAATCTGGCGCGCCAGCGGCGTCGCGGTCTGCGCCCCCGCGGTCAGCGAGAGCAGCTGACTTAGCGAGATCCGGAACGACAGCGCGCCACTGGCTCCGGGCAGGGGAGCGCTCGGGGCGGCTGCGAACGATCGCAGCGTCGAGGCCTGCATCTGCCGTCCGGCGGCCGCGAAGCCGAACACGAGCTGGTTTGCGCTGACGGTGAACAGGACCCGGCGACCCGGGGGCTGGAAGGTGTACAGCCCTCCGCCCAGCGACTGCAGCGACGGGCCGGTACCGAGGCCGCCCTTGGCTGACGCGAGCTTGGCCAGGACCTTGGTCACGCTGGCGGGATCTCGCAGGCCGGCGCGTCCCAGGGTGGTGTGCGTATCGCTGTCGATCACCAGGTCGCCCTGGAACTGCGCGATCAGGGTGTTGATGTCGATCCCGGTCCGGCGCCGAACCACGGCCTGTTGCTTTAGAAACTTGGCGTAGGACAGAGGGGAGGTGGCCTGCTCGGCACCCTCGATGAAGCTGAAGATCTGAGACGGGTTGACGAGGCCGACCTGGACCGGCAGGCCGGAGACGACGTTGGCCGGAGTGCTGCCGGTGGCCAGCGGCACCTGCGATGGCGTCAGAGTGCGCCCGCCGGTGTCCAGTCGGAACTGGATCGTCAAGCCGGAGCTCGAGTAGCCCAGAGTGGCCCCGTAGCTGCGCAATGCGGCGACCCACGGAACTCGACGAGCCTTTGCCGCCTGGGGAGTTGAGAGCGCCGCCGTGAGGTCTCCGAAGATGTGGATCGCCGCGTCCTGCGGCAGCCCCGAGACGGCATTGGAGTACTGCGAGGAGGTGAGGCCGCCGCCGTGCTCGTGACGGTCAAGCGCTGCGGTGACGTCGGCCATCGACTTGCTGAACAGGATCGTGGCGCCGGTGACGGCAAGCGCCGCCGAGGAGGCCCGGTAGAGCTTCGCCCCGTCGTGTGAGCCGGCGGCGGTGAGACCCCCGAGCTTCTTGAGCAGAGCGTTGAGCTTGCTGGCGTCCTTGGCCATCCAGACGATCAAAAACTCATTGCGAAAGGCCTGGATCGACGGATTCGGATCCCCGATGGCGACCGGATTTCCCGCCAGGGGCTTGAGGTCCTGGTTGTAGTTGACGCCGAGCTGCGCAAGGCGCGAGATCAGCGCTGCCCGGCCGAGACCGAGAACCGGCAGGCGCGCCTGGAGTTGCTGCTCCTCCGATGCTGCCTGCGCGCTCGGCTTGGTCGCCACGGTGAGCACGAATGGCGTCTGGCTCGGGAAGTAGGAGAGCGTCGTCTGCAGCGGGTTCGCCGGCGCGCTGCTGGAGCTCGATCCGCACGCCGAGAGCACCAGCGCCAGGACGGCCCCCAGCGCCAAGGTCAGAAAAAGTGGCCGACGCATTGCGCAAGCGTAACGGCGTACTCGGCGCGCCGCCACATTTCGCTGCCCGGTCTCCGCACCACGACCTCGCTAGCATCGCGCGGCCAAGGCGAGATAGCTCAGTTGGTAGAGCACACGACTGAAAATCGTGGTGTCCCCGGTTCGAGTCCGGGTCTCGCCATCAGCTGCTCGTTTTGGCGTCCTGCCGTGACCGGGGACGTCGTCCGGACGGTTCGAGTCCGGGTCTCGCCATCAGCGGCTCGTTTTGGCGTCCTGCCGTGACCGGGGACGTCGTCCGGACGGTTCGAGTCCGGGTCTGGCCACTCTCAAGACGCAGGCCGTGACCTGTCTCACCGAGACAGGGAACCATCCCGGTCTTCGCCCCGGTGCAGCATATGGAGCGGGCAGCCGGTGAGACACTCAGCCGGCGTCCGCCGGTGCGAGACTCGTCCGGCGACGCGAGGGTGTCGCGTAAACCTGCGGGGTTATACGAACTTGATAACCCACCGGGGGGCTCCTGTTGGCGCCAGCGGCGCTCGATCCAGCCGACAACGGTTTGTTGCCCGTGATCCACGCCGCGTCACTGACCGGTGGTGTAGGAGAGGGTCATCCTGGGACGTGGTGAATCTGGTGCCGGTGTACGCGAGCTCAGATGACCCAGGTCTGGCGCGGTTGGCTGCGGTGCCGCCCGGGGCGGTGGGGCTGGCTTAGCTGTTCGCGTTGGGGTACTTGCGGCACGTGGTGTATCGGCTGGTGGCCCAGGGGTTGGCCGCATCGCCTG
>DASXJY010000194.1:0-9776 GCA_036497115.1 Solirubrobacteraceae bacterium
CACGCCGAACCCGGCGATCGCGGTGATGCCGGATGCCAGCACCGCCTGCCCGGTCGAGCGGTAGGTGCGCTGCAGCGCCGTCCCCGAGTCGTGGCCGGCGGCCCGCTCCTGGCGGAAGCGCTCGGAGAGCAGCACGCTGAACTCGGTGGAGATGGCGATCACCAGCGTGCCGAGCGTCGCCGACATGGGATTCAAAGGGATCCCGATCAAGAACAGGATCAGCGCCGACCACCCGGTGGCGAAGGCAATCGGGATCATCGGCACCAACGCCCGTCTGAGCGACCGGAAGACAAGCAGCAGCACCAGCGCCACCGCCACCAGCCCGGCGACCAGCGTCAGCAACCGATCGCCGGAGGATGAGAGCGCCGCGTTGGCCTGGGCCGCCAGCACCGGCAGCCCGGCCAGCTGGGCGGTGATCCCCGACGGCGGGTGCAGCTGGGAGCGCATGTAGTCGATCACCCGCTGCTGGCGAGAAAGCGGCATCAGCCGGATGCCGAAGGCCAGCGTCGCCTCGCGGTGGTCAGGGGTGATCACGGCCTGGGAGAAGTACTTCGGCACGGCGCCGAGCAGCTGGTCGATCTGTGACTGGCTGAGGTTGGCCGGCTTGCCGGTGGTCGAGCCACTGTCGAACAGATCGGGCAGCGACAGGGCGGGACAGAGCGTCGATGCCGAGCAGCCGTGTGTCTCCAGGTACCCGTAGTGGGTGAGCAGCCGGTTCTCGTAGCGGATCATCCAGGCCACCGTGGCCGGCGAGGCGACGTTCGCCCCTCGCACCGTGACATCGATTTCTCCAGAGACCCCGGTGACCCGCTCCAGCGTGCGCAGGTTGCGCAGCGCCGGCATGCTCTTGGGGACGAGCTTGGTGACGTCGGACTGGACCGCGGTCTGGGTGCCGGCGATCCAGCCCGCCACGGCCAGGATGGCCGCCAGGGCCAGTACCCGGCCGGGCCGGCGAGTCACCGCCGCCACCACGCGGCCCGGGCCGCCAGGCCTGGCGTCAAGTCCGCGGTTGCGCGGTGCGGCGCGGCGAGGGGGCCGCAGACGCTGCAGCGGCGACAGCAGCCCGCGGCCCGCCCCGGCGAGGATCTCCCGGGCCCCGCGCAGCGAGGAGCCGACGATCTGGCCCGCGCCCCGCACCGAGGAGCCCACGGCTCGGCCGGCTCTGCCGCCAGCCGGCCGGGCGCCAGGCGGCCGCCGCCCGCGCTCACCGAGCACCAGTGCCGCCGAGCCGGCGGTCAGCGCGCAAGCCAGGGCGACTGCGATGCCCACCACCAAGATCAAGCCGAAGCCCTGCACCATCGGGACCGGCGAGAGCAGCAGGACCAGGAAGCCGGTGGCCGTGGCCAGCGCCGCGGTGGCGATGGTCGGCGCGGCCCGTCCCGCCGCCTGGGCCACGGCCCGCTGCGCGCTCAACGGCTCGCGCCCCTCCGGTGCGGCCACCTGGCGCGCCTCCTGGGCTCGGGCCTGGAACTGGATCCCGTAGTCGACGGCGAGGCCGATCAGGATCGGCAGCACGGCGATCGAGGCCATCGTCAAGGTCACCCCGAGGATCGCCAGCAGCCCGAAGGTGATCCCGGCGGCGGCCAGGGCGATCGCCAGTGGCAGCAGCCGAAAGCGATTGCGGAACACGAGCAGCAGCGTGGCCGCCATCACCAGCAGGGCGGCGATCAGCAGGCCGGCGATCGAGCCTGTGATCTTGGTGGCCAAGTCGTTGACGACCACCGGGACCCCGGTCACCGTGTAGCTGGCCCCGTAGTGGGAGCGGAACATCGGCATCTTGATCGCCTGGCGGATCAGCGAGATCGCGTGGGCCTGCTGCTGGTCGGTCAGCGTGGACTTCAGCCGAACCTGGATCAGGGCCGAGCCCTTGGTCGGAAACAGGTATGCGAACCGGGCCTTGGGCTGGTTCACGCCCCGGGTCTGATCGAAGACGATCTGGGGGATGAACTGGGGCGAGTCGATCGACGGCAGCGAGGTGATGCCTGAGTTCAGCGCCAGGCGCTCGAGCGTCTGCAGCTGCTGCTGGTACTCCAGCCGTCCCGCCGCAGTGGCGTCGGTCAGCGCCGCCTTCTTGCTCAGCCCCTTGCCGATGGCGAGCTTGAACGCATTCAGCTCAGCGGTCTTCACCGAGGTGGTGACGCCCTTCATCATTCCCGCGATCTGGGTGTTCACGGCCGCCACGGCGCGATTGAGGAAGGTCCCCGGCCCGTAGACGACCTGCGCCGGCTGCGTCCTCATCAGCTCGCCGCAGGGGCTGTTCTGACCGCCGTAGGGCGCGTGGTTCGCGACCGGCGTAAACGCGCGCAGGTTGGAGTTGGCGGTCACGTATTGGCCGGCCAGGCACGCCTCCAGCTGGGTCACGGTGGCCAGGTCCTTGGTCTGCACCAGGTTGGGCAGCGACTCCCTGATCAGGATGATCACCGCGTCGTCGCCGAAATGGCGCTGATCGTCGGCGGTCGCCCGGTAGCTCGATGAGGAGCGGCCAACGAACGTGTCGGTGCCGGCCGAAGGCCTGAGCCCGAGTGACAGCAGGCCGCCCCCGACGGCGAGCGCGACGACGATCGAGAGCGTCAGCACCGGCCTGCGCGCGGCCGCGCCGGCGAGCTGTTCGAACCTCTGCCTCACCGCCATGCCGGGCCCAGGCTAGCGGTGGCCTCCCCCGGACGCGCCGGTCTCACAGCGCCACCGAAAGGCCGGCTAGTCCATCGTCAGCGGGCCTTGCGACTCGCCAGAGAGGAACTGGCGGATGAACGGATTGTCGGAGTTGAGCATGTCCTCGGCCGGGCCGGCCTCGACGATCCGGCCCTTCCACAGCACGTTGATGTAGTCGGCCACCCGGCGGGCGCTCATGATGTCGTGGGTGATCACGCAGAACGTCGGCAGATGCTCGCGCTGCTTCTCCTTGGCCTCGTCCATCATGTCGCGGTGGATCTCGAGGATCAGTTCGCCCAGCAGCGCGGTGCGGACCGGGTCCAGGCCCGAGTCGGGCTCGTCGAACAGCACGATGTCGGGTTCGAGCACCAGCGCACGGGCGAATCCGGCGCGCTTGCGCATCCCGCCGGAGAGCTCGTTGGGCATCTTGGTCTTCGCCGAGGCCAGTCCGACCTCGGTGAGGCGGCGCATCACGATGTCCTCGATCTCGTCCTCGCCCTTCTCGGTGTGCTGGCGCAGCGGGAAGGCCACGTTGTTGAACAGGTCCATCGAGCCGAACAGCGCCCCGTCCTGAAACAGCAGCCCGAACTTCTTGCGCATGTCGAACAGGTCGTCGTCGGCCATGTTGGGCACCGACTCCCCGTGGACCAGGATGTCGCCCTCGTCGGGGTACAGCAGCCCCACCATGTGCTTGATGCAAACTGACTTTGCGGTTCCGGAGGGCCCCAGGATCATCGAGACCATCCCTTCCGGCAGGCCCATGTTGAGACCCCGCAGGATGTGCGAGCGCCCGAAGGCCTTGTAGGTGTCGATGAACTCGACCGCGTCGGGACGGCCCGAGGGATAGACCTTGTAGGTGTGCCACTTGTACTCCTCGTCCGAGCTTCCCTCGGGCGGGTCCGGGCGCGGGGGCTTCTCGTCGACGACCGAGACCCGCGATGAGGACTCCGCTTCCTCGGTCTCCTCTTTGCCCTGCCCCTGAGACTCGGCCTCCGAGGGACCTTCGTCCTCTTCGCCAGGCCACTCCGGGGTGTCCTCGATCTCGCCGCCGTGGGGAGCGGCGCTGGTGATCTTCTCCTCGCGCTCCTCGGGCGATAGATCGACCTGAGCGTCGCGGGCCTCGGCGCTGTGCTCGTCGCTCTGGTCGCCGATGTTGCGCGGATCGTCCTGGGCAGTCGGCTCGTCGTCGCTCTGGTCTCGGTTGTCTCGCATTTAGCCTCCGATTGGTGCTCTTGGGTTGGCACCCCAGAAAAGCTGTGTGCCGAGCATGCCGATGAGATGGACCGAGACGAGGTTGAGCACCATCGACTTGGCAGTCGCGGTGCCCACGCCCACGGGTCCTCCGCTCGCGTTGTATCCGTAATAGCAGCCGACGATCACGATGACGATCGCCATCGACATGGCCTTTATCAAGCTGTATAAGAGGTCAGGCGGATTCTGGAACTGCCAGAAGATCAAGAAGAACCCGCCCGACGACACGTAGCCGATCTGCTGCACGACGGCCAGGTAGCTGGCGAAGAAGCCGGCGCCGATCGAGGCCAGGTAGACGAATGGCAGCACCATGATCGCCGCCAGCAGGCGCGTGGCGCAGAGGAAGCGCATCCCGCTGATTCCCATCACCTCGAGCGCGTCGATCTCGTCGGAGATCCGCATCGACCCCAGCTCGGCGACGATCCCCGTCCCGACCTTGGCCGCCATCATGTAGCCGAACACCAGCGGGACCAGTTCGCGCAGGTCACACCAGGCGGCGAACACGCCCGAGTAGGCGGGCACGCCCTGGCCATAGGTGAAGTAGGCGCCCTCGATCCCGCATTCCAGGCCGATCACGAACACCAGGCCCCAGATCACCAGGGTCGAGGAGACGATCAGGATCCCGGCCTGGCGGAGCGCCTCACCGAAGAACCGCAGCACCCGCAGGGTCGCGACGTCGCGGACCATCTGCGCGCCGAACTTGACTATCTCGCCGAAGGCCTCGATCCAGCCGCGCGGAGTGAGGAGAAGATCATTCATGGCTACTTGATGATCGTGGTGATCTCAGGATGGGTGGCCAGCAGCGTCTGCGTGAACGCGTAGTTGAACGCGAACACCCCCATGAACGCGATCACGACGGCTTGGTTGACGGCACGCCCCACCCCCTCGGCGCCCCCGGACGCAGTCATCCCCTTGTAACAGCAGACGATCGCGATGATCGCTCCGAACAGCGTGGTCTTCAGCACCGAGCCCCACAGGTCGGTGGTCTCGGCGTTGTTGAAGAAGGTTGAGAAGAACGGCCCCAGCGGCGCGCTGTTGACCAAGGTGGCCAGGATTCCGCCGAACACGCCGAAGATCAGGGCGTAGATGTCGAACAGCCCGGTGAGGATCATCAGGGCGAGGAAGCGGGGCACGACGAGGTTCTTGATCGGGTCGACGCCGAGCACCTGCAGGGCGTCGAGCTCCTCTCGAATCTTGCGCGCGCCGAGGTCGGCGGTGATCGCGGTGCCGGCCACGCCGGCCATCACGATGGCATCGACGGTGGGCGCGAATTCCCTGATCGAGGCCAACACGAAGAATCCCCCGAGGCGGTCCAGGGCGCCGAACAGCACCAGGAAGTTGGCCGCCTGCAGGCCGGGCGCCTCGTAGCCGAAGGCGACCGTCGAAATCAGCATCGGGAACCAGCACAGCTTGACCGCGAACAGGAACTGGCCGACGAACTCGCTCCCGTACGGATACGGCGGCCTGACGGCCGAGAAGATCGTCTTGCCCGTCAAGATCATCATGTTGCCCACTTCTTCGAGCAGGCTTTTGATTGGCAGGAAACCCCGGTCGGCTACTGCTCTGATCAAGTGGTCTCGTTCCTCCCAGAATCTCGCGGCAGCGGACGCGCCACTGGCGGCCGTAAGCCTACGCCACCGGCGTCCAAAGCACCAACTTCCAACCGTTCCCGCAATCGGCGTAGGGACGGTGTATTGCGTGGTATGTTGGGCCCGCGTTGAGCGCCTGGAGAATGAGGAGCTGCGGGATCATCGCCGGCGTCGGCGCCGCCCTTGCTCTGGCTGCCTGTGGCGGCGGTGGCCAGCGCCAGGATGCCCAGGAACCCCACGGGAAGTTTCCGGTGGCCGTGTTCAGCGCCAGCTTCCCGACCAGCCAGACCCTGGCCCAGACCAGTCACCTGGTGATCGCGGTGCGCAACACCGGCCACAAGACGATCCCCAACGTCGCCGTGAGCATCTGCAACGTGACCTGCTCGCCCCACGCTCCCCAGGGCGAAGGCTCGAGCGCGGCCGCCTTCTCGGCGAATCTCAACCAGCAGTACCTCGCCAACCCGTCGCGTCCGATCTGGATCGTGAACCAGGGACCGGGGCCGTGCGGGTTCAGCTGCGAGAACGGCGGCCAGGGCGCCGGCGTGACGGCGTACTCCAACACCTGGGCGCTCGGCTCGCTCAAGCCGGGCAAGTCGGTGCGTTTCGATTGGTCGGTGACCGCAGTCTCGCCGGGCCACCACGTCGTGGCCTGGCAGGTCGCCGCCGGGCTCAACGGCAAGGCCAAGGCGGTGCTGGGCGACGGCTCGATGCCCGAGGGCACCTTCTCGGTCCATGTGACCACCGCCCCCCAGCAGTCCTACGTCAACAACCAGGGCCGGATCGTCTCGACCCAGTAGTCCAGGACTCGTTTTCAGGCCCTGGGCGGCCGCGGGCAGCGGTCAGGCCTCGCTCGAGCCCGCCCAGATGTTGATCTGGCCCTCCACGGCATGGCTGTCGATGCGCTCCAGCTCGGCGTCGTCGAAGTCCAGCCGGTTCAGGGCGGCCACGTTCTGCTCGAGCTGCTCGACGCTCGAGGCTCCGATCAGGGCCGAGGTCACGCGCTCGTCGCGCAGCACCCAGGCCAGCGCCAGCTGGGCCAGCGTCTGGCCTCGGTCGGAGGCGATCCGGTTAAGCTCCCGCGCGCGCCCGATGTTCTCCGGCGTGATCAGGTCCTCGGAGAAGTTCAGCCCGCGCCGGACGCGGGAGTCCTCCGGTATGCCGTCGAGGTAGCGATCAGTCAGCAGCCCCTGGGCCAGCGGCGAGAAGGCGATACAGCCGACACCCTCCCGGGCGAGCACGTCGAGCAGCTCAGGCTCGATCCAGCGATTGAACAGCGAATAGGACGGCTGGTGGATCAGCAGCGGGGTGCCGAGGCCACGCAGGATGCGGATCGCCTCCTCGGTCCGGCGCGGTCCGTAGGACGAGATCCCGGCGTAGCGGGCCTTGCCGTGGCGAACGGCGGAATCCAGGGCGCCCATCGTCTCCTCGAGCGGCGTCTCGGGGTCGTAACGGTGCGAGTAGAAGATGTCGACGTGGTCCAGGCGCATTCGCCGCAAGCTCTGCTCGAGGCTCGACAGGAGGTACTTTCGGGAGCCCAGGTCGCCGTAGGGCCCCGGCCACATGTCGTATCCGGCCTTGGTCGAGATCACGATCTCGTCGCGCCAGCGCGCGAAGTCCTCGGAGAAGATCCGCCCGAAGTTGATCTCAGCGCTGCCATACGGCGGCCCGTAGTTGTTGGCCAGATCGAAGTGGGTGATCCCGAGGTCGAAGGCGCGGCGCAGGATCGCCCGGCTCAGGGCCAGGGGGCGGTCGTCGCCGAAGTTCTGCCACAGCCCCAGCGAGATCGCCGGGAGCTTGAGCCCGCTGCGCCCGCAGCGACGGTAAGGGATCTGCTCATAGCGATCCGGGGCCGGGGCATAGACCGACATCGGCCCGCGCTCGAAGGGGCTCGGCATGGCTCGAGTATCCCATCCAGGGCCTGCCTTCGCCGTCCGGAGCACAGGTCCCGGCTCGGTTTGGCCATTGGGATAGTGACCGCCGGCCAACGGTGACCTACCCTTGGCGACTCACGTCCCCCGGGACTGATCACTTAAGCGCGCCCCGGCCGCCGAGGGCGTCGACAGGAAGGAACTACGACAGAGAATGCCTCGGATCCGACAGCAGAACGTTCTGGCCGCGCAGTGGAGCCCGAACGGCGGCGCGATCGGCGCCCCCGACCTGACCTCGCCCGACAACCAGATCTTCGGAGCGAACGTGTTCAGCCCGGCGATTCAGCGCCAGCGCTTGCCCCAGGACGTCTATAAGCGCCTGTCGAGCACCCTGGCCCAGGGCGACGCGCTTGACACCTCGTTGGCCGACGCTGTCGCGCTGGCCATGAAGGAGTGGGCCCTGGAGCGCGGCGCCACCCACTACACCCACGTGTTTCAGCCCCTGACCGGCCTGACGGCGGAAAAGCACGACAGCTTCTACGCCCCCACCGGTGAGGGAACCGCGCTGGCCGAGTTCTCCGGCAAGGAGCTGATCCAGGGCGAGCCCGACGCGTCGTCGTTTCCGACCGGCGGCATTCGCGCCACCTTCGAGGCGCGCGGCTATACAGCTTGGGACCCGACCAGTCCGGCGTTCCTCCTCGAGAACCCCAACGGCGCCCTGCTGTGCATCCCCACCGCGTTTGCGTCGTGGACCGGTGAGGCGCTGGACCACAAGATCCCGTTGCTGCGCTCGATGGACGCCCTGTCGAAGTCGGCGATTCGCGCCCTGCGGCTGTTTGGCAACAGCGAGGCGGTCAGGGTGTTCACGACCGTGGGGCCCGAGCAGGAGTACTTCCTGGTCGACGAGCAGTACTTCTTTGAGCGCCCTGATCTGGTGACCACCGGACGGACGCTGTTCGGCGCCAAGCCGCCCAAGGGCCACGAGCTCGACGACCATTACTTCGGCTCGATCCCGGAGCGGATCCTGGCTTACATGCTCGACACCGAGCGCGAGCTTCAGAAGCTCGGCGTGCCGGTCAAGACCCGCCACAACGAGGTGGCGCCCAACCAGTACGAGCTGGCACCGATCTTCGAGAACTCAAACGTCGGCGCCGACCACCAGCAGCTGACGATGCAGGTGATGCAGAACGTGGCCCGGCGGTACGGCCTGATCTGCCTGCTGCACGAGAAGCCGTTTGCGGGAGTCAATGGATCGGGCAAGCACAACAACTGGTCGATGGGCACCGATACCGGCGAGAACCTGCTCGAGCCCGGCGACACGGTCCACGACAACCTCCAGTTCCTGTTCTTCTGCGCTGCGGTGATCCAGGCCGTCAACAAGCACCAGGGTCTGCTGCGGGCCTCGATCGCGTCGCCGGGTCAGGACCACCGGCTGGGCGCCAACGAGGCGCCGCCGGCGATCATCTCGATCTTCCTGGGCTCAGAGCTCGAGAAGGTGTTCGGCGCCATCGAGCGCGGTGAGGTCGGGGAGTCGACGCCGGAGTCGTTTCTGGGCCTGGGCACGCCGGTGCTGCCGCCGCTGCCGATGCACGGGGGGGATCGCAACCGCACCAGCCCGTTCGCCTTCACCGGCAACAAGTTCGAGTTCCGGGCGCTGGGGTCGAGCATGTCGCTGTCACTGCCCAACACGGTCCTCAACACGATCGTCGCCGAGGCGATCGACTCCCTGGCCGAAGAGCTCGAGGAGGCGCTCGAGAACGGGACCGGGATCGAGGCGGCGTTGCGGCCGATCCTCCAGCGCAGCTACGCGAGCAACAAGCAGATCGTGTTCGGAGGCGACAACTACTCCGACGAGTGGCACGAGGAGGCCGTCGCCCGCGGGCTGCTGAACCTCCGGGCCACACCCGACGCGCTGCCGTATCTGGTCAACGACGAGACGGAGTCGCTGTTCTCCAACTACGGCGTCCTGTCCAAGCGCGAGCTGGATTCGCGCTACGAGGTGTTCCTGGAGCAGTATGTGACCAAGCTCAACATCGAGGCCGAGACGGCAGCTTCGATCGCCCGCACGATCCTGCTGCCGGCGGCGGCGCGGCATGTGGCCCTGATGCTGAGCGCGCAGCTGCCCGAGCTGGCCAGCGAGGCCGAGGGGCTGATCAGCACGTTCGTCGACGCCATCAAGACGCTCGAGGCGGCCAACTTGGCCGAGAACCAGCCCCACGATGACCTGATGCGTCACGCCGAGTACATGCGGGACACAACCCTCCCCGCCATGGAGGGCGTCCGGACGGCCGCCGACCAGCTGGAGAAGATCGTCTCAGACGATCTCTGGCCGCTGCCGAAGTACTCAGAGATCCTGTTCATCAAGTAAGGCCGGGAGGCGGGAGGCGGGAGGCGCACCGCCGGTTTGGCGGGCGTC
>DASXJY010000195.1:0-8283 GCA_036497115.1 Solirubrobacteraceae bacterium
GAGGCGATGCAGACCCTGGTCGATGTCGCCCTGGCCAACATGCAGCACGGCGATCACCCTCGGTATTTCGCCCGTGTGCCGGCGCCCTCGTCGTTTGCCGGAGTGCTGGGGGAATGGCTGGGGACGGGGTTCAACACGATCGCGGCGTCGTGGACGGGCTCCTCGGGACCGGTCACCGCCGAGCTCGTGGTGCTCGACTGGTTGCGCCAGTTGCTCGGCCTGCCCGATGGCACCGAGGGCGTCCTGCTCAGCGGAGGCTCGGTCTCCAATCTGACCGGGCTGGCCGCCGCCCGCCGGGCCATCGGCCCGGGGGTGGCCTACCTCTGCGACCAAACGCACGCCTCACTGCCGCGCGCGCTGACCACGCTGGGCTTCCCGCCCGGCGACATCCGGGTGCTGCCCAGCGACGACCGGCTGCGGATGCCGGCCCACGCGGTACGCGAGGCGGTGCGCGAGGACCGACGGCAGGGGCGGGAGCCCCGGTTCATCGTGGCCACTGCAGGCACGACCAACACCGGCGCCGTGGACGAGCTCGACGGCCTTGCCGCACTCGCCGAAGCCGAGGGCCTGTGGCTGCACGTCGACGGCGCCTACGGAGCGCCGGGGGCGCTCTGTCCGGCCGGCCGGGCCCGGCTTGGAGGCATGGAGCGCGCCGATTCGCTGGTCCTGGATCCCCACAAGTGGCTGTTCTCGCCGATCGATGTCGGCTGCCTGTTCGTTCGCCGCCCTGGGGCGCTGGCCGAGGCCTTCAGCATGCGGCCGGAGTACCTGGCCGATGTTCGACCCGACGGTGGCGAGGTCAGCCTCGGCGACCGCAGCCCGGAGCTGACCCGCCGCTCGCGCGCCCTGAAGCTGTGGCTGATGTTCCGGATCTACGGCGCCGAGCGCCTGCGGGCGGCGATAGCCCGGGGCATCGCCCTGGCCGAGCACGCACAGCGACGGCTCGAAGCCGACGACCGGTGGGAGGTGATCACCCCCGCGCAGCTGGGAATCATCACCTTCAGCGGCGTGGGCTGGAGTGATGCCGATCACCCCCGCCAGGCGGCCGCGCTGTCGATATCCGGTTACGCCACCCTGACCAGCACCCGCCTTCAGGGACGGGCGGCTCTGCGTCTGTGCACGATCAACCCGCGAACCACCGAGGCCGACATCGACCAGACGCTCGAGCGGCTGGCCGACCGCCCGGACGCTGACCCAGAGGCGGGGCCGAGCGAGCCCGACCCCGCGGGCGAATCGGAGCGTTAGCCGACGACGAGCAGCGAGTTGCCCTCAGGGTCGCGCAACCAGAACATCGGCGGCACCTGGTCGCCCATCCGGAGGATCTCGTCGTCGACGTCCACACCACTTGACTTCAGCGCCGAGTGCGTGGCCTCGATGTCATCGGTGTTGAGGATGATGCCCGTCTCGACACCGGCGCCCGGACCGCCTTCACGCGGGGGTGCCAGGGCGATGCCGGTGTTACCACTGGGGGGATAGACCTCTACCCAGCGGTACTTGTCGCCGAACGGGAGATCCGTCCGCTTCTCGAAGCCAAGCTTGTCGACGTAGAACGCGATCGAGGCGTCCTGGTTGACGGTTGGGATCGCTACCAGTCCGATCGTGCTGATGTGGGTCGCGGTGGTTGGCACTGCCGCCCTCCTTCGGTGGTGGATGTCATTGGGTAGGACCGGCCGGCGCGCGCAGACTCATCGCTCGGACACGGGCGATTGGCCCCGGGGGTCCTAAGACCAATTGCGGATGGAAATTGGGCGCTCCGCGGTCGACGATGGGTCCCACGCCACCGCGACGTCAAGGAGCTGTCATGACGAAGACGAAGACACCCACGGCCAGCGAGCAGATCACATCCGAGGTCACGTCCTGGCCCGGCATCGAAGCCGGTCCGGGGCGGCGGGGGGAGTTTGCCTTCCGCCTCGGCCGGCGGGAGATCGGCCACCTCCACGGTGACCGGTCCGCGCACTTCTCGTTTCCCAAGCCGGTCTGGAATCAGCTCTATGCCGAGGGGCGGATCGACTATCACCCGGTGTTCCCCGGGCGCGAAGGGCCGGCCTCCCGCCGGATTCAAGACCAGAGCGACGTGCGGGACGTCATCGAGCTGATGCGCCTGAACTACGAACGCATGCACGCTTGAGCTGAAAGTCCCGGCGGCCGGCTCGGGGCGCGCGCCGTCCCTTAGTCTTCGCCATCTTGGTGGCCGGCACAACCTCTCCCCGCAAGCGTCATACGCTCGAGCTCTTCTCCGGGCTGCCGCGGCAGTACGACCGGATGGGCGCCGTGCTCAGCTTCGGCCAAGATCCGCGGTGGCGCCGCGCTCTGGTCGAGGCGATCGACCCCCGACCGGGCCAGCGCATCCTGGACGTGGCGACCGGCACCGGGATGGTGGCATTCGAGCTCGCGCAGCGCGGCAGCCAGGTGACCGGGTTGGATCAGAGCGAGGCGATGCTGGCGGCCGCCTGCACGCGTTTGGCCGGCTCATCGCAGCTCAACGGGCGAATCGAGTTCGTGACCGGGGAGGCCGAGCGGCTCCCATTCGCCGACCAGGAATTCGACGCCCTGACCTTCACCTACCTGCTGCGCTATGTGGACGACCGGGCGGCGGCGATGCGCGAGCTGGCCCGAGTCGTCAAGCCGGGGGCGCGGATCGGCATGGTCGAGTTCGGGGTTCCGACCGCCCCCGCGCTGCGGGCACTTTGGCGCGTGTACACCCGGCTTGGGCTGCCCGCCCTGGGTCGGCTGGTTTCGAGGTCCTGGTATGAGGTGGGCCGGTTTTTGGGGCCCAACATCGAGGAGTTCTACGCCAGCGAGCCCGACCTGGCGGCGCTGTGGCGCGCGGCCGGGATCCGTGACGTCACCGAGCTCGAGCTGAGCTTCGGCGCCGGGCGGGTCATGTGGGGGGTCAGAGACGGCGACGCCGCTTCGTAAGCTCGACCGGCCGGCGTTCTACGCGCTGGCGTCCGGCGGCTGGCGAGACCTGGTCACGCTGCTGCATCCGCCCTACACGGCGTGGCATCTGAGCTACGTGGCGATCGGCGCCGCCGTCGCGCCGGTACTTCACGCCGACCGCCTGGCCGCCACCCTGGCCGCCTTCTTTCTGGCCGTGGGGGTTGCTGCCCATGCGCTCGACGAGTTGGTCGACCGGCCGCTTCAGACCGCGTTGACGCGGCGGTGGCTGATCGGGCTGGCGGTGGTCGGACTGGCTGGCGCGGTGGCGATCGGCGTGGCGGGGGTGCTGATCGTCTCGCCCCTGATCGCGCCGCTGGTGATCGTCGGCACGTTCCTGGTGCTCGCCTACAACCTCGAGCTCGCGGGAGGCCGGTTTCACACCGACACCTGGTTTGCGCTCGCCTGGGGCGGCTTTCCGGCCTTCACCGGCTACTTCGCCAACTCGCTGTCGATCCGCATCGAGGGTGTCCTGGTGACCGCCGGGTGCTGTCTGTTGAGCGCCGCCCAGCGGCGCTTGAGTACCCCGGCGCGCGAGCTGCGCCGGCACACCGATGAGGTGGTGGGAGAGCAGCACCTGAGCGATGGGCGCGTGGTGGCGCTCACCGCGGCCCGGCTCGCCGAGCCGCTCGAGGGCGCGCTGTCGGCGCTGTGGATGGCGCTGGTTCTGCTGGCCGTAGGGCTCGTGGCGCTCCGGCTCTGAGCTTCAGCGACAGCCCGGCGATCAGTTCCGCTGACAGTGCGCCGGGCCCGTCTGCGCGTCCATCAGGACTTTAGGAAATTGGAGGGGTGCCGATTACCTCTGCATGAGCCGGATCTTCTGCAAAAACCCGGCTGCGCCGGGTAGCACCGGAGATGTCTTCGGCACTAGACACGGGGCGCGATCGCACTAATGACCGGTGCCCACCGACAACCATCTCAGCCCGGATGGCTGGGAAAGGAGTTGCAGTGAGAGTGTTCATGAAGTTCGTCGCCGTGGTGTTCGTCCTCATCGCCGCGTTTCTCGTCTACGCGGTGATCGCAGCGATCGCCTCGACGGCCGGCGCCCGCGTCGGCGTGTGCATCGGTTACATCGCCGGAGCGGCCGTGCTCAGCCTTCTGGCCGCGACACTCTGGCGCCGGTCGAGCCGGCCGGCATCGCCCCGGGCGGCGGTGGCGGGGCCGTCGGGAGATGCGGGCTGAGCATCTCCGCACGGCCGGGTGCGCTCCCGTGGCCAGCTCCACGGGGGACGCGCCATCCACCGTCAGATAGCGAATTCTGCCGGTCAGCCGGCTAACCGGGGTACCGTACGTCGAACTGCAGTTGCCGGCGAACGCGACCCAGGGAGCAGACATGACCGACACGACAACGTCGCCGGTGGCGATCACCGGGGTTGACTTCGTCACCGTCCCGGCCCGGGATCTGGAGGCCTCAAAGGACTTCTACGGGAATGTCCTCGGGCTACCGTTCGTGAAGCAGTGGGGCGAGATGCCGGCGGTGGAGTACCAGGCCGGCGACCTGACCATCGCGATCATGGAGCCGGGCGCCTTCGGCCAGGAGTTTCACCCCCACCGTCTGCCGATCGCGCTCCAGGTCGACGACGTGGCGACGACCCGTGCGGCGCTGGAGGCCCAGGGGGTCGAGTTCGTCACCGACGTGATCGACAGCGGCGTCTGCCACCAGGCGATCTTTCTCGACCCAGCCGGAAACGCGCTGAACATCCACCATCGGTACGAGCCCAACTCCTAGTCTGAGCCCCTACCCGCGTTCGTAGCGCTCCTGCTCCTCCACGGTGCGCTCGGCGGTGGGAACGGCCTCGAGCCGGCCGTCGGGGATCGGCTCACCGCTCTCGATCGACTTTCCGAACGTACCGGCGGCCAAGCGCTCCTCGGCCCGCTCGAGAGCGGCCAGGTCGCGGCGCAGGTCCTGAGCTCGGCCGGCGTCGAACTCGTCCTGGTACAGGCCCTGGGAGTCGCGCTCGCCCGGCTCGACCTGGTTGTCTGACTCCTGCCGGCGCTCGCCCTGGACCTCGGCCAGCCCGCGCTCGATCCGTTCGCGCTCCAGTCGCAGAAGCTCACGTGCCCGGTCGCCATCCATTCTCAGCCGCAGCCTATCGGGCCGGCACGGCGCGCGGGCACATCATCTGGTGGCGGCATCCAGGGCTCGGGCGAGGCCGCGCGCGGCCCGGGGCGAGAAACGTCCCAGCCACCACATGACCCAGGCCTCGGCGGACACCGGCATCACGGCGCGGTCGTGCTGCACGGCGTGCAGGATGCGCTGCGCGACCCGCTCGGGGCCGTAGTTGCGACGTTGATAGAGGCTCACGATCCGCTCACGCTGCCCTTCGGCGCTGCCGCGCAGCCGGCTGTTGCGGGTGATCGGCGTGTTGATCAGCCCGGGACAGACCGCCGTCACGCCGACGCCCGCGGGTCGCAGTTCCACGCGCAGGGCCTCCGACAGGCCCAGGACCGCGAACTTGGTGGCCGAATAGGCGGCCAGCGACGGATTGGGGAAGAAGCCGGCGGCCGAGGCGAGGTTCACCACGTGACCGGACCCGCGCTGCACCATCGCCGGCACGAACAGGTGGCAGCCGTGCACCACGCCCATCACGTTGATCGGCACGATCCAGTCCCAGTCCTCGAGCGGCGTCTCGAGGAACGACGCCCCGAGACCCACGCCGGCGTTGTTGACCAGCAGGTCGACGGCTGCCACCTGCTGGTGCACTGCGGCGGCGAACTCCTGCATCTGGGCGCGGTCGGCGACATCAACCTGGCGGGCCAGCACCTGGCGACCGAGGTCCCGGGCCCCGGTCTCGGTCTCGGTCAGACCGGATGCGTTCACATCGCAGATGACGAGGTCCGCTCCCCGCCTCGCGCAGGCTAGTGCCGTCTCGCGCCCGATGCCGCTGCCGGCTCCGGTCACCAGAGCCAGCTTGCCGTCCATCCGCTCGACGTCCACTGAGGCGACCCTACCGGCTCGACTGCCCAGGTGCCGGATCGTTGCCCGGCGAACACCGGCGCGGCAACAAATCCCGCTCGCGCTTGGCGCCCTCCCTGCGTGGCAACGTTCAGTCAAGCGGCGGCATAAAAACGGCCACCGGCAGCCCCGACGTTCCTCGTCAGCCCCGTGCCGCCTGGACGGCGCCGGCCTGAACCGCGTCCATCCATATCTCCCATCGCCCCGAAGCTGACTGGCGGGTGTCATGGAAGCGGTACGGCCGCCGCCCGGCGAATCCGGTCTGGCGCAGGTGGGACACGCCGCCCAACACCGCCGCGATGCGGCGATGGGGCCACCCGATCGAGTCCTCGATGTCCGCAAACGGGCGCGGGCGATCGGGTGCTGCGGCGAGCGCCTCGAGCAACTCGCGCATCAGATCGCTGCAGCGGTCATAGAAGAGCTCGATCTCATCGGGCTCGTCCATCGCGTTGTGCGCGGCGTGCTCCACGAACGTGGTCGGGACGCTAGGCGCCAGCGGCCGGCAGCTCCAACCCCGCCGCCCGCAGCGCACCGGCCGCCGGGCCCTGCAGATCCCTGAGCGCGACGAGTAGCCGTTCCCCGGCCAGGTCGGCCACCTTGGACGCCAGCTCGGAGCGCGACAGCGGGCGATCGGGCGTGCCGCGGGGGGAGTCGACGCGGACCGGCGGACGACCCGGCGAGCCCACCACGGCTCCCCACTGCGGCAGTGAGTCATCGACCGAGACACTCACCTCGGCGGCCCGGGCGGCGACGCGACCGTCGATCGACTCGAAGTCGCCGACGCGCGGCGGCCCGTGGAGGATCGTGTGGGCGACGCAATACGGGATCGAGAACTTGGCCGACAGCCCGTCGCTGACCGCATCCAGGTGCGCGGCCTGGCGCGCCACCGGATGGACCGCAACCCGCACCGGACCGCCGCTCAGCGCCTCGCGGGCCTGGCTGGCGGCATCGATCGTCGAGTGGGTGCCCAGACAGCTCGGGTGAAGCTTGATCCAGTTCTGGGTGATCGCCGGTTCGCCGCCCTCAAGGCCGGCTCGCGGCCAGGCGGCGCCGAGGACCGCCTCGAAGCCGAGCGGGCCGTGGACAGCGCGCGGGTCGACGCGCGCGCCCGCGCCGGCCAGGATCGCGGCCTGGACTCCGGCCGCGGCGGCCAGACCGACCTGGATCGCCTTGCCGTCGGAGCCGAACGCCCCCCGCGTGCCACCGGCCCGCAGGAGGGCCACGGCGATCGCGTTCTGGTGCTGCTCCGGCGTCAGCCCGAGCAGGCGCGAAGCGGCGACGACAGCGCCGATCGGGCCGCATACCGCGGTGGGATGCCAGCCGGCGTCGTACAGGCTCGGATGGCTGGCGATGGCGACCACCGCCATCGCCTCATACCCCTCGGCATAGGCGTCGAGGGCGGCCTGTGACGACAGGCCGCGGTGGGCGGCCAGCACCAGCGCCGCCGGAGCCGTCGTCGAGCTGACGTGGGCGACGCCCGCGGCCAGTGTGTCGTCGAAGTCGAGCACGTGGCCGGCGGTGGCGGCGAATGCGACGTCGGCCAGCAGGTCATCGCCGGACGCCCGCACGGCGCGGGCGGCGCGCTCCCCGGTCCCGGCAGATGCGCAGGCCAGCCAGTCGGTGAGCGCCATCAGGTAGGCAGACCGGGGCTCCACACTGGCCGCCGGACGTGTGGCCGTCGCCATCGGGCAAAGGCTAGTGGGCTCCCGCCTCTAGCTGCGCGACCCGGTCCCCTCCAGCTCGCTCAGTCGGCGCTCGAGCAGTTGCCGCTCGGCGTCGTCGTGGACCAGGGCCAGCGCCCGGTTGTAGGCATCACGGGCCTCCGCGGTACGGCCGAGGCGCCTCAGCAGCTCGCCCCGGGTGGAGTGCAGATAGCGGTAATCGTCGAGGGGCAGGCGCTCGATGATCTGCAGCCCGGCAACCGGACCCTGCGCCTCGGCGACCGCGACGGCGCGGCTGAGCTCGACCACCGGGGAGTCCGTGAGACGGGCCAGCTCACCGTAGAGGGCGGCGATCTGGGGCCAGTCACGCGGAACGTCGGCGTGCAGCGACGCGATTGCCGCTTGCACGACATAGGGGCCGCGCCCACGCAGGGCGAAGGCGCGATCGAGCACAGCTCGCCCCTGCGCAATCTGGGCGGCGTCCCACAGCGAGCGGTCCTGCTCGTCGAGCAGGACCAGTTCCCCGGCCGCGGTGAAGCGCGCCCGCCGCCGCGAGTCGTGCAGGAGCATCATCGCCAGCAGGCCGTGCACCTCGGGCTCGTCGGGCATCAGCTCGGCGAGTGCCCGCCCCAGCCGGATAGCCTCGGCGGCCAGATCGCCCCGGCCTCCGTAGCCCTCGTTGAAGATCAGATAGACGACGGCCAGAACGGCGGCCAGACGATCGGGCAA
>DASXJY010000196.1:0-39925 GCA_036497115.1 Solirubrobacteraceae bacterium
AGCCCTCATACAGCCCCTTATACGTGTACCCGTTCTCGTGCACCCGCGCCAGGACACGCTGCACCCCCCGCTCGTGCTGTTCGTCGCTGGTACGGATGAAGAAGTCGTTGGACGCGCCCAGGCGGGGGCCGAGCTGCTTGAAGCGCTCGGCGTTGATGTCGGCGAGCTCGCGAGGCTCCATCCCCTGGGCGTGGGCGGCGTCGGCGACCGGCTCGCCGTGCTCGTCGGTTCCGGTGAGAAAGAAGACGTCCTTGCCGCGCTGGCGCATGTGGCGCGCCAGCACGTCGACGGCGATCGTCGTGTACGCGTGGCCCAGGTGCGGCTGGGCGTTGACGTAGTAAATCGGGGTGGTGATGTAGAAGGAACCGTTGTCCATGGACTCCTGTCAAGCCTATCCGGGCGCGGGCTGCGCACCGGGAGCGGCGGGATCGCCACCAGGCCAACCCCTGGCGCCAGGGCCTCGGTTAGGCGGCCGGCAGCGAAAGCGCCCCGGCAGCCCGCGGCGCCGCGGTCGTGGATCTCACCACCAGGGTCGGCTCGAGCATCCGCACCAGGTTGGGGCGCCGGTTGTCGATCCGGTCCAGCAGCAGCTCCAGCGCCAGCCGCCCCATCTCGGTCCGCGGCTGGTCGACCGTGGTCAGCGACACATTGACCAGGTGGGCGATCGAGATGTTGTCGTAGCCGACGACCGAGAGCTCGTCCGGAACCTGGACGCCGGCGCGATCCAAGCCACCCAGCAGCCCGGCGGCGACCATGTCGTTGGCGGCGAACACGGCGGTCGGCAGCTCGGGTTCGGCCAGCAGCTCACGAGCCGCGTTGGCGCCTGCCTCCTCGGTGAAGTCACCCGGGATCACGCGGGCGCGGCCGGCGAGACGGCGCGCCCGCATCCCCCTCAGGTAGGCACCGCGGCGCTGGGGTCCGCCGGCGCCCTTACCGCCATCGACGTGAGCGATGGCCTCGTGGCCCAGAGCGACCAGGTGCTCGAGCACGAGCTCGGTGCCGTGGGCCTCGTCGATCAGGACGAAGTCAGCTTGCACCCCTCTGACGTGACGACCGACCATGACCACCGGAACCTCGGCGGCGGCGGCGGCGATGTCCCGGGACCGCATCCGGGGGCTGACCAGGATCACGCCGTCGACGCGGTACTCGAGCAGCGTGGCCAGGGCGGTGCGCTCGCGCCGGGCCTGGCGGCCCCCGGCGCCGAGCAGCAGCTGATAGCCGAGCTCGGAGGCCAGGCCCTCCACGCCTCCGGCGATCTCGGCGAAGAACGGGTTGGCCAGGTCGTCGAGGATCACGCCCACCGTCTTGGTCCGCCGGCTGGCCAGGCTGCGCGCCATCGCGTTCGGCCGGTAGCCGAGCCGCTCGGCGGCTGCGCGCACGCGAGTCCGCCGATCCTCGGAGACGTTCGGCTGCTCTCGCATCACCAGCGACACCAGCGCGCGGGAAACGCCGGCTTCGCGCGCCACGTCGTCCATCGTCGGCGCGCGGCGCGCCCGCGAGCTGGTAAGGCCCCGGCCGGGCATCTACGGTGCGGGCCTAATTGCCGGACGGTGCACGAGTCGGCGTCGAGCTTACTCAGCGCGCACCAGCAAATCAATTCGCTTAGAGCGCTCCAAGGCCGTCCCCAAAACGGCTTGACTTCGCGGGGAAGGGGAGGATATAGTCGCCGCTCGCGACTTAGAGCGCTCTAACCAAAACCCGTTTTTGGAGCGCCCCACCCGCGAGGGAGAAGAGGAGATCGCGCTCGCGCGGAACACGCTCGTGCAGGACACCGCAATCACCGCAGACGAGCCGGCGGTGCCGAGCGGCCCGATGTTCGACGCCTTGAGGAGCATCGCCTCTGCCGACAACCCGGCTCGGATCCCCGAGGAGGTCAATCGATGACAAGACTGCGTCGCAGTCTCGCAGTCGCGGCGCTGCTCGCAGCCGCGGTTCTGCTGCTGGCCGCGTGCGGCGGCAGTTCCAGCTCCAAGTCCAAGAGCAGCTCGACCACCAGCGCGGTGAACATCGCCAACTCAGGCGGCAAGGTCTGCAACTACCACTTCGCGGTGATCACCCACGGTGACAACGGCAACTTCTGGAGCGTGGTCTACAAGGGGGCCAAGAACGCCGCCTCCGATCTCGGCTGCACCCTCACCCAGGTCTACGGATCACAGCAGCAGGGCCAGGCCGAGCCCGACGATCAGGCCGAAAACGCGCAGATCTCCAATGCCATCAACGGCCATGTGGACGGGCTGGCGGTCTCCGACCACGACCCCAACCTGATGAACCCGACACTCCGTTCGGCGGCCGCCAAGGGGATCCCGCTCGTCCTGCTCAACGCGGGCTGTGACAGCACCGACATCGCGGCCAGCGGAGCACTGACCTGCGTCGGTCAGCCCGAGCAGCTGGCTGGTGTGGCGGCCGGCCAACGGTTCAACAAGCTGGGGGCCAACAACGTGCTGTGCGTGATCCACCAGTCGGGTCAGAACCTGCTCGATCGCTGCAACGGCATCGCGCAGGGACTCGGCGTCGGATCGCAGTGCAAGGGTGGCAGTCCGCCACAGAAGGGGCCGGCCTGCACGGAGCTGACGCTGTCGACCCCGAATGCCGCGTCCAACCCGCAGCAGGCGATCGGGCAGGTGACCTCCTACCTGCAGTCACACCCCCAGATCAACGCGGTGATGACGCTCAACACGGCGATCGGGAGCGCGCTGATAAACGCCCCTCCCAACAACGTGAAGATAGCCACTTTCGACCTCAGCACCGACGTCCAGAACGAGCTCACCGGCGGGACGATGGCGTTCGCCGTGGACCAGCAGCAGTACCTGCAGGGCTACCTGCCGATTCTCTTCCTGTACCTGTACAAGAAGCACGAGGGACAGAGCGTCGGCGGCGGGACAACCGTGGCCAGCGGTCCGCTGCTGGTCGACAAGACCAACATCTCAAAGGTGTCGTCGGCGATCTCGGCCGGGGACGACTGATCACGCAAGAGAACAACCGACCCACCGCCGGGCGGGGCGTCCGCTCGGCCCGCCGGTGGACCGGGAGACAGACGAGATGACCGCCACCTCACCCCCCACCCCAGCCGTCGGCGACGAGCGGCTGGCCCCGATCAGCCGGATGACGCGACTGCTCAGGCGCCCCGAGCTGGGCTCGCTGATGGGAGCGATCGCGGTGTTCGTGCTGTTCGCGATCACCGACGCCAGCTCAAGCCACCTGTGGCTCAAGCAGACCGGGCTGGCGGCGTGGACCCAGCAGGCCGCGTTCTTCGGGATCCTGGCTGTGCCCGTCGGACTGCTGATGATCGGCGGAGAGTTCGATCTGTCGACCGGCGTCATGTCCGGCGTCACCGCAATCGTGATGGCGCTGCTGGTGGGCAAGTGGCACTGGGACGCCTGGCTGGCGATCATCGGCACGCTGGTGTTCGCGGCCGGCATCGGCTTGCTCAACGGCTTCGTCGTGGTCAAGACCAAGCTGCCGAGCTTCATCGTCACGCTGGCCACCTTCTTCGTGTTGCGCGGGGTGAGCGTCGGCGGTGTGCTGTTGCTCAACAACCACAGCACCCAGGTGTCGGTGAGCACTCCGCACCCGGCCGGGCTGACCAGTGCGAAGTCGATCTTCGGCAGCTCCTTCTTCTCCAGCGGCGCCCTGCCGAGCGGCTACTCCACGGCGATCATCTGGTTCGTGCTGGTGACGATCGCCGGCACCTGGGTGCTCAGCCGGACCAGCTTCGGCAACTGGGTGTTCGCTGCCGGCGGCGATCAGAACGCGGCTCGCAACATCGGCGTACCCGTCGACCGGACCAAGGTGGTGCTGTTTTTGAGCACCGCACTGGCCGCGGCCCTGGTCGGGATCATCTCCTTCACCCAGGCCTCGTCGGCCGTGTCCGAGCAGGGGGTGGGCTACGAGTTCTTCTACATCATTGCCGCCGTCGTCGGTGGTTGCCTGCTGACCGGCGGCTACGGGTCGGCGATCGGAGCCGCCCTCGGGGCCTGCATCATCGGGATGGCCTTCGAGGGCGTGATCTATGCCGGGTGGGACAGTTCCTGGAACTTCGCCTTCCTGGGCGCGATCCTGTTCCTGGCCGTGGCCGTCAACACCCTCATCTACCGCCGAGCGCTGAGAGCACGACGATGACCGACCCCGATAAGCCAGAGCAGGCCGGGAGCGAGCCGGACCCGCCGGCGCCCGCCGCCCGGCCACCAACGGCCGAACCGCCGCTGCTGGAGGCCCGCAACATCTCCAAGTACTTCGGCAGCGTCAACGCCCTGCAGGACGTCACCCTGCAGGTCAACCAGGGCGAGGTGACCTGTGTGCTGGGCGACAACGGAGCCGGCAAGTCAACCCTGATCAAGATCCTCTCCGGCGTCCACGTCCCCGACGAGGGCGAGCTTCTGATCGAGGGCGAGGCGGTGCAGTTCCCCAACCCCCGCGCCGCCCAGTCTGAGGGGATAGCCACCGTGTTTCAGGATCTGGCCACCGTGCCGCTGATGTCGGTGTGGCGCAACTTCTTCCTCGGCAACGAGCCGACGCGCGGGCGCGGCATCCTCGAGCGTCTGGACGTCCGCACCGCGCAGCGGGTGATGCGCGAGGAGATGGCCAAGATGGGCATCGACGTCCGCGACCCCGACCAGACGGTGGGAACGCTTTCCGGCGGTGAGCGCCAGGCGGTGGCGATCGCCCGCGCGGTCTACTTCGGGGCCCGGGTGCTGATCCTCGATGAGCCGACCTCGGCCCTGGGGGTCAAGCAGTCGGGGATCGTGCTCAAGTACATCATCCAGGCGCGGTCGATGGGGCGGGCGGTGATCTTCATCACCCACAACCCGCACCATGCCTACCCGGTCGGCGACCGCTTCGTGCTGCTCAAGCGGGGCCGGCTGATGGGCTCCTATTTGAAGGCGAACACCTCGCTGGAGGATCTCACCTCGATGATGGCCGGCGGCGAGGAGCTCGAGCAGCTCAGCCACGAGCTGGAGGGAATGGCGACGGATTCTCAGACCGCCGAGGTGGCCAAGGAGATCGCGGCGGAGTTGAAGACGACCGCCTAGCCATGGCAACCCCGCACGACCGCGCAGCGATGTCCCGGCTCGCCCCCCGCACCACCGCCTAGCCATGTCCGAGCTGGAGCTGCTCACGGTCGGCCGGATCAGCATCGATCTCTACTGCGGCCAGCTCGGCGCCGACTGGGATGCCGCCACCACCTTCAACAAGGCGGTCGGCGGCAGCCCCACCAACGTGGCGATCGCCGCCTCCCGACTGGGCCGCCGGGCCGCGGTGTTCACCAAGGTGGGTTCAGACCCGTTCGGCGAGGTGGCCCGCCACGAGCTCGAGGACTTCGGTGTCGACACGACCTACGTCGGCACGCTCCAGGACGCCGTGACTCCGCTGGCCTTCGCGGTGCTCGACCCGCCTGAGGATCCCCAGCTGCTGTTCCGGCGCGAACCGCCGGCGCCTGACTTCCAGCTTCACGGCGACGAGGTGCCGTCGCAGCTCGTCGAGGACGTGGCCGTCCTGTGGATTTCCGGCGGCGCCCTGGGCGCGCAGCCAAGCCGCGCCACGGTGCAGGGGATGCTGCGGGCCCGGCGGCGCAGGCACCACACGATCCTCGACCTGGACTACCGGCCGAGCTTCTGGTCCTCGCGCGCCGAGGCGACGGCGACGATCGGGGCGGCGATCGAGCACGTCACGATTGCCGTCGGCAACCGTGAGGAGTGCGATGTGGCGGTCGGCAGCTCAGATCCGCATCAGGCCGCCCGGCGGCTGCTGGAGCGGGGCGTTGCCCTGGCGATCGTCAAGCTCGGCGGCGATGGGGTGCTGCTGGCCAGCGCCGACGACGAGCGCGTTGTCGGACCGGCGCCGATCGAGGTGCTGTGTGGTCTGGGCGCCGGTGACGCCTTCGGAGGAGCCCTATGCCACGGTCTGCTCGCGGGCTGGCCCGCCGAGCGGGCGGTCCGCTTTGCCAACGCCGCCGGCGGGATCGTCGCCTCGCGACTGCTGTGCTCGCAGGCGATGCCCTACGAGCACGAGGTGCTGACGCTGGCCGGCGAGCCGGAGACGACGTGAGCACCGTCACCTCCCCCGGCCCCGTTCCGCCCCGTCCCGGCCACCCCCGGCGCCGGCGGATCGGCGTCGGCGTGATCGGCTTTGGCTGGCTGGGCCAGGCCCACAGCCGCTCGCTGCAGCGGATCCCCACCCTCTTTGCCCAGCGCAGCTTTCAGCCTGAGCTGGTCGCCTGCAGCGACACGCTGGCCGAACGCGTCGACCGGGCGATCGAATCGTTCGGCTTCAGACGGGGATCGGCGGACTGGCAGGCGGTGGTCGACGACCCCGACGTGGACGTCGTGTTCGTGGCCGTGCCGAACATGTGGCACGTCGAGCTGGTGCAGGCGATCGCCGCTGCCGGCAAGGCGGTGTTCTGTGAGAAGCCCGTGGGCGGGACCCCCGGGCAGGTGGCCAGCGCCGCCCGCGCCGCCCGCGAGGCGGGAGTGATCAATGGCGTCGGTTACAACTATCGCTGGGCGCCGTTGGTGCAGTACGCCCGCGAGCTGATCGGGGCGGGCGAGCTGGGCGAGATCACCAACTACCGGGGCCGGTTCTTTTCCATGTACGGCGCCGACCCGCTCGGCGTCAACTCGTGGCGATTCCGGCTCGACGAAGGCGGCCACGGAGTGACCAGCGACCTGCTCAGCCACGCCGTCGATCTCGCCCACATGCTGGTGGGGCCGATCGCCAGCGTGACCGGAACGGTGGAGACCTTCATCCGGGAGCGACCGGCGCCGAGCGGTGCCACCACCCACTACGGTCGCGGGCGGCCCGGGGATCCGCGCCGTCCGGTGACCAACGAGGACTACGCGGCGATGCTGGTCCGGTTTGCCTCCGGGGCCCGCGGGAGCTTCGAAGCCAGCCGGACGATCATCGGCCCGGAGAGCCAGATGGCGTTCGACGTCCACGGGACCGCCGGCGCCGCGAGCTGGAACCTCGAGCGTCTCAACGAGCTGGCGCTGTACCGAGTGACCGAGGACCGCGGCTCGGGCTACACCACCGTGCGGGGCGGCGATCGCTTCGGCCACCACGGGACGTTCGTGCCCGGCAGCGGCAACTCGATCGGGTTCGAGGACCTGGTGGCGATCGAGGACTTCGAGTTCTGCCGGGCGGTGGCGGAGGGCCGTGCCTACGAGCCCGGGTTCGCGCAGGCGCTGGAGTGGGCGGCAGTCCACGACGCGCTGCTGCGCTCGGCCGCCAGCGGCCATTGGGAGGATGTGGTGCCGCTGACCGACGAGGAGCCGAGGTGACCACCACCGCGGTGGCTCCGGTGCGGATCGGCGTCATCGGCGCGGGGCGAATCGGGCGGCTGCACGCCGAGCTCTTGGCCCACCGGGTGCCGGGGGCGGCGGTCGGAGCCGTCTATGACGCCTATGACGCGGCGGCCCGCGAGCTGGCCGGCGAGCTCGGGGTCACGGTGGCCGGGAGCGTGGAGGACCTGCTGTCAAGCGAGGTCGACGCGGTCGCGATCTGCTCCACCGCCGACACCCACGCCGAGCTCCTGACCGCGGTGGCCGGCGCCGGCAAGGCGGTCTTCTGCGAGAAGCCGGTCTCGCTTGACCTGGCGGACCTCGATCGCGCCCTGGCCGCGGTCGAGGCGGCGGCGATCCCGTTTCAGATCGGGTTTAACCGCCGCTTTGATCCGGCCCACGCCGCGGTTCACGAGGCGGTGACTTCGGGGCGCATCGGTGAGCCGCACCTGGCCCGGATCACCAGCCGGGATCCCGCTCCCCCGCCGCTCGATTACGTCAAGACGTCCGGCGGCCTGTTTTTGGACATGATGATTCACGACTTCGACATGGCCAGGTTTCTGGTCGGCAGCGAGGTGGTGGAGGTCTACGCTCGCGGCGCGGTCCGCGTGGAACCGTCGTTTGCCGAGGCCGGGGACGTTGACACCGCGCTGGTCACGCTGGTGCACGAGAACGGCTGCCTGACGGCGATCGACAACTCCCGGCGCGCCGTCTACGGCTTTGACCAGCGGGTCGAGGTGTTCGGCTCCGAGGGCATGGCCATGTCCCAGAACCCCCCGGCCCACAGCGGCATCGTGACCACCGCGGCCGGCGGCCACACCCCAACCCTGCCCCACTTCTTCCTCGAGCGCTACCTGCCCAGCTACGAGCTCGAGTGGCAATCGTTCGTCGGCGCCGTGCAGACCGGCACCGCGACCGCCACCACCGCCGACGATGCGCGCGCCCCCCTGGTCATCGGGCTGGCCGCCGGTCTCTCCCGGCGCGAGCACCGACCGGTCGGGATCGACGAGGTGGCGCGCTCGTGAGGATCCTTCGCATCGGAGCCACGGGCTTGGTTGGTTCTAATCTGGCTCGTGTGTTCTCCGAGCGTCACAGCACGCGGCTGCGCGCCGAGCCTGAGACCGCGAACCGGCTCTCCGACGGGGCGGCCAAAGCGTGCCGCGGCTGACCGTCGCCCAGGCGCTGGTCCGGTTCCTGGCCGCGCAGCAGATCGAGCGCGACGGCGCCCGCGGCCAATTCTTCGCCGGCTGTCTGGGGATCTTCGGCCACGGCAACGTGGCCGGCATCGGACAGGCGCTTCACCAATACCGCGACCAGCTGCCCTACCACCCCGCTCGCAACGAGCAGGCCATGGTCCATATCGCCGTGGGCTATGCGCGCCAGCGCAACCGCCTGGCCACGATGGTCTGCACGACATCGATCGGCCCTGGCGCCACCAACATGGTCACCGGCGCCGCCTTGGCCACGATCAACCGGCTCCCGGTGCTGCTGCTTCCCGGCGATACGTTCGCCACCCGCCGGCCACACCCGGTTCTCCAGCAGCTCGAGGTGGCTCACGACGCCACGGTGTCGGTCAACGACTGCTTCCGGCCGGTGTCGCGCTTCTACGAACGGGTGCAGCGGCCCGAGCAGCTGATCGGAGCCGCGCTGGAGGCGATGCGCGTCCTCACCGATCCGGCGCAGACCGGCGCCGTCACGCTGGCCCTGCCTGAGGACGTCCAAACCGAGGCCTTCGACGTCCCGGAGGCGTTTTTGGCCCCGCGCACGTGGACCGTCTATCGCCAGCCGCCGGCGCCAGAGGTGCTGGCGCGGGCCGCCGAGCTGATCCGCAGCTCGCGCCGGCCGCTGATCGTGGCCGGCGGCGGGGTCATCTACAGCGACGCCGGCGCCGAGCTGCGGTCGTTCGTCGACGCCACCGGGATCCCGGTGAGCGAGACCCAGGCCGGCCGTGGCGCCCTGCTCTCCGATCACCCGCTCAGCCTCGGCGCGGTGGGCGCGACGGGCACCGCGGCCGCCAACCACCTGGCCCGCGACGCCGACCTGGTGATCGGCATCGGGACGCGCTGGAGCGACTTCACCACGGCCTCGCAGAGCGCCTTTCAGGATCCGGACGTTCGCTTCATCAACGTCAACGTGACCACGTTCGACGCCGCCAAGCAGAGCGCGCTGCCGGTCGCCGCCGATGCCCGGGTGGCCCTGGCCCAACTGCGCGAACGGCTCGCCGGGCACCGCACCGACTCGCAGTGGCAGCAGCGCGCGGGCGATGAGTCAGACGCCTGGGCCGGCGAGGTCCGGCGCCTGGTCTCAGCATCCCCGGCGCCCCCCGCACCGCCCTCGCAGGCCGCGATCATCGGGGCCATCAACGACGCCGCGGCCGATACGGGGATCGTGGTCTGTGCCGCCGGCTCGGCGCCGGGGGACCTGCACAAGCTGTGGCGCGCCCGCGACCCGCTGGGCAAGGGCTATCACGTGGAGTACGGCTACTCGTGCATGGGCTACGAGATTCCCGGCGGCATCGGGGTCAAGCTGGCGGCGCCGGAGCGCGAGGTTTACGTCCTGGTCGGCGACGGTTCCTACCTGATGCTCCCGGGCGAGCTCGTCACCGCGGTGGCGGAGCGGATCCCGATCACCGTGGTGCTGGTCGACAACCACGGCTACGCCTCGATCGGAGCGCTGTCGAGGTCGGTTGGGTCGTCCGGTTTCGGCACCCACTACCGTTTTGCCGCCAACGGCAGCGTGCCGCTGGACCCGCAGCCGGGTTCCCGCGGGCAGCCGGGTTCCCGCGGGCAGCCGGGTTCCGGGGGGCAGGCGGGTTCCGGGGGGCAGGCGGGCTCCGACGTCCTGCCGGTCGACCTGGCCGCCAACGCCGAGAGCCTGGGCGCCCGGGTGATCCGGACCCAGACCGTCACCGAGCTGCGCGGAGCCCTGGGGGAGGCCCGCGGCAGCGACGGGCCCGTGGTCATCTACATCGAGGCAGACCGCTACGCCGGGGTCCCCAACTACGATGGCTGGTGGGACGTCCCGGTCGCTGAGGTCGCAGACGAGGAAGATGTTCTCGGCGCCCGGCGTGACTACGAGCGCGCCCGCCAAGCCCAGCGCCGGCACCTCCAGACCCCATGAGCCTGCTCGTCCATCCCTCAAGCCCGGCCCCCGACGGCACCATCCTGACCCTGAGCCCGGAGTCCGCAGGCTGGTCGTACGTCGGCTTTGAGGTGCTGCGCTTAGAAGACGGCAGCGGAGCGGCTCGCGACACCGGCGAACGCGAACTCTGCCTGGTGGTGGTCAGCGGCACCGTGAACGTGGTCTCCCCGCGCGGCGAGTGGGGCGACCTCGGCGGCCGGGCCGATCCCTGGTCGGGCCCTCCCGACGCTCTCTATCTCCCGCCCCAGACCCGGGTCGAGCTCGAGGCCCCGGCCGGCCCAGCCGAGGTCGCCCTGTGCTGGGCGCCGGCGCCATCCGGTGGCGCCCCGGCGCGCGCTCTGCCCGGCAACGAGATCGCCACCGAGACCCGCGGTCACGGCGCCCACGAACGAACCATCCAGCCGATCCTGATGGCCGAGGGCGAGGCCGAGGCGCTGCTGGTCTGCGAGGTTCTGACCCCGCCCGGACACTGGTCAAGCTATCCGCCGCACCGCCACGATCGCGCCGACGCGCCGCGGGAGACCCAGCTCGAGGAGACCTACTACCACCGCATCTCCCCCGCCCGCGGATTCGGCCTGCAGCGCGTCTACAGCGACGATCGCACGCTCGACGAGTCGCTGGCCTTCGGCGACCGCGATTGCGTGCTGGTTCCGCGCGGCTACCACACGGTCTCGGCCCCACCCGGGTATTCGGTCTACTACCTCAACGTGATGGCCGGCCCCGAGCGCCTGTGGGCCGTAGTCAACGATCCCGACCACGAATGGACGCTGAGTCCCGAGGGTACGTCCTGACCTAAAACGGAGCGCTATGTCTGTTACCACAACAACCCGTCTGCTCGAGAACTACGTCGGCGGCCGGTGGACACCGGCCACCGCCGCCACCGACGTGCTCGACGTGACCAACCCCGCCAGCGGGAACGTGCTGGCCCGGGTGCCGCTGTCCGGGGCCGCCGACCTCGACGCCGCCGTGCAGGCGGCCCGGCAAGCGCTGCCGAAATGGCGCGCGGTGTCAACCATCGCCCGGGCGCGCAAGCTGTTTGAGCTGCGCGAACGGCTGGTTGCCCGCCAGGAGGAGATGGCCCGCTCGGTCACCTCCGAGATGGGCAAGACGATCGCCGACGCCCGCGCCGAGGTCGGCCGCATGATCGAGATGGTGGAGGCCGCCTGCGCGATCCCCACCACCATGCAGGGCCGCATCCTCGAGGACGTCTCGCGCAACATCGACGCCGAGACGATCAGGCAGCCCGTGGGAGTGTGCGCCGCGATCGTGCCGTTCAACTTCCCGGCCATGGTCCCGTTCTGGTTTCTGCCCTTCGCGATCGCCTGCGGCAACACGTTCGTGCTCAAGCCCTCCGAGCAGGTGCCGCTCACCCAGCAGATCGCCTTCGAGGAGCTCGACGCGCTGGGCCTCCCGCCCGGCGTGGTGAACCTGGTCAACGGCAGCCGCGAGGTGGTGGAGGGGATCCTCGATCACCCTGACATCGATGCCGTCTCGTTCGTCGGCTCGGCGCCGGTGGCCAAGCTCGTCTACGAGCGCGCGGCCAAGGCGGGCAAGCGCGTGCAGGCGCTCGGCGGGGCCAAGAACCACATGGTCGTGATGCCCGACGCGGTGGTCGAGAGGACCGTGGAAGGGATCCTCGGATCGGCCTTCGGCGCCGCCGGACAGCGCTGCATGGCCGGCTCGGTGGTGGTCACGGTGGGCGACGCCCACGAACAGCTGATGGGCCCGCTGGCCGAGGCCACCAGGGCGCTGCAGGTCGGCGACGGAATCGACGAGAGCAGCGACGTCGGCCCGGTGATCTCCTGTGCGGCGCGAGACCGCATCCGCGAATGGATCGACCGCGGGGTCGGCGACGGCGCCCAGCTGGTCGTCGATGGCCGCCGCCCCACCGGCGATGGGCTGGCCAGCGAGGGAGCCTATGTCGGTCCCACGATCCTCGACGAGGTGACGCCCGAGATGGACATCGCCCAGGAGGAGGTGTTCGGCCCGGTGCTCACCGTGATCCGCGCCGCCAGCCTCGACCAGGCGATCGAGATCGTCAACTCGAGCCGCTTCGGCAACGGGACCTCGATCTTCACCGAGTCCGGCGCCTCGGTCAGGCGCTACCGCCACGAGGTCCAGGCCGGAATGATCGGGGTCAATATCGGCGTCGCGGCACCGGTTGCGTTCTTCCCCTTCTCAGGCTGGAAGGATTCGTTCCTCGGCGACCTGCACGCACACGGAACCGACGCGGTCGAGTTCTTCACCCGCAAGAAGACTGTCACCACCCGCTACTTCTCAAGCGGCCAGGGCAGCGGCTCGTATTTCGTCGAACGCTGAGCCGGGGGCTGCGGGCCGGTCAGGGCGCTGACTTGTCGGTCAGCGCCCGATACAGGGTGTTGGCGCTGACGCCGGTCAGCTCCGCGATCACCCCGGCCGCGGGGCGTGGCTTGGCCCCGGCCTCGACCAGCCGCCGCAGCGCCGGCAAAGCGGTATCGAGATTGGCCTCGGGGTTGCGTCGAGCGGGCCCGATGACGATCACGATCTCTCCCCGCGGCGGCGCCGCACGGTAGCGAGCGGCCAGCTCGGCGGCGCTGGCCCGGACGACCTCCTCGTGGAGCTTGGTCAACTCGCGGCAGACCGCCACCTGCCGGCCGGGCTGCCCGGCCGCCAGGACCTCGAGCGACGCGGCCAGGCGCCTGGGCGACTCGAACGCCACCAGCGTCTGCGGCGACTCGAAGACCGCTTCCAGCTCGCCGCGCTTGCGGGGCAGAAAGCCCACGAACTGCCAGCGGTCGGCCGGCAGCGCGCTGGCCACCAGCGCGCTCAGTGCCGCCGAGGGGCCGGGCAGGACCTCCACACCGAGACCGGCGGCGACGCAGGCCCGCACCAGGATCAGCCCCGGGTCCGAGACCAGCGGCATCCCGGCGTCGGAGACCAGCGCCACCACCGCGCCCCGGCGCATCCGCGCCACCAGCTCGTCGGACCGGCTGCGCTCGTTGTGCTCGTGGTAGCTGACCAGCTCGCCGCTGACGCCGTATCGGTCAAGCAGGATCCGGGTCCGCCGGGTGTCCTCGCAGGCCACGACATCGGCCTCGCGCAGCGCCGCCAATACGCGCAGCGTGACGTCCTCGAGGTTGCCGATCGGGGTTGGGCAGACGACCAGCCGGCCCGGACTCATGTCGTCGCCTCCTCGAGGCGTTCGAAGGCCAGCGCCGCCGCCCCGATCATCCCCGCCTCGACGCCGAACCGGGCGGCCACGATCCGGACCGCGTCACGCGACGGTGCCAGGGCCCGGTTGGCCATCTCGGTCCGGGCCGGGGCCAGCAGCAACTCGCCCGCCGCGATCACGCCGCCCCCGATGACCACCACCTCGGGGTTGAAGATGTTGACCAGGCTGGCGATCGCGACCCCGAGCCGCGAGCCGATCAGCCCGACGGCCTCGATCGCCGCCGGATCCCCGTCGTGAGCCAGCTCGGTGACCAGCGGGCCGGCGAGCTCCCGGCCCTCGAGAACCGCGCGGGCCAGCGCCGACTCGGGGCGCTCGCGGGCGATCCGCTGGGCCTCGCGGGCCAGCGCGCTGCCCGACGCGAACGCCTCGATGCAGCCCCGGTTGGAGCAGTGGCCGTCGTGATGGGGGCCGTCCATCTCGATCACCACGTGGCCGAGCTCGGCACCGAACCCGGAGGCGCCGCGGTAGACCTGGCCGCGCAGGATCAGTCCTCCGGCGATGCCCGTCCCCAGCGTCATCACCAGGGCCTCGCTGGCCCCCCGGGCGGCCCCGGCCCGGTGCTCGGCCAGTGCGGCGACGTTGCCGTCGTTGTCGACGAACACCGGCAGCCCGAGCCGCTCGGCCATCAGATCTCCGAAGGCGATGTCCTTCAGCGGCAGGTGAACCGCCATCGTGGCGATCCCGCTGCGATGGTCGATCAGGCAGGGGATCCCGAATCCCACCGCCTCGACCTCGGCGCCGGCCGACTCGCGCACCTCCTGGACGGCGTCCACGGCGACATCGAGGAGCGTGCTCTGGTCTAGACCCGTGACGGTCCGCTGCGCGCGGTGATGGACGCCCAGTCGCGGATCGACCGCCCCGGCGAGCAGCTTGGTACCGCCGAGGTCGACGCCGATAATGCGCCGCGCCGGCATGTCGTCGTGCACTATATGCAGTGCTCGATGTCAGAAGAACCCCGCAATCGGGCGCCCGGCGACGATCCCCCGTACCGGATCTACCGCGGCGAGCGATCAGCTCGCTCCTCCACCGAGGAGCGCCCCTATACGGTTTACCGCTCCGCCCCACGCGGGCTCCGCGCCCGCCTGCGCGGCGAAGAGGCCGAGGCGCTGCGGCCGGACCCGGGCCGCGGGCGCGACGGGGACCGCCCTGAGCGGGGGCCCACCGGGCCGTGGTGGCGGCGGATCACCTGGAAGCGGGCGCTGAAGTGGCTGGCGATCGCGATCGTCGCCTGGCTGCTGCTGTCGCTGATCCTGTTCCTGGTCAGCGCCCAGACCGGGGAGGGCATCCCCGGATCGGCCCAGCGGGCGCTGAGCTCCGGCTCGAACATGATCACCGGCACCGACAACGTGCTGGTGATCGGGACCGACCAGCGGCCCAAGGGCTCAAAGGAGGGTGGCGCCAACACCAACGACAAGGGCAGCCGCTCAGACACGCTGATGCTGTGGCGGGTCGGCGGCGGGACCTCGCGCCGGCTGTCGATCCCCCGCGACACGGTCGCGCACATCCCCGGTTTCGGCGAGTCCAAGATCAACGCCGCCTACGCCTACGGAGGGCCGGCGCTGACGATCAAGACCGTGGAGCAGCTCACCGGGGTCAAGATCAACCACCTGATCATCATCAACCTGGCCAACTTCCCCAAGTTCATCGACGCGATCGGCGGGATCGATGTGACCACGCCCCGGATCTGCTCGGAGATCTCAGGCGGGGTCAAGAACGGCGGCTTCACGCTCAACCTCAGGCCTGGCACCCATCACCTCAGCGGGATCCAGGCCCTGACGCTGGCCCGGACCCGGGAAAACAGCTGCAATCCGGCTGAAAACGACATCACCCGGGAGAAGCGCCAGCAGCAGATCCTCAACTCGATCAAGTCAAAGCTGACCTCCCCGCTGACCTTCTTTCACCTGCCCTGGGCCTCCTGGTACGCGCCCAAGACGATCCGCACCGATATGGGCGGGTTCACGCTGCTGAGCCTGTTCGCGGCGGCCGAGTTCGGCGGCTCGGCGCCGGTCGACGTGCTCCGGCCCTCAGGCGCCCAGACGCTTCCCGACGGCGGGTCGGGGCTGACCGTCACGCCGGGGCAGATTCACCGCCAGGTCAACAAGTTGATGAACGGGTAGGCGGGGGTTCCCCCGCGACAAACCCGGATCCGGGTGCGCCGAGGCTACTTGTCGGCGGCCGCGGCCTTGGTCTCGGTCTTCTTGGCTCCCGAGTCGGTCTTGGGGCTCTTGGCGTCAGATCCCTTGGAGTCGGACTTCGAGTCCTTGTCCTTGGCTCCCTCGCCGCCGTTTGAGTCCTTGGCCTCGCTCATCTCGCGGGAGCGCTTGCGCGTGCCGTAGTCGGTGTTGTAGAAGCCCGAGCCCTTGAAGTGGACCGCCACCGGGTGAAAGACGCGCTGCACCGGCTGCTCGCAGACCTCGCAGACGCTCACCGGATCGTCGGAGAAGCGCTGCAGAACCTCGAACGTGTGGCCCTTCTTGCACCGGTATTCGTAGATCGGCATCGCTTCAGCAAGTATAGCTAAGCCGCCTGGCACTCTCGAGGGCAGAGTGCCAGGCGGATCGGTGGAGAATCCGGCGGCTAGGATCGTCGCTCGATGGCCCCCGACGTGGTGACAATGGACAAGATCGTCTCGCTCTCCAAGCGCCGTGGATTCGTGTTTCAGAGCAGCGAGATCTACGGCGGGATCGGCTCGAGCTACGACTACGGCCATTACGGCGTGTTGCTCAAGAACAACATCAAGGGGTTGTGGTGGCGGGCGATGCTCCAGGAGCGCGACGACGTGGTCGCGCTTGACTCGGCGATCATCCAGCACCCCGCCACCTGGGAGGCCAGCGGCCACCTGGAGGGCTTCACCGACCCGCTGGTGGACTGCCGGACCTGCAAGCTGCGGTTCCGCGCCGACCATCTGGACATCTCCGCCTGCGGCCGAAAGCCCTCCAAGCATCCGGGCGAGACGCCGGACTGCGACCTGACCGAGTCGCGCGCCTTCAACCTGATGTTCGAGACGACCGTGGGACCGGTCAAGGAGGCCGGCTCGATCGTCTACCTGCGCCCGGAGACCGCACAGGGGATCTTTCTCAACTTCAAGAATTACCTGCAGTTCTCCCGCAAGAAGCCTCCGTTCGGGATCGCCCAGATCGGCAAGAGCTTTCGCAACGAGATCACCCCCGGCAACTTCATCTTCCGCACCCGGGAGTTCGAGCAGATGGAGATGGAGTACTTCGTACCGCCCCCGGAGGCTGAGCGCTGGTTTCAGTACTGGCTGGCGGCCCGCCGGGACTGGTATCTGGCCCTCGGCATCCGCAGCGACCATCTGCGGTTGCGCCCCCACGACGCCGACGAACTGTCGCACTACTCGAGCGCCACCAGCGACGTCGAATACCGGTTTCCGATCGGATGGCAGGAGCTGGAGGGGATCGCCAACCGGGGCGACTTCGACCTCACCCAGCACGCCAAGCACTCCGGTCAGAAGCTCGAGTACGTCGACACGGCCACCGGCGAGCGCTACGTCCCGCACGTGATCGAGCCGGCGGCCGGGGCCGACCGGGCGATGCTGGCGTTCCTCGTCGATGCCTACGACGAGGACGAGATCGGGGGCGAGTCCCGGACTGTCCTGCGGCTGCACCCCCAGCTGGCCCCGGTGAAGGTCGCGGTGCTGCCGCTGGTCCGCAAGGACGGCCAGCCCGAGCTCGCCCGCGAGGTCTTCTCAGAGCTACGAGAGCAGATGCAGGCCGAGTACGACGAGGGCGGGGCGATCGGCCGGCGCTACCGGCGCCAGGACGAGATCGGCACCCCCTGGGCGATCACCATCGACCACCAGTCGCTGGAGGACCGCACCGTCACCCTGCGTGATCGAGACAGCCTGGCCCAGGACCGGATCGCGATCGACGAGCTGGGCGACGAGCTGCAACGGCGGCTGCGCGCCCCCTGGAGCTCGCCCAAGGCCTAGTGTCGCGGGGGCCGGTGTCTCGACACTAGACGTTGACCGTCGGCGACTGACCCGCGAGCGTGCCTCCGCCCTCGGCCGTCCGCGCCACAACCGCCAGCCGGCGAGTGGAACCGACGTCAGGCACCCGGGCGCTGAACCGCCCGCGCCGGACCCTGACCCGCTGGCTTGCCAGCAGGCGCCGGCGTCCGCGGTCCATCAGCTCGTAGGTGTCGACGTTGACCGTGCCCTTGGCCGGTGCGATCGTCCCGCTGACCCTCGGCGGTGACGAGCTGGTCAGGACCAAGGTCAGCACCGGCGCCACGCTCACCGCGAGCAGCTCGGACACCGCCGCCGGTGCCGCGCGGTGAAGGGCCCGGATGACAGCGCCTCGGGCCATCGGGAGCGCGACCGACCAAGCGCCGGTGAGGTCGGTAGTGGCGGTGGCCAGCGTGGTCTCGGCGGCGCCGCTGACCCGCTGGATCTCGATCGGCGCCGCCGTCAGCGGCTGGCCGCCGTCGAGCATCGCCAGCCGGCCGCTGATCGTCACCGTCGCGCCGGATCTGACCCTCGCCGTCCGGGCCGCGATGGTCAGCCTTGCCGGTGTCCCGGTGAGCGCGGCGACCTGGGGGCGCAGCGACCCCAGCTGGTGGTAGAAGGCGTTTCCCGGGCAGTCGGTCAAATCGCCGTCGCGGTGGCCCGAGACGCGCTCGAGGTGCACGAGCTGACCCGGCGCAAACGGTGTGTAAAAGGCGTCATGCGGGTTGACGCGGACGCCGACCCGGCCCAGCACCGGCACCCCGTGCAGCGACAGCTTCCAGGCCAGCAGGCGGTTGAGTGCGTCGAGGGCCACCGGCGGGGGCGGCGCGGAAGTGAACGTGCCCAGCACCGCGACCCCGGTCGAGACGGCGTTGAAGCCGCCGGCGTGGGCGCCGAGCACGGGCTCGTCGATCCCGCCCGCTCTGGCCTCCCAGATCCGCCCAAAGGCGTCGATGATGAAGTTGTAGGCGATGTCCCGGTACCCGCGCACGAAGCGGTGATAGTCGAAGATGGCCACCAGCATCGCCGGCACCTGGCCCGACGAATAGCCGTTGGGGTTGACCGTGTGGTGGACGAAGGCCAGGCGCACCGATCCGTAGAAGGGCGGGCTGACCGGTTTGGCGTGGCGGCCGGCCCAGGCCGAGCGGGCGATGATCTCGGGCTGCCCCGGCCCGGCGTCCAGGACGGGGGTGGCCGGCGTCAGCGCCGCGCCCGCGGTCGCCTCGGCCGGCCGGGCACTGCCGCCAACCGGGGCCACGAAGTGGAGCCGCACCCCGTCCACCGCAGAGGCGCTGCGGAGCTGGACCTCCGAGGCCGTCCCCGACCAGACCGGCTCACCGAACCTCGACCGCGGCGCGCGCGGCGCGCCATCCGGTTCGTGGCCCTGGACCGAGGCCGGCGACCACGGGCTCCAGCCGCCCTGAGCCGTCCGGGTTCGCAGCTCGATTCGGGCCCGCTGCGGATGTGACCACTGGAGGCCGGCCAGCACAAATCGCCCCCCGGCCGCGATCGGCGGTGATTCCCCGTGCAGCCGTCCCCACCACCGCGCCCAGACGCGGCCGGGAGATGGCGCTGGCGTGGCGCGTCCCGCCGCCGGCCGGACCAGCGCGCCGGCGCCCAGGGCCGCCGCACCGGTGAGCGCTGCGCGCCGGGTGAGTCTCCGCGGAGGGGCCTCGCTCAACGTGTCCCGCGGCGCCCGCGCCCGCCCCGACGCCCCCACCCACGCCGCGAGTCGATCAGCACGCTCAGGCCGCAGACGATCAAGACCAGCAGTGCCAGCAGCGCCACGACGGCAAGCCCCGGGGCCAGGATCAGCACGAGCGCCGCGGCGGCGATCGCCAGCGCGAGGTCGGCGGCAGCGGTGGGGCTCACAGCGGCAGCCGCCTGAACAGTGGTCGGGGCACGTGCCTGAGCAAAGCAAACACATAGCGCAGGCGAGCCGGCACCCAGATCGTGTGCGCCCGTCCCGGCAGCGCCGCCACGGTGGCCTCAGCCACCGCCTCGGCCGTGGTGGCAAACGGCGCCGGCGCCAGTCCCGCGGTCATGCGGGTGGCGACGAACCCGGGGCGCACCACCAGTACCCGCACGCCGCTTCCGGTGACAGTGTCCGCCAGGCCCTGGGCCAGGGCATCGAGGCCGGCCTTGGCCGCGCCGTAGATGGCGTTGCTCGACCGTGGCCTCTCGGCGGCCACGGTCGAGAGCACCACCAGCGATCCGCGGCCCTGATCGCGCAGACCGCGCAGGCAGTGCAGCAGCAGCGAGCCGGTGCCGAGGAAGTCGACCTCCATCACCTCGGCCGCCTCAGCCGGATCGGCATCGAGCCCGGCCTGAGCGCCGAGCACGCCGACCGCGATCACGACGACGTCAAAGCCACCCGCGGCGCCGAATGCATCGGCCACCGCCGCTCGGTGCGAGGCCAGATCGGAGGCCTCAACGACCGCCGTGGTCCCGGCCGCGCAGCCGGCGGCGACGAGCGAGTCCATCGCGTCCTTTAGCCGGGCGCGGTCGCGTCCCAGCAGCACCGGCATGACCAATCCCCGCCCACCGAGCCGACGCACGATCGCCAGGCCGATCTCCGACGTGCCTCCGACGAGCAGGACCCTGCTGGCGCCCTCGGCGCTCATCGCTGGCCCCCCGCGAGCCCGGTCCTCAGCGCGAGGTCAGAGCACCACAGCCCCTCGGGATCGGCGCGATCCCGGACGGCGCGCCACTCGTCCAGCCGGGGGTACATCGCGGCCAGCGCATCCGGTCGCAGCCGCGCGTCCTTGGCCAGGTACACCCGGCCACCGGCCTGCGCCACGAGCTCGTCAAAGCTCGCCAGCAGCGGCTCGAGCTCCGGGGAACCCCGCGGGAGGTCCAGAGCGAGCGTCCAGCCGGCGATCGGAAACGACAGCGGCGCCCCGTTGGGTGGGCCGAGCTCCTTGAGCACCGCCAGGTAGCACGGCACCGCAGAGCTGCGCAGCCGCCGGATGAGCTCCTCGAGCTCGGCCTCCCGCCCCCGTGGCAGCGCCAGCTGGTACTGAACGAAGCCGCGCCAGCCGTAGAGTCTCGGCCAGTTGGCGAGCCCGTCGAGGGCAAACATGTGAGCGCCGAAGGGCTCAGGGCGACCGCGCTCCTGGCGCGGCGCACGGCGAAACCGATAGGCGTTGTAGGCACGCACCGTGCCCGGGCGCAGGACCCCGGCGGGCCACCACTCCGGGATCGTCAGGCGGCTGGCCACGGGTTGAAACCGAGCCCGTGACCCCAGCGGCTCGCTTTCAGTCAGCGGCCCTGCGCGGCTGACAACCGCGGGCACGGGCTCGGGACCGAGCAGGTCAAGCCAGGCGACGCGGTGCGGACCGCCCGGCGCCAGCAGCGCCGCGAATACCTGATCGAGTCCTCGCACCCGGTCGGTATCCACCGCCAGCCCCGCGCCGGACAGCGGCGCGAGCTCGATCCGAGCCCACAGGATGACCCCGGTCAGGCCCATGCCACCCAGAGTCGCATCGAACAGCGCTGCGTCTCGGTCAGCTGACACCTCGGCGATCTCGCCGTCGGCAGTCAGCAGGCCCAATGACTGAACGTAGCGCCCAAAGGTTCCCGCCACCGGGTGGTTCTTGCCGTGGATATCGGCGGCGATGGCCCCGCCCACGGTGACGTGCTGGGTCCCCGGCACCACGGGTAGCACCCAGCCCGCGGGCGCGGCCGCCGCGAGCAGCTGCCCGAGCGTGGCGCCCGCCTCGGCGATCAGGATCCCGGCCGACCGGTCGAACTCGAAGCTTCTCAGAGAGGTGGTGTCGAGAACCAGGCCATCCCGCAGCTGGGCCGCGTCGCCGTAGCTGCGGCCCATGCCGCGGGCGATGGCGCCCGGCGCCGGCGCCGGGCGCCGGTTCACCACCGCCGCGCGCAGGTCGTCGAGGCCCGCGGCCCGCAGGACGTCGGTGAGGACGGCCGGGCCCCCGCCCCAGCCCGCCAGCCGCGCCCGCACGGTCCCGACGGGGGGCGTGCGCGGAGATTCGATGACCCGCTCAGCCGGTCGCATGAACCGTCAGGGCGAACAGCGCCAACCAGAGGACGCCGATGAGAATCAGCCGGCGGTCCGAGAGCAGGGTCTCCTCGGGCGCCTCTCCGCCGCCGTTGCGCACCAGCGCGGCGTAACGCAGCAGACCCAGGGTGAACGGAATCGCGGTCAGCATCCGCCACGGGATCCCGTCGATGTCTACAACCGCAAACGCCCAGACCCAATAGGCGAACAGGGCCACGGCGCCGCTGCCCGCCAGCAGCAGCCGCAGGACCCCGGGCGTGTAACTGTGGATCACTCCGCGGCCACGCGCAGCGTCGGCGCGACTGGCCCGGCTGGGGCGCGATCGGCCAGCACCGCCCTGAGCGGTCCCCGGGGGCGCGGTCCTCATAAGCTCGGCGTGGCGCTTGCCGGCGGCCACGAACAGCGAAGCGCCGGTCACCACGAGCACGAACCAGCGAGACAGCTCCACCGAGGCCGCGACGCCGCCCGCCGCGGCGCGGACGACGAAGCCGGCGGCGATCACGACGATGTCCAGCACCAGGATGCGCCGCCAGAGCCACGTGTAGCTCAATGTCAGCCCCAAGTATCCGGCGCCGACCAACCCCAGCAGCGGACGGATTGCCAAGCACAGCATCAGTCCGGCGGCCAGACATGCGACGCCGAGCACCACAGCGTCGCGTCGCGAGAGCTCCCCCGCCGCCACCGGCCGGTGGCGCTTGACGGGATGCCGACGATCCTCGGCCGCGTCACGAACGTCATTGAACGCGTATGCCCCTGACGACAACAGGCAGAACGCCAGCGTAGCCAGAGCCACTCGGGCCGGCACGTCGTCGTGGCCGAGCGCCCCCGCGGCCCCGGCCGCCGCGACCACCAGGCCGTTCTTGATCCACTGCCGCGGGCGGGCCGTAGACAGGGCCGCGCTGACGAAGCCGCGGCGTGGCAGGGCAGGGGAAAGCTGGTCGAACGCCGACACCTGGCGGCCACCGTACGTTTGCCCGATGAAGCGGGCCTGTCGAAATCATGAGGGAGCTCTCAGCCTGTCGCGCTCGATGACGGACTCTCAGTCGGCTCCATCGGCTCGATGAGGGACCTCTCAGCGTCTCTTTAGGTGAGTCGCCAAGGTCGTTGAAAACATCCGGCGACGGTGACGATGTCCACCAGAACGCCCCCTGCGCGCCGGCCTGTGTTGCGCCACCCGCCCGCCGGAGTCGGCCCTCGCCCGCGCCGGCCGCGGCGGCGCTGGCGTCGGATCGCCACGATCGCGGCGCTCCTCTGCCTTCTGCCGGCGATCTTCTCCTATGTCGAGATGCTCACCAAGCGCTCGGACTCGAGCCTCTCGATCCGCACGGTGGAATGGCTGCGCGACAACGGAGCCCGGGGTTTGGTCAACCGCGTCGAATCGATCTACTACTCGCTCAACGCGCCCGCGAAGGGCGGACCGGCGCTGCGGTCGCTGCCCCAGCAGCCCGGCGTGGCGGGGGCGCCGGCCCACGCGCTCTCTCGAAGCCTCCCCGCCTACCGGCCCCGGCGCCTCAGGCCGGTGATCCATCCCGCGCTCCCCGGAGAGGGCGACTGGCGCGCGACGTTCGCCGGCGGGGGCCCGCGCCCACCGGTGCTGGTCACCAGCTTCCGACCGGACCCCAGCTACCCGCAGCTGGTCGCCGGCGTGGCTTGGATCGACCACACCCGCACCTCGACGTGGCTCTATCCCGGTGCCCAGGAACCGGCCGTGAGCATGTCGTCGCGCGGGCCGATGGAGATTCCGGTCAGCCGCCGCCACAACCTCGTGGCGGCCTTCAACAGCGGCTTCAAGCTGTCGGACTCCGGTGGCGGATTCGCCAGCGGCGGGCACACCTACGCCCCGTTGCACCGGGGCGTGGCCACGATCGTCCGGTATCGCAGCGGCCGGGTGGATGTGACCGCCTGGTCCGGAGGCCCCCAGGCCGGCGAGAACGTCGTCTACGCGCGCCAGAACCTGCCGCTGATCGTCTCCGGCGCGCGCCCCAATCCCAATCTGTCCGATGGGCCCGAGTGGGGGGCCACGCTGGGCAATGCGATCAGGGTGTGGCGCTCCGGGGTGGGGATAGACCGTCACGGGAATCTGATCTATGCCGCCGCCAACGATCAGACGGTAGGCTCGCTCGCCGCGATCCTGGTCCACGCCGGCGCCGTCCGCGCGATGGAGCTCGACATCAACTCCTACTGGACCAGCTTCATCACCTATCGGCGGCCGGGGGCGACCGGGGCGGCGAACCTGCTGGTCGACATGGACCGCTCCACGCAGCGCTACCTGACTCAGGACGACCGGGACTTCTTCGCCGTCTACCTCCGCTGAGCGCCGTGAACGGTCGGGCGCGAGTGGCGATGATAGGGCTGGCGCTGGGGATCTCAGCCGTCGGCTGCGGGCACGACGCCCAGCGCGCCGCCCAGGTGGTGCACGACCCCACGACCATCGGCCAAGCCCACCGGAGTGCGCACTCCCGCGTTACCGCGGCCACCGGCCGGCGGGCCGGGCCGGCGGCGCCGGGCAGACCGGCGCGCGCCACAGCCCGATACCCCGTCGGCGAGCGGATCGTCACGTTCGTCGATCGCAGCCGGCGCATCCAACCCGCGGGGCAAAGGTCACGGCCCCGGACGCTGGTGACGGTGGTCCGTTATCCCGCCGCCAGCCCGGCGCCGGGGACCGATGTCCGCAACGCTGCGCCGGCACGGGCGGGGGGACCGTTTCCCCTGGTCGTATTCGGCCACGGCTTTGCCGTGACCCCGAAGCCCTACGCCCGGCTGCTGCGGGCGTGGACGCGGGCCGGGTATGTGGTCGCGGCTCCGATCTTCCCGCTTGAGAGCTCCGGAGCGCCGGGCGGACCGGATGAGTCCGATCTGGTCAACCAGCCGCGCGATCTGCGGTTTGTCATCAGCCGGATGCTGGCGGCGTCGGCGGACCCCAGAAATCCATTGGCGGGAACGGTGGCCGCTGACCGGATCGCCGTGGCCGGTCAATCGGATGGAGGCGAGACGGCCCTCGCCACTGCCTACGACAGCCACTACCTCGACGATCGCGTCCGCGCGGCCATGATTCTCTCCGGGGCCGAGATCCCTGGTGCCGGCGGATTTTTCTTTCCGCCTCGGAGCCCGCCCCTGCTGGCCGTCCAAGGAACCGCGGACACCATCAATCAGCCTCGGTTCACCTACGCGTTCTTCCGGCGGGCCCGGCGTCCAAAGTTCCTGCTCCGGCTGCTGGGCGCCGGCCATCTCCCGCCCTACACCGTCGAGCAACCGCAGCTGTCGATCGTCGAACGGGTCACGGTCGCCTTCATGGACCGCTACCTCAAGCACGAGCACTCCGCGCGAGTCAGGATGGTTGGCGCCGGCGACGTCCCCGGGACGTCACGGCTGATCACCCGCCCTTGAAGCGATGCGCGCTGGCGATGTTCAAGCCTCCGCTAGCCTGTCCGCGGTGCCGGTCCGGACCCGCAGCGAATCCGTCGCCATGCCCGACGGCCACGAGATGGGTGCCTACGTGGCTCTGCCTGACTCCGGCCGGGGTCCCGGCATGCTGGTCCTGATGGAGATCTTCGGGGTCGGCACCTACATCCGCCGTGCCGCCGAGCGGCTGGCCGAGCTGGGCTACGTCGCCCTGGCGCCCGACCTCTATCGCCGCACCGCACCGGGGGCCGAGTTCGACCACGGCGAGGCCGGGTTGCGGGAGGCTTTCGCCGCGTCAGGCCAACTCGATCACGCCGGAGCGGTCGAGGACTCGCTCGTGGCCCTCGATCATCTGAGACAGCTGCCGGAGGTCAACGCGCCGGTGGGCGTGCTCGGCTTCTGCCTGGGCGGCTCGCTGGCCTTCGTGGTCGCGGTCGCCTCGGACCCGGCTGTCGCGGTCTGCTACTACGGCGCGACCGTCGCCGACGGCCTGCCTCGCAGCGGCTCGATCACCTGCCCGGTGCTGTTTCACTACGGGGCCGAGGACCCCTACATCCCGGTAGAGCAGGCCCGCCAGGTCGCCGCGGCTGCGGAGCAGCGGCCGGGCTGGGAGTGTCACATCCAACCCGACGCCGGCCACGCCTTCGACAATCACGCCTCGGAGATGTTCTACCGGCCCGAGCCGGCGGCCCGGGCCTGGACCGTGACCTCTGAGTTCCTGGCCCGCGAGCTGCCGGTCAGCTGAGCGCCCGGCTCACCGCAGGCGGGCCGTGGCGGTGACCGCGAACCCCCCGGCGGCGGGCATCGCGCCAACGCTCTGCACCTCGATCCGGGGGTTGGAGAAAACGTCGACCGTCGCCAGCCCCCCGAACGGGACGTCGGGCACGACGACGAGGGCTCCGTTCTGAGCCCGTACGGTGGCATCGACGGTGGCGCTGACGCCAAGCAGGCTGGCCGTCCCGCGCAGGGTGAGCTGGCCGTCGCCCACGGCCACCGGGGTCAGCGATTGGATGATCGGCAGCGAGGTCCGCAGATCGGCCTCGGTCACCGTGGCGGTCCCGGTGAGTTCGCGGCCGCGCTTTTTCAAGGTCGCGTCGCGCAATGTCAGCAGGCCGGCCTGCACCTCCTGGGCCGAGGCGTCGAGCTTGCCGACCTCAGCGGTGTCTCCCAGATCGCTGCCCAGCTTGCCGGCCGCGGAGCGGTAGCGGCCCATCCTGATCACCACGCTGTCGGCGCGGTGCCACAGCAGCTTGATCGCCGGGAACGCGTGCACCTTGACCTCGAGCACCTGCCCCGAGCGGGCCAGCCGGTCCTTGAGGCTGTCGGTGGCGATACCCGGGAGCACCAGCTGCCCGACCCCGAAAACGATCACGATCAGCGCGACGCCGGCCGCCGCGACTAGGCGGCGCATGGCCGCGGCGATACCGCCGCCTCGCTGCCGCTCAGGCTCACGTTCAAGCTCACCGCCGCAGCCGCCCGGCCGCGATCACTTCAGCAGCGCGCGCGCCGAGCTTACGGCCTGGTCCATCAGCCGTCGCACGTCGAACTCGGGCTCTGACAGGCGGCGGATCGTCACCCCATCGGCGAGCGCGAACAGAAAGCTGGCGATGTCGTTCGGAGTGGCGCGCAGCTCGAACACGCCAGCCTGGCTGCGCACCCGCAGCGCCTCGGCCAGCCGCTGGCGGGTGGACCGGGCCAGCTCGGCGAGCTCGACGGCGATCTCCCGGTTGCGCTGACCGAGCGTGAACAGCTCGTAGAACATCACCACGCCGCTGGAGCCTTCGCCCAGGATCTCCTCGAAGCTCCGAACCAGCGCGTCGATCAGCTCGTCGGAGTTGGCCGCTCCGGCCACCGCGAGCTCGAGCAGTTCGTTGCGCACCTCGCACTCGCGCCGCACCACCTCGACCAGCAGCCGCTCCTTGGTCCCGAAGTAGTAATGGAGCAGCCCCCGAGAGACGCCCGCCTCCCGGGACACGTGGTCAAAGGTCGAGCCGGCGATGCCCCGCACCGCCACGCTGGCCCGCATCGCCTCGACGATCCGGGTTGCCTTGTCTCCCGACAGTCCGCTGGCGCGCGGGCGCTGGGGTAGGGCAGCGGCCTCCATTGCAGGGCGATTCTAGTCGCGGATGGGCCCAGCACCTTAACGACGAGAGCGCCCCGCAGGGCGCCCTCGAGAAATCGCCGGCTGTCGCGAGCCCTAAGCCGCTGTCACCGGGCTGGCCGGCGGCGTCGACGGTGGCGCGGCCGGTGGCGTGTACTGGAACTCCTCCTCGGCGCCGAACAGCGTGTCGAGGACCTTGGAGCGAAGCTTCTCGCTGGCGGCCATGGCGATGCCGGCACCGATGACGAGGATCAGGAGCTTGCGGCCCAGACGCCGCTTCCTGCGCTTCTTGGGAGCGTCTGTCAGCGCGGTGCTGGCCTCACGAAGCGCCTCGCCTGCCGTGCGCAGGTCCTTCTGGAGCTTCTTGTCGTCCAGAACCGCCTTCTGCGGCGGCTGCTTGCTGCGCTGCAGGCGGTCGTACGCACTCTTGCCCGAGTCCAACGCCGTGCGGATGTTGTCGCGCAGCTCGGAATCCTCGATCAAGCGGTGGACGTACGGGGTGGCCTTGGCTATAGGAGCCAGGTCGGCGGCATTGAAGGGCACCGCCTTAGCGACCTTCTTGCGTCGTGATGCCATTGATCTCCCTCAGGTGCGTTTTGGAGCCGGTGAATGCTCAGGATACGCGAAACGCCCGGGCCCGCCGACCTGCGAATACAGCTTCCGGCTGCTCAGGATACGCTAAACGCCCGGGCTCGCCGGCGGGCCAGGGCCACTTCGAGCACCTCATCCACGGCGGACACGAATACGAACTCCAGCGTTCGTCTCAGATGAGCCGGGATCTCATCGATGTCCTGCTCGTTGAGCTCGGGGGCGATAACCGTCCGGATCCCGTTGCGCTGGGCGGCCAGCGCCTTCTCCTTGAGCCCACCGATCGGGAGCACCTGGCCGGTCAGGGTCACCTCCCCGGTCATCGCCACGTCCGAGCGCACCGGCCGGCCCGACAGCAGCGAAGCCAGCGCCGTGACCATCGCCACTCCCGCGCTGGGGCCATCCTTGGGAGTGGCCCCGGCGGGGACGTGGATGTGGATCTCGTGGGTCGAGAACCAGTCCGACGGCAGGTCTGCGAACAGCTCTGGGGCATTGGCCCGGACGTAGGAGAGCGCCGCTTGGGCTGACTCCCGCATCACCTCGCCGAGCTGGCCCGTGATCGTGAGCCCACCCCGCCCGGGCATCGCCGTGGCCTCGATGAACAGCACCTCCCCGCCCACCGGGGTCCAGGCCAGACCGGTGGCCACGCCGGGCCGGGAGGTCCGCCGCCGAGCCTCCGAGAAGAACCGGCGCTTTCCGAGCAGCTCGCGAACCCGCGGCTCGGTGATCGAGATCTTGCGCTTGAGCTTGCCCTCGGCCACCTGACGGGCCACGCGCCGGGCCACGGTCCCGATCTCGCGCTCCAGTTGGCGCACGCCGGCCTCGCGCGTGTAGTCGGAGATGATGGCTCGCAGAGCTGGGTCGGTGAAGGCGATCTGGCGGCTGGTCAGACCGTTTCGCTCCACCTGACGGGCGACCAGGTAGCGCTTGGCGATCTCGAGCTTCTCGGCTTGCGTGTAGCCGGCGAGCTGGATCACCTCCATGCGGTCGCGCAGCGGCCCGGGAATCGTGTCCAGCGTGTTGGCCGTGGTCACGAAGATCACCCCTGACAGGTCAAAGGGCAGGTCCAGGTAGTGGTCACGGAAGTCCTGGTTCTGCTCGGGGTCGAGCACCTCGAGCATCGCGCTGGCCGGGTCGCCCCGGAAGTCGGCTCCCATCTTGTCGATCTCGTCGATCATGAACAACGGGTTGTTGGCGCCGGCGTCGCGCAGGGCGCGGACGATGACCCCCGGCATCGCTCCGATGTAGGTGCGTCGGTGGCCGCGGATCTCCGCTTCGTCGCGCACGCCGCCGACGCTGATGCGCTCGAACTTGCGCCCCAGGGCCCGTGCCATCGACCGTCCCAGAGAGGTCTTGCCGACGCCGGGCGGCCCCACGAACAGCAATATGGAGCCCCGCGCGTCGGGCTTGAGCGAGCGCACGGCCAGGAACTCGAGGATCCGATTCTTGACCTGCTCGATGTCGTAGTGATCGGCGTCGAGCACCTCGCGGGCGTGGTTGAGGTCGAGGTTGTCCTCGGTCGATTTGTCCCACGGCAGCGAGGCGATCCACTCCAGGTAGTTGCGCACGACGCCGTACTCGGCCATCGCCGGCTGCAACCGCTCCAGCCGCGACAGCTCGCGGTCGACCTGCTTTGCCACCTCTTCGGGAAGCTCGATCGCCCCCAGCTGCTGGCGAAGCTCGTTTACCTCGGCGGCCACCTCGTCAGACTCCCCCAGCTCGTCCTGGATCGCCTTCATCTGCTGGCGCAAAAAGTACTCGCGCTGTCCCTTCTCGAGCTCGGACTGGACCTGGGACTGGATCTTGGTTCCCAGGGCTGCCACCTCCAGCTCGCGGGCCAGGATCTCCGACAGCCGGCGCAGCCGCCGGCTCACATCGACCTCCTCCAAAAGCGCCTGCTTCTCCTCGGTGGGCAGCCGCAGGGCCCCGGCGATCAGGTTTGAGAGGACGCTGGGGTCATCGACGTTGGCGACCATGACCTGCAGCTCCTCAGGCAGGTAGGGGACCTGGCCGACGATCGTGGTGAACGTCTGCTGCACGTTTCGCATCAGCGCCACCAGCTCGGCGTTCTGGGTCACCACGTCGGGGGCCTCGGCGATCGTGGCGATCAGATAGGGCTCGGTCTGCACCCAACCGCCGATCCGCACGCGCTGGGCCCCCTGGATCAGAACTCGCAGCGATCCATCGGGCAGCCGGATCATCCGGGCCACCACGCCCAGCACGCCGATGTCGTAGAGCTCCTCGGGGCCGGGAGACTCGGACTCCGGGTTGCGCCCGGCCACCATCACGATCGAGCGGTCACCCCGGAGCGCGTCGTTGATCAGCTCGATGCTGCGCTCCTGGCCGACGTTGAGCGGCACCATCATGTCCGGGAAGGTGACCGTGTCGCGCAGCGGGAGGACGGGGACGCGATCGGGCAACTGCCGGACGCCCGCCGTGATCTCCTGTGCACCGCCGGCGGGGACGCCGACTTCGATCATTGAGACTCGCCGCTCTCAATCGGAACCGCCCGCGAACGTGCCGGCCGCTGCACCAGCGGCAGCTCGACCAGCAGCATCCCGTTCTCGTAGCGGGCCGTGGCTTCGTCGGCGCGGATCTCCGCGCCGAGCTCGATCACCCGCCTAAACGCGCCCCGCTCGATCTCGATCTGCTGGTAGACCTCGCTCTTGGCCGCGCCGGGCCCGCGCCGCCCCGCCAGCACCAGCGTGCGGCCCTCGATCCGCAGCGCCAGCTGATCGACGTCGATCCCGGCCAGCTCGGCGGTGACGATCGCGCGCGCCGGATCGGAGGCATAGGCCACATCCACAGCCGGCCACGGCACGGCACGACGCCGTGACACCCCGGAGCTCTCGAAGACGTCCCCGAACAGCTCGGCCATGTCGCGGCGCAAACGGTCAAAGTTCGCAAACAAGTCCCGCTGCGACATCGAACGCTAAGCCTAGCCCGCTCCGCCTAGAGCGTGTAGACAGCTCCCTCGGTGGCCAGCTCGACGGGCCCGCCGTAGCTCGTCGCCGCCTCCAGCCGCGCCCATTCGGGGTCCATCTCATCGGAATAGTGGGTCAGGATCACGCGCTGGGCGCGGGCCAGCTTGCCGTGCTCGCCGGCCTCACCGGGGGTCAGATGGCCACGGACTCCGGTTCGCTCCGGTCTCGGCAGCGTGGCCTCGATCAGCAGCACATCGGTGTCCTGGGCGAAATCGACAAGTTGCTCGTTGGGCTTGCAGTCGGCGCTGAAGGTGAAGCGCGAGCCGTTCGCGGTGACCTCCACCGCATAGGTGGTGACGTAGTGGGGAACCTCGCGGAAGCGGATCTGCACGGGCCCCACCGTGAGCTCATCGGGGCCCGAGTACTCATGTAGGTCAAAGGCGTTCTCGATCAAGTCCTCGTTGCCCCAGCACCCGACGATGCGGCGAAACACCTCGGCCGCCCCGCCGGGTACGTAGAGGTCAGGCCGGGCCGGGTCGTCGGTGCCCGGCCAGCCGCCTACTGCCACCGGTTGCTGGCGGGGGGCGTAGGTCAGCGCGTAGCTGAACGGGACCAGGTCGAGAAAGTGATCGGCGTGCAGGTGGCTGATCACCACTGCGTCGACGTCGACGTAATCACAGACCGGGCGCAGCTTGGAGAACACGCCGTTGCCGCAGTCGAGGACGAGCTTGAAATCGCCCTCCTGAATCAGATAGCCACTGCACGCCCCGGCAGCGTCCTGCCAGGATGGTGACTTGCCGAGCACCATGATCTCCACGCCGTTCCTCTCTTCCTCGCCGACAGAATCCTAGTCGGCGTGACCCTGTGGCAACTGCAACTGCCGTTGGTCCCGGCCGCGGCCTCGCATCAGTTCGAGGTGGCGGCGCTGGTCCTGGGCGGCCTTCTGATGGTTGGGGCGCTGATCTCCGGAATCGCCGGGCGAAGCTTCGTATCGCTGACCTCCATGTTCGTGATCGTCGGCTTCATCCTCGGCGACGGAGGCACCGGCGTCCTTCACTTCCACGCCCAGTCTGGCTTCGTCAGCGAGCTCGCCATCGTGGCCCTGGTGGTGATCCTGTTCCGCGACGGACTCGAGGTCGACCGCGAACTGCTCCAGACCCAGTGGCGGCTGCCGTTTCGCAAGCTAGTACTGGCGATGCCGCTGACCGCGGTGATCGTCACGCTGGCCACCAAGCTCCTGGTCGGCCTCAGCTGGACCGAGTCGTTCCTGCTCGGCGCGCTCCTGTCACCGACCGATCCGGTGCTGTCCTCCAGCGTGGTCACCAACCCCCGGGTGCCGCAGCTCGTTCGCCACTCACTCAACCTGGAGTCGGGGCTCAATGACGGCCTGGCGCTGCCGGCCGTGCTGGCGTTCAGTGCCGCGCTGTCGGCGAGCGCCGGGTTTGTCTGGTGGCGGTTCGTGCTCGAGGACTTGGTGATCGGGTTCGGGATGGGGCTGGTGGTGGGCTTCGTGGCCTCGCGGTTGATGCCCCGCGGCGAGCGGCTGTCGGACGGGATCCCGGCTCACCAGAAGTCGCTCTACGCGCTGGGCTGCGCGTTCGCGGCCTACGGTGCGGCGGTCCTGATCCCGCACGGCAACGGGTTGATCTCGGTCTACGTGACCGCGATCGTGCTCGGCACCCAACGTCCGGACCTCCGCGCGTACTTCGAGCACCAGGCTGCCGACCTGGTCGAGATCGTCAAGCTGGGCATCTTCGTGGTGTTCGGCTCGCTGCTTACCGTGCACGGCCTGTTCGGCTCAGGCTGGGCCGCGGTGGGGGTGGTGGCCGTGACACTGCTGGTGGCCAGGCCGGTGGCGGTCTTTGCCGCCCTGGTCGGGACCCGCACCGACACCGCCACCCGGGCCTTCATGTCCTGGTTCGGGCCCAAGGGGGTGGCCACGATGACCTTCTCGCTGCTGGTGCTCAGCCAGCAGATCGCCGCTGGCTCGACGATCTTCAACCTGGCCGCGCTGACCGTATTCGTGTCGATCATCGTCCACGGGGTGACCGACACCGCGGGGGCCGAGTGGATCGCGGCGCGGTCCGAGCGCGCTGAGGCGGTGGCGGCGGCCTAGCCCGGGCTCGGTCGGTGGGCCGGGTACGGCCTCAGTGCCGGTCCTGATCGGTGTCGCCTCGGCGGCTGGGATCCAGCAGCCAGCCCATGAAGACGGCGAGCACCACGAACGCGATGAATCCGCCGATCAGCGGCCAGTACATGGCCCTAAACATATAGGAGGGATCGCCCTCGGGCCGCCGCCCCCGGTCCCCCTCACCGATGCAGTGCGACCTGCTCGCTGGGGGTGGGGAACGCCCACGCCACCTGCAGGCGTCGCTCCTGGCGGAACACGAACTGAAGCTGGCTGGGCGGACGGAGCCCTCCCGGCTGGGCCGGGCGGAAGGTCCCGCATGGCGCTCCGGACTCGATCGCACAGAGATGGTTCTGATGAAAGAAGCAGTTTTCGCAGCTTGCCTTCGCCGCTGCCGAGCGACCGTTCGCCATGCGTTTTCGATACCCCATTCCTTAGTGGACCTTCGACCGACGCCGGAGCATCAAAGCGGATTTCCACCCCCCTGCGCAATGGCCATTCCCGGAAAACGCAGGAACTTCCGCGCCGCGTAAATACCTGCAAACTGCGGGGAGTTCGAGATCCCGCCGACCGCTGCCCGCAATTTCCGTAGCTTTGTCAGCCATGGACGCGACCAACATGGACGGCCTGATTTCGCTCGCCGACTTTGAGCGGGCCGCCGCCGCGGCTCTGGACCCCGCCGCCCACAGCTACGTCGCCGGGGGCGCCAGCTCGGAGATCACCCTCCGCGATAACCAGGCGGCCTGGAAGCGGCTGGCGATCCGGCCGCGGATGCTGGTCGGAGTGGGTCAGCGCGACCTCAGCGTCGAGCTCTTGGGCCGTCGCCGGCCCCACCCGGTGCTCATCGCCCCCACCGCCTTTCAACGCCTGGCCCACCCCGAGGGCGAGGAGGCCACCGCCCGGGGAGCCGCCGCCACTGAGACGATCCTCTGCCTGTCGACGCTGGCCACCACGACGCCGGAGGTGACGGCGCAAGCGGCACCGGGCGCCGACCGCTGGTTTCAGCTCTACGTGTTCACCGATCGTGGCGTCAGCTCCGAGCTGGTGGCCCGGGCCGCGGCGCACGGGTACGAGGCGCTGGTGGTGACAGTCGACCTCCCCGTGCCGGGCGTCCGCGAGCGCGAGCTGCGCACAGAGGTTCGCGCCGGCGACGCCTCACAGGTGTGGGGGGCAGCCGCCGCCGGCGTCTCGGGGGCGATGACGCCGCGTCAGTTCGGCCAGCTCGTGGACCCGGATCTGAACTGGTCAGACATCGAGCGCTTCGTGGCCGAGAGCCCGCTGCCGGTCCTGCTCAAGGGCATCCTCACCGCCGAGGATGCGGTGCTGGCCGCCGAGCACGGCGTGGCCGGAGTGATCGTGTCAAACCACGGAGCGCGCCAGCTCGACACAGTGCTGGCGGGGGCCGACGCCCTGCCGGAGATCGCCGATGCCGTCGGGGACCGGCTCGACGTGCTGGTCGATGGCGGCATCCGCCACGGCAGCGACGTGCTCAAGGCGCTCGCCCTCGGCGCCCGAGCCGTACTCATCGGCCAGCCGGCGATCTGGGGGCTGGCCGTCGCCGGGGCCGACGGGGTGCGGCGCGTGGTGGAGATCCTCCTCAGCGAATTCGACACCGCGCTGGCCCTGGCCGGCGCCCCCCGCGCCACCGATCTGAATCGCTGCTTCGTCACCCCCGCTCGGTGGGTAGCGCCGCCGCTGTGAACATCCTCGTCACTGGTGTCTCGGGCTACATCGGCTCGCTGGTGGTGCCGCGGCTGCAGCGTGACGGTCACAGCGTCCGCGGACTCGTTCGCGCTCGCGGAAACGAGCCGGCCGAGATCCCGATCTTCGAAGGCGACGCCGTCTCCGGCCGCGGCCTGTCCCGGGCGCTAGATGGCGTCGACGTGGCCTACTTTCTGATCCACTCGATGGAGCACGGGGACTCAAACGCGTTCGCCGCCCGCGAGCGGCTGGCTGCCGAGCGGTTCGTGGCCGCCGCGGCCACCGCTGGGGTGAAACGGATCGTCTATCTCGGCGGCCTGGTCCCGCCGGGCGGGCCGCAGTCAAACCACCTGGCCAGCCGGGTCGAGGTCGAGCGGATCCTGCTCGCGGGTGCCCCGTCATCGGTGGCCCTGCGGGCCTCGATCGTGATCGGCGCCAGGTCGCGCCCGTTTCGCTTTCTCGTGCACCTGGTCGAGCGCCTGCCCGTGCTGGCCCTGCCCGCCTGGCGCGACAACCTGACCACGCCGATCGACGAGCGCGACGTCGCCGAGCTGCTGGCGCGATGTGCCACCAGCGACGGGGTGGGCGGCCGCGCGCTTGACGCCGCCGGCCCCGACGTCGTCTCCTACGGGGAGCTGATCGCCCGGATCCGCGACCTGATGCTCGTCGACCGGGCCACCCTGCGGCTGGGGCGCCTCACCCTGACCCCGATCGCCAGCCACATCGCGACCGTCATCGCCGGTGAGGAGCACGAGTTGATCGGACCGCTGATGGAGAGCCTCGGCACCGACCTGCTCCCGCGAGCCGAGCCGGACGCCGCCCGGTTACTGAACGTCAGACTCCATTCACTTGAGGCGGCGATCGAGCGGGCGCTGCGGGTTTGGGAACAGACCGAGCCTCTGGCGGCTCGCTAGCGAGGATGCCCGCTTGATCTTCGAGGCGACTGCATTGCTGTCGGGTCGTTAGTGTGCGCGCACGTTTATGAGCACCGTGAACGCCGACATAGAAATCGCCGCACCGATCGAAGAGGTCTGGGAGACGGTCATGGATCCCACCCGTTTCGGCGACTGGGTAACGATCCACCGGTCGGTCAAGAACGTGTCGGACTCTCCGCTGCGCCGAGGCTCCCGGCTCGAGCAGGCGATGCACGTCCGTGGGATCACCTTCAACGTCAAGTGGGAGGTTGTCTCTCTGAGTCCTCCCAACTCAGCCCAGTGGGAGGGAACGGGTCCCGCGCATTCGCAGGCGGCGATTCAGTATCAGCTGACCAAACTCGACGACGCACGCACCCGGTTTCATTACACGAACGAGTTCAAGACCCCCGGCGGACGGCTCGGCGCCGTGGCCAGCCGCGTGATCGTCGGAGCGACTTCCCAACGCGAAGCTCACCGTTCACTAACAAAGCTCAAGGAGCTTCTGGAACGGGGCTGACGCTGGGCGAGGCCCCCGCCAAGGGCTCCAACCAGAAAACCAACAGTGCGCCCTGTAACTGTTGTGTATCTTTTGGGTTGAACACTTACGTCTACAAACACGGAGGGTAGATCAAGTTGGCGGATTTCGTTGACAGTACGGTCAAGGACATCGACTCCAGACTGGCCGAACTCAAGCAGGAGGTCTCGAGGCTCGAGGCGGCCCGCTCGGCACTCACCGGCAGTCGTCGCGGACCGGGCCGACCGGCTGGCTCGGGTTCGAACTCAAGCTCGAGCGCGCGCCGCGCGCCGCGTCGTGTGGCTCGCCGAGCCGGCCGGCCACGCGGTCGCCGGTCCGGTAACACACGTGCCACGCAGGCTCTGGAATTGGTGCGCTCAAAGCCCGGGATCACGATTCCGGAGATCGCCCAGGCGTTGAAGATCGAGCCGAACTACCTCTATCGAGTGATGCCGAAGCTCGTTGAGGACGGCGAGGTCAAGCGCAACGGGCAGGGCTGGCACCCCGCCGAGGCAGCCGCCTAGCCGTGATGCCGGGGGCGTGACATCCGGGCTCGCGGCACACCAGCCACGGGCCCGGATGTCACCTAAACCCCCCTGGAGGGGGCCCGAGTGCGGTCCGGCTAGATCAGGCCCAGCTCGGCCACGGCGTCACGCTCATCACGCAGTTCCTTGACGGTCGCGTCGATTCGCGAGCGCGAAAAGTCGTCGAGCTCGAGGCCGGCAACGACCTCGTAGTTGCCACCTGAGCAGGTACAGGGGTGACCGGAGAAGATCCCTTCGCCAATACCGTAGGAGCCGTCGCTGGCCACCGCCATCGACACCCAATCGCCCGGCGGCGTCCCGAGCACCCAATCACGGACGTGATCGATGGCCGCGTTGGCTGCCGACGCCGCGCTTGACGAGCCACGGGCTTCGATGATCGCTGCGCCGCGCTTCTGCACGGTGGGGATGAAGTCGCTCTCTACCCACTCGTGGTCGCCGATCGCTTCGGCGGCCGAGCCGCCCCGGACCTTGGCGTGGAATACGTCGGGGTACTGGGTCGCCGAATGGTTGCCCCACACCGACATGTTGGTCACCTCACTGATCTGGGCGCCGGTCTTTTTGGCCACCTGAGCAATCGCCCGGTTGTGGTCCAGGCGCATCATCGCGGTGAATCGCTCTCGGGGGATATCGGGAGCGTTGCTCTGCGCGATCAGGCAGTTGGTGTTGGCCGGGTTACCGACCACGAGCACCTTGATGTCAGACGCGGCGCGATCGTTGAGCGCTCGGCCCTGGGGCTTGAAGATCCCGCCGTTGGCCTCGAGCAGGTCGCTTCGCTCCATGCCCTTGGTGCGGGGGCGAGCCCCGACCAGCAGCGCGATGTTGGTGGCGTCGAAGGCCTGGTTTGGATCGTCGTGGATATCGATCCCGGACAGGAGGGGGAAGGCGCAGTCATCCAGCTCCATCGCCGTGCCCTCGGCCGCCTTGACGGCGTCGGGAATCTCGAGCAGCGAGAGGTGCACCGGGGTGTCGGGCCCGAGCAGCTGACCGCTGGCGATGCGGAACAGGAGCGCGTAGCCGATCTGGCCGGCGGCGCCGGTCACCGCGACTCTAACCGGTGCCTTACCACCGTCTGAGGACGTACTCATGGATTGGTTTTCCTTCCTTGACACCCGCGCGACACGCCGGCCAGCGCGTCCGCGACGGCTTTCGTTTTCTCGCTCTCGATGCTATACGTGGCCGTCGCCCGAGCGCCGGCCCGTCCTCAGGCGCCGAGCTCGAGGCCGTAGACATCCCCCAGCTTGCCCTTGAGATAACGCGTAAACGGGGCGACCGAGATTGGACCCGCCGATTCACGTTCGAGGATCTCGGTGGTGGTGAACTTCGACCCGTAGCGATGAACGTGCTGGCCAAGCCACTGGCGTAGCGGGGCCAGCTCGCCGGTGGCAATCCGTTGGTCGAGGTCGGGCGTCTGAGCATGGGCCAGCTCCCACAGCTGGCCGGCGATCAGGTTGCCGATCGCGTAGGTGGGGAAGTAGCCGATCAGTCCCGCCGACCAGTGAACGTCCTGGAGCACGCCGTCGGCGTCGTTGTCGACGTCGAGCCCGAAGTAGTCCTTGAAGCGAGCGTTCCAGGCCTCCGGCAGATCTCGCACCGCGAGCCGGCCGTCCAGGAGCTCCTGCTCGAGCTCGAAGCGCAGGATGATGTGCAGCGAGTAAGTTGCCTCGTCGGCCTCGACGCGGATGAACGATGGGGTGACGGAGTTGACAGCCCGGTAGAGCGCATCGGGCTCCAGCCCGGCGAGCGAGCCGCCGAACACCTCGGCGATGCGCGGGGCCAGCACCCCGCAGAAGGACCGGCCCCGTCCCACCATGTTCTCCCACAGCCGGCTCTGGGACTCGTGCATGCCCAGCGATTCGCCGCTGCCCAGCGGTGAGCGGCGAAGCGAATCGGGGATCCCGGCTTCGTAGAGGCCGTGTCCACATTCGTGCATCGCCCCGTACAGACCGGCCGGGAAGTACGACTCGTCCCACCGCGTGGTGATCCGCACGTCGCCGCCGCCGATGCTCGTCGCGAACGGATGCACGGTGTCATCGATCCGCCACCCGGCTTTCTCAAATCCCATCATCCCGACGATCTCAGCCACCAGCCGCCGCTGATCAGACACCGGGAAGTGGCCGTGCACGGGACTGTCATCGACGGCCTGCGACTTGGCGGTCACCTCGGCGATCAGGGGCACCAGCTCCTGCTTGAGCTCGTCGAACAGCGCCGCCACAGTGCTCGTCTTCATCTGCGGCTCGTAGTCGTCGAGCACGACGTCGTAACCACATTCAAAGCCGCCGGCGCCGGCATGGCAGTCGATGTAACGGCGGACCAGCTCGACGTTGTGCTCCAGGTGGCCGGCAAACGACGCGAAGTCAGATGACTCGCGCGCCACCACCCACGCCTCCTGGCCCACCGATGCCGCACGCGCGAGTTCCTCGGCCAAGTCGGCCGGCACCCGGCGCGCCTTCTCCCAGTTGCGGCGCACCAGCCGCACCAGGCTGGCGTCGTCGGAGTCGTAAGGGGTCCCGTTGAGCTCGGCGGCTGCGCCCTCGATCAGTCGCCCGGTCTCGTCGGAGACCATCAGCTGGTGAGCGATGCGCTCCAGTGTGGCCAGCGAATCGGCCCGGCTCTGGCCGCCCCGAGGCGGCATCATCGTCTGCTGATCCCAGCTGGCCAGCGAGGCCGCGTGGTGCAGATCGGCTAGGTCAGCCATCCGACGCTTCAGCGCGTCGAGACGATCAGTCATTCATTTCTCCTGAACTCATTTGCAGCGCCTGCAGAACGTGCACGCGCCTGTGCGACCATTGCAGCATGTCGCGCCGCTCGACATCGATCAAATTGTTCGAGGTGTTTGGCCTCCGGGTCGGGGTCGACGCCAGCTGGTTCGTGATCCTGTTCCTGCTGATCTTCTTGCTCTCGACCCCGTTTCGCCAGACGCTGCACAGCTCCGACGCGGTGGCGTATCTGACCACCGTGGTCAGCGTTCTGCTCCTGTTCGCGTCGCTGATCGTGCACGAGCTCGGCCACGCGCTGGTGGCTCGCCGGCAGGGAATCGAGGTCCGGCAAATTGATCTGTTCCTGTTCGGTGGACTAACCAAGATGAGCCGCGACGCCGCATCGCCGGGCGAGGAGTTCAAGATCGCGGTGGCGGGGCCGGTGGCCACGCTGCTGGTGATCCTAGTGTGCCTCGGAGTTGACATGGCGATCGTCGGCGCTCACCGCCTGACGCACGCGATCGTCCTTGACCAGGACATCCAGATCACCCCCGTGCTGCTGTCACTGAGCTGGCTGTTGCCGATGAACGTGCTGCTGTTCCTGTTCAACATCGTTCCCGCTTTCCCGCTTGACGGCGGGCGGATCGTCCGCGCACTCGTCTGGCGGCTGACCGCCGACAAGCGTCGCGGCACCGAGGTCGCGGCGCGGCTCGGTCAGGGCTTCGCGATCCTCCTCGCCGGTCTCGGGATCTGGCTGCTGCTGGCCTACGGCAGCTTCAGCGGCCTGTGGCTGGCCGC
>DASXJY010000197.1:0-6578 GCA_036497115.1 Solirubrobacteraceae bacterium
GACGACGAACCGTCGGCTAACGCGCTCACTGCGAAGACCGAACTGACCCCCAGAGCAAAAACGCTCACCACGATCGCTAACAACGACCGGATACAAAACCTAACCATCCTTCGTTTTCACTACCACCCTGGAGGTCAAAACTCACTATGTGACCTTAAAACCCGTCATATCTCCGACCACACCAACACACAACGCCAAGCCCCTCAAGACACGACAGTTTCCGGTGGATTGACGCAGTCGAGACGCCCCCGGCTTGCGATCCCTCATTAATGGCGCACCAACCGTTAGATTCAACCGTTCTAGGTCGTTCTCTTCCTGCGGCCGGGACCGCGCCCCACATCCCGGCCCGGGGGCCTCGGACCAGGATGGTCGGGGTCCCCGCCCCGTTCCGGACCACCCCGTCACCAGCAGCAGAACCGGATTGCTCACCAGGATGGGCACGCGTACACCCTGTCCACACCTGCGCTACAGGCGGGATCTAAATGACATTTCGCCGAGCGACAGCGCCAGCCGACGCCAACAAACATCAACGAATCGCGCACCAGCCGGCAGCTCTCACCACCCATCGTCACCGTAGACCCCTCGGCCAGCCGGTAGCCCCTCAGGAACCCTCGAGGACGTCGCGCAGCGCCGCTTCGAGCTCCGGGTGGTCGAAGGCGTAGCCGAGTTGGCTGAGGCGCGCCGGGACCACCCGCTGCCCGGTGGTCACGATCTCGGCCATCTCCCCGTAGAGCAGCTTCAACGCCGTTCCCGGTACCGGAAGCACCGCCGGGCGACCCAGGACCCGCCCCAGCGTCCGCGACAGCTCCGCGTTGGTGACCGGGTTCGGAGCTGTGACGTTGATCGGCCCGCCGGCGTCGGCATTGTCCAGACAGCACAAAAGCGCGCCGACGACATCGTCGAGGTGAACCCACGGGACGTACTGCTGCCCTCCGGCCACCGGGCCCCCGATGCCAAGCCGGAAGAACGGGAGCATCTTGGCCAGGGCGCCCGCGCCTGGCGACAGCACCACTCCGGTCCGCGTGCAGACGACGCGGAGCGCCGGCGCCGCTTGGGCGGCCTCACGCTCCCACTCCACGACGACCCGGGCCAGGAAATCGGCGCCGGGCGAGGCCTGCTCGTCAAGCGGGGCGTCCTCCCGGGGCCCGTAGAAGCCGGTGGCAGACTGCGAGATCAGGACGGCGGGGCGCTCCCCGTCGGGCAGTGCCGTCAGCGCCGATACCAGTGACCTCGTGGCGAGCACGCGCGAGTCCCGGATCGTCCGCTTGGCCGCCTCGGTCCAGCGCTGAGCTACCGGCTCACCCAGCAGGTTGACGACGGCCCCGGTGTTAGTCAGGGCCTCGGGGGGCGGCGCCTCGTCGGTCGGCGAGGCCCAGGGGTGAACCTCGGCGCCGTCGCCGAGCACCCGCTGGGCCCGCTCGGGATCGCGCGACAGCGCCACCACCTTGTCGCCTCGAGCGCGCAGTCGGTCGGCCAGGGCCAGCCCGATGGTGCCGGTGGCACCGGTGACCAGGACCCTCACGGAGCGCCCCGGGAGCTGAGAATTGCCGAGCTGGCTTTCATGCTGGGGTTCACCTTAGCCCCGAGCAGCGGCTTGGGCGCTCGTCAGCCGGCAGCCGTCGGCCCGTAGCGAGACCGGGCCCGGGGAGGACGCGGCGCCGCCCGGTAGGCGATCCGGGTCGCCATCGCCACCGCCGCGGCAACCGCCAGGACAAGCCACAGGTGCACCTGCAACAGCAGCGCCCCGCACAGCGCGCCGACCAGCATCGAGATCACCGCCGCGCTGCGCCGCACCGTGCCCGCTCCAGAGCCGCCGGCGGGCCGAGAGTCGGAGGCCAGCGCGGTCAGGGTCATGGTCAGCACTGTGGTGCTCAGATCGGGGACGGCGAGCTTTCTCACCGTGGCGTTGCGAAGGCCCATCGCGAAGGCCAGCAACGCGATCACCAGGTAGGAGGAGACATTCGCCGTGCGCACCTCCACGACCGCGGCGAACACCGCCGCCACCGCGATCAGCGCCGTCTCGATGGCCAGGGCGCGGTACAGGCTCCGCTCCTGGTTGCTGGCCGGCCGCGCCAGGGCTCCGCCCAGGCCCGCGCCGAGGACAAAGGCCGACAACGAGATCAACGGCGCCACAACCGTCAGGCCCCCCGCGCCCGCGATCCCGAAACCGAGCAGCACGATGTTGCCGGTCATGTTGGCGGTGAACACGTGGCCGAGCCCCAGGTAGCTGGCGGCGTCGACCAGGCCGGTGCTGAAGGTCAGCAGCAGCAACGAGCGAGTCAGGGGATGGCGGATCGTGCTGGCCGCCTGCCGGCGCAGCTCCGCGGGGTCGAGGGCCGTCGCAGAGCCCCGGGAGGATCGCGGCCGTGCGGCGCTTCGCGGTGCGGGCACCACGTAGTTATCCCACCGCGGCCGGTTGGCTAGTCCGCGGCGGGCCCCAGGACCTCGGCCTCGGCCCGCGGCGCCCCCGGCGGTGGCGCGCCGCCCGGCCTCGGGCCTGAGGCCGGCGCCTTGGCCCCCGGCGCCGTCGAGGCCAGCGATCCGAACCCGCACATCGCTCCCACCAGCGCGGCGATGCCGGCGCCGATGGCCCAGGCGGGAAGCGAGCCACCCCACTCATAGAGGGCCATCAGTGCCGCCGCCACCGTCAGCAGCCCGTAGCTGACCTCTCCGAACATGCGCAGGCGAAACCCGGCCAGGCCGAGCAGGAAGATGGCCACTCCGCCGCACATCAGCAGCCTTCCCGGAGCCGGCATCGGCGCCGTCGCCGAGTTGTGGACGACCAGCTTGACGCCGCCGTCGAAGATGATGATCCCGGCCACGATCACCAGGTGGATGTAGCTGTAGCCGTCGGCGGCGGCGAGGACCGGATCCTCGTGTTCGCGAAGGCGCGCGGCGGCGCGCTCGGCGAAGCGGTCGAAGTAGATCCACCACATGCCGACGGCGATCAGCAGGGCCAGCGTGGTGCCAAGCACCTGCGCCGTGGTCAGGGTGCTCTCGCTGCTCCCCACCCCCACCCCGAGCGCCACCACCGATTCCCCGAGGCAGATGATCACGAACGAGCCGTAGCGTTCGGCGAAATGCGCCACCGACACGCGCTGCAGCCCCCGGAGCCGCTCCCGGGTCAGCCACGCCGGTCCGGCGTAGTCGATCACCACCGCGACGGTCCACAGCAGTGCCCGGTGCCAGCCGTGCAGGAAGGCCGCCCCCGCGATCAGCAGCGCCATGCCCACGATCACGGTCGTGCCGAATCCGGCGATCGCCGACCGCGAGGCGTTGCCCGCGCGCGAAGCGTCGACGTACAGCGCCAGGTGCAGGAACCGCACCACGGCGTAGGCGATCGTGAACAGCAGCGCCTCGCGTCCGAATGCCTGCGGCAGCGCCAGCCCGACCACGAAGATCAGCACCGTGGACATGAGCAGATAGGCGCGCAGTGTCCGCGAGCCGGTGGCCTGGGCGTTGGCGGCCCACACGAAGGCCGACCACGCCCACCACACGAGCGCCAGCACGAGCATCGACTCGCCAAACCGGCTCCAGGTCGGGTTGGCCGCCAGCAGCGTCGTCACCTGGGTGACCGCGAACACGAACACCAGGTCCCAGAGCAGCTCGACCGGGCTGGTGCGCCGCTCTTCCTGCACCTCGAATGCGCCCGGGGGCACCGCTTCGTCGAATCCTTCCGGCTGCGCTTGATCGCTCACGCCGCAAGTATCACGCCGAGGGCGGAGCGGGCAGCGATCGGGTGGCGCTCGCAGCTACGGCCGGATGCGGACTCGCGACGTGCTGTCCGGGAGGCCGTTCAGCGGCGGGGCGAGACCGGCGTCTGGGCCGCGGCCGCCTCGCGCTCGCTCTCCAGCCGCTCCAGGACCCGCTCGTATTCGTCGTAGCGGCGGACAACCCGGGTCCAGGCCCAGCCCGGCCGGTTGCCCAGAGCGCGGCTGCGGTCGGGATCCCCCGGCCGCTGGGCTGCCGGATCACGTCCGGGCGTCGTCGCCGGGGGCGATTTGCCGACGGGCGGCGCGGCCTGCTCGCGCTCGCGCTGGCGCCGCTCCACGAGCTCGAGATGCTCCCGGCGCGCCGCTGCCAGCTCCTCGATCGGCGCATCCTCGGCGAGCAGACTTGCCTCGAGGTGGGCCTTGAGCGTCCGCAGCTCGCGCTCGGTGGCGCGGCGAGCCCGCTGTGTCCGCGCGTCGCGAAACGCGAACCGATCCCACGCCTTGGCGAATGAGATCAGGTTGGTCCGACCGCCGGCCCGGTGGGCGGCGAGCATCGGGCACACGCCGTCGGGGGTGGCGTAGGCGCCGGCGATGATCTCGTTGGCGGCGATGCCGTCGAGCATCGCCACCCTGGTGTGGCGCGGCAGGCAGTCGATCGCCAGCCTCAGGTCCTCGATGGTCGCTCGTCGCCGGGTTCGCATAGGGTTCGCCACCGTTGAGCCGGAGGCGTGGTCACTCTACGCGTGGCCGTCTGCGCTCTCAAGAGATCTCCTGGCGGCGAAAGGAACCTTGCAAATGAAGCTCGGAGTGAACATCGGCTACTGGGGGCTCGGCATGGGGCCACAAGACCAGTTGCTGGTCGTCCAGGAGGCCGAGCGGCTCGGCTATGAGTCAGTCTGGGCGGCCGAGGCCTACGGATCGGACGCCGCCACCGTGCTGGCCTGGCTGGCCGCCGGCACCACCAAGATCAAGCTCGGTGCCGCCATCTTCCAGATGCCCGGGCGAAGCCCCGCGATGACGGCGATGACCGCCGCCACGATCGACGAGCTCTCAGCGGGGCGGATGATCCTCGGCATCGGGTCCTCGGGACCCCAGGTGGCCGAAGGGTGGCACGGGCAGCGCTTCGCCCGTCAGCTGCAGCGGACCCGGGAGTACGTCGCCGTCGTCCGTAGGGCGCTGGCGCGCGAGCGGCTCGAGTTCAAGGGCGAGACGCTCGAGCTTCCCCTCCCCGACGGTCCGGGCAAGGCGCTGAAGCTGATGATCACCCCGGTTCAGGATCGAATCCCCATCTACCTCGCCGCCATCGGTCCCAAGAACACGGCGCTGGCCGGTGAGATTGCCGACGGCTGGATTCCCACCTTCTTCTCGCCCGAGCATGTGGCTGACTTCCGACAGCTGCTGCAGGAGGGGGCACAGCGCTCGGGACGCTCGCTCGACGGCTTCGACATCGCCCCCACCGTCCAGTCCTACATTTCCGAGGACCGCGACCAGGCCCGCAACCTCATGCGCCCGGTCCTCGCTCTGTACATCGGGGGCATGGGCTCGCGCCGGCAAAACTTCTACAACAACCTGGTCAGGCGCTACGGCCACGAAGCAGCGGCACAGGAGATCCAGGACCTGTATCTGGAGGGCAAGAAGGCCGAGGCCGCCGAGGCGATCCCGGCAGAGCTGATCGATGCGGTTTCGCTCTGTGGACCCCCCGACGTGGTCCGTGACCGCCTGGCCGCGTTCCGCGAGGCCGGCGTGGGGACGCTGATGGTCTCGCCGATGGCCTTCAACGCCGACGAGCGGGTCCAGCAGCTGCGCGCGGTGGCCGAGCTGGCGGCTTGACCGAGCCGCCGGTTTCGCCCGCCGGTGAGCGGCGGCAGAGCGGCGCCGCCGGAGACCCCGGCCTCTCCGGCGGGCCCCTGCGCTTCTTTCTCGGCGCCTTCGGTCAGCCGGGCCACGCCTTTCCGATGCTCGCGCTCGGTGCTGAGCTGGCGGCGCGCGGGCACCGGGTCACGTACGAGACCTGGGTGCGCTGGCGCGAGTACGTCGAGGCCGAGGGGATGCGCTTCACCGCCTCGCCCGAATACCCCACCTTCCCCACCCGCGAGCAGCCGCTGCAGCCATACGAGGCGGTGGTCATGGCCACCGCGCAGACGCGCCCGGCGGTCGCCGAGGCCGCCCCCGACGTCGTCGTCCATGACATCCTCACCCTCGCGCCGGCGCTGGCCGCCGAGCTCGAGGGCATACCGGCGGCGACCCTGATCCCACACGTCTACCCCGTGGGCCAGCCGGGGTTTGCGCCCTACGCCTTCGGCGCCCGGATGCCCAGCACGCGGGTCGGCGCCGCCCTGTGGCGGGTGTTCGACCGGCCGGTGGCGGCGGGCCTGCGCCGGGGGCGCGAAGAGCTCAACGACACGCGGAGGCGGCTCGGCCTGGGGCCGGTGGAGCGCTTTCACGGCGGGCTCAGCCAGGAGCTGTGCCTGGTCGCCACATTTCCCCAGCTCGAGTACCCGCGCCGCTGGCCCGAGCACGTCCACGTCGTCGGGCCGGTGATGTGGGAGCCGCCGTTTGCCCCCGTGCAACCGCCGCCGGGAGAGGCGCCGCTTGTCCTTGTCGCCCCCTCGACCGCGCAGGATCCTGAGCACCGGTTGCTGCGGGCGGCCCTGGTCGGGCTGGCGGGCATGCCGATCCGCGTCCTGGCCACCTGGAACCGGCGGCCGCTGAGCCGGCCGGCCGCCGTCGCCGCCAATACCCGGCTGGTCGAGTGGCTGTCGTACTCGCAGACGATGCCGGGGTGCGCGCTGGTGATCTGCCACGCCGGCCACGGGACGCTGGTCCGGGCGCTGGCCACGGGCTGCCCGGTGCTCGCCGTTCCGC